>DASXTR010000306.1:0-24423 GCA_036505325.1 Gaiellaceae bacterium
AGAGCTCCTCGACCGAGCCCGCCTCGTTCAGCACCGTCACGACGATCGACAGCATTTACAGCACACTAACCCCGTGCCCTTAGAGTCGCGGGGCGTGCGACCGGGTGACCCCGTCCTCCTGCGCTCGATCTACCGCGGCCGCGTGCGCTGGACGTTCCCGCACCGTTACGCCGGCGAGCGCGGCGATGGGCGCATCGGCCTCTACTGCGGCCCCGGCAACGAGGGCAGGCTGATGAAACGCGCGCTCGGCACGGAGTACCTCGAGGCGTGGGTGCGCGGCGACCCGCCTCACGCGTGGGCCTGGCAGGGCACACACGTCCTCCGCTTCATGCGCCCGGGCGACGCGCACACCGTCGAGGTCTACTGGGACGCAGAGTGGTCGCACATCGGCTGGTACGTGAACCTCCAGGCGCCGCTTCGGGTGAACGGGTCGCGCTTCGACACCACGGACTGGGCGCTCGACGTGGTCGTCGACGCGGACGGCACGTGGCGCTGGAAGGACGAGGACGACTTCGCGCAGGCGATCGACCTCGGCGTCTTCGACGACACGGGCGTGGCCGAGGTACGGGTCGGGGGCGAGCGCGTGATCGCGGAGCGCCCGTGGCCGACGGGCTGGGAGGACTGGCGGCCGCCGCGCGACTGGACCCCGCTCCCCCTCCCGGAGGGCTGGGATGTGGTCTAGGGGCGACGTCGTCGTCGCGCGCTACCGCTCGGGCGACGGACAGTTCCGGGGCGGCCTCCCGCTGACGGTCGTCGAGGACGGCGACGACCGGCTCGTCGCCTACCTCGCCCCGCGGACGCTCGTTGCGAAGCCGGTGCTCGCCGACGGGCGCGACCTCCGCGACGTGCGGCTCGAGGAGCGCTGGAGCCATCCGCGCGCGACGGACATCCGACCGTGGCGCGGCGGCGACCTCGTCATGCTCTTTCCGCGGGGCCGGGCGTACTCGCTGTGGCTGTTTCGCGAGCAAGGACGGTTCCTCGGCTGGTACGTGAACCTCGAGGAGCTTCACGTCCGCGGCGACCGCACGATCGACTCGCGCGACGGAATTCTCGACGTCTGGGTGCCCGCGGAGACGGGCGAGCCGCAGTGGAAGGACGAAGACGAGTTCGAGGCGGCGACGCGCCACGGCCGGCTCACGGCCGAGCAGGCGCGCGCGATCCGCACCGAGGGCGAGCGCGTGATCGCCGAGCGCCCGTGGCCGACCGGCTGGGAGGACTTCCGGCCCGACCCGTCCTGGCCGGTGCCGGCGCTGCCCGACGGCTGGGACCGCATGTGACCGACATCGGGATCCGCGAGCTCTGGCGCGGACGTGTCTGGCGGATCGTCCCGGCGCGGCTCGTCGACGAGGTCGACGGGACGTACGCCGTCTGGCACCCGGAAGGCGTGCCCGTGAAGCGCCCGTTCGCCGGTGCGCGCGAGCTGCGGATTCCCGGAGACGAGGACTGGACGCTCGAGGACCGGCCCGCCGAGACGGAGTGCCTCGTGTTCCTCCGTCCCGGGGCGCGCCACTCGTTGTGGCTGATGTGGCGCGGCGGCGCCTTCCAGCACTGGTACGTCAACTTCGAGCGCGAGTCGAAGGTGCGCGGCGCGTGTTTCGACATCATCGACGAGAAGCTCGACCTCGTCGTCGCGCCGGACGGAACGACGCGAGTCAAGGACGAGGACGAGCTCGCGGAGGCGGCGCGGCGCGGCTACCTCGACGAGGCCGACGTGCGAGCCGAGCTGGCGCGCGTGCTCGCGGACCCCCCGTGGCCGACCGGTTGGGAGGACTGGCGCCCGGATCCGTCGTGGGCGATGCCCGAGCTCCCGACGGGCTGGGACAGCGTGTGACCGTCGTGGCGGTCCGAGAGATCTGGCACGGCCGAGTGTGGCTCGCGCGCGCCTGGCACGTCGTCGAGGAGAGTCGCAAGCACGTCGTGCTCGCGACTCGGCCGGGCTCCGAGACGCGGCTGCCGGTCGATTCCTCGGGCGCGCGCCTGCGCGTTCCGACGGACGAGTGGTCGCTGGCTCCCGGCCGCTGGCAGAACTGGACTCTGCGGATTGCACGACGCGGTGAGCCCTTCTCGACGCTCCTCTTCTTCGACGAGTGCCGCACATTCCTCAGCTGGTACGTGAACTTCGAGCAGCCGCTACGGCGGACGCCGGTCGGATTCGACACGCTCGACTGGAAGCTCGACCTCGTCGCGCTCCCGGACGGAACCACGTCGTTGAAGGACGAGGACCACCTCGAGCAGGCGGCGCGGGCAGGCGTGGTCGACGTGGGCGTGGTCCGTGCGGTCGTCGCGCGGGTCCTGGCAGACCCGCCGTGGCCGACCGGGTGGGAGACATGCCCTCCGGACGCGTCTCTTCCGACCGCCGCGCTCCCGGACGCGTGGGATGCCGTCTAGGCGCGCCGCGCTCGCAGCCTTCTTCGCGCTGGGGTTCCTCTGGGGCTCGTGGGCGGCGATCGTGCCGGCGGTGCAGCGCGCGACCGGCGCGTCGAAGGGCGAGCTCGGGCTCGCGCTCCTCTGCGTCGGGCTCGGCTCGCTGCCCGCGATGCTCGTCGTCGGCCCGCGCGTCGACCGAAGGCCGGCGCTTCTCCCCGGCTCGCTCGCCGCGCTCGCAGCGGTCGCGATCCTCCCGGCGCTCGCCGGCTCCGTGGCGCCCCTCGCCGCCGCGATGCTCCTCTACGGCGCCTGCTCCGGCGTCGTCGACGTCGCGATCAACGCCGAGGTGGCCGCGATCGAGGCCGCCACCGGGAACCGCTCGATGCAGCTCGCGCACGCGCTCTTCTCGACCGGGCTCCTCGCCGGCGCCCTCCTGGCCGGCGCGGCGCGGGAGGGCGGCGCGGGCCGCCTCCCGATCCTCGCCGTCGCGGCGGCCGTACTCGCGGCCGCGGCCGTGGCGAACAGGAATCCGATTCCGCGCGAGGTCGCGCGCGACGAGGGACCCGGGAACGTGCTCGGCCTCCACCGCGCCGCCGTTGCGGTGGCGGCGATCTGCTCGTGCGCGTTCGTCGTCGAAGGCGCGCTCGAGAACTGGAGCGCGCTCTTCCTGACGCGCGACCTCGACGCGGGCCCCGGCGTGAGCGCCCTCGGCCCGGCGTCCTACGCAGTCGCGATGGCCGGGGGCCGCTTCTCCGCCCAGTGGCTGACGCGACACTTCAGCGACCGGCGCCTGCTGACCGCCGGCGGCGTGTGCGCCGTCGTCGGCACCGTCGTGGCGGCCGTCGCGCCCGTCGTCCCGGTCGCGCTCGCCGGGTTCTTCCTCGGCGGTGCGGGCGTCTCGGTCGCCGCCCCGATCGCCTTCGGCGCCGCCGGGCGCATCGGCGGGGCCGGCGGGATCGCGACCGTCACGACCGTCGGCTACCTCGGCTTCGTCGCCGGGCCGCCGATCGTCGGCGCGACCGCGCAGGCCTTCAGCCTGCGCGTGTCGTTCGTGTTCCTGGCGGGGCTGGCGGCCGCGATCGCCGTGGCCGCCAGCCGGATCCGCCTGGAGTAGGAGTGCTCTACGCCGCCAGATCGAGCGCGGGCGCGCCGGCGACCGCCTCCTGCGGCCGCCGCCTCTGGCCGACCGCGAACATCGCGACCGCGCCGAGGGCGACGATCGCCGCGCCGATGTAGACCGCGGGCTTCATCCCGTCGGTGAACGAGACGCCGGTGCCGTACCCGCCGTAGTGCGCGAACACGGAGGCGAGGACCGCGACGCCGAACACGCCGCCCAGCTCGCGGATCGCGTTGTTCGCGCCGGAGGCCTGGCCCTCTTCCTCCGGCCGCACAGCCGACAGCACGACGTTCGCGACGGGCGCGAAGAAGAGCGCCATGCCGATCCCGCTGAGCGTGAACGGCGCGACCAGGTCGACGTACGGCGTCGTCGGCGTCGACACGGCCGCGATCCATGCGAGACCCGTCGCCTGCATCGCGAGCCCGACGCCGACCATCTTGTGCGCGCCGACGCGGTCGGAGAGCGCACCGGCGATCGGCGCGACGAAGATCGGCATCGCCGTCCACGGCAGGATCCGCAGCCCGGAACCGAGCGGCGAGTATCCCTGCACCGTCTGGAAGAACTGGCTGAGCAGGAAGATCGAGCCGAACATCCCGAAGAACATGAACAGCGACGCGAGGTTCGTCAGCGCGAACGCCCGGTTGCGGAAGAAGCGCATCGGCAGCATCGGCGTCGCCGTGCGGAACTCCCACAGGACGAACAGGGCGGTGACGATCGCGCCTGCGGTCAGAGCGCCGACGATCTCCGCCGAGCCCCAGCCGACCTGGTTCCCGCGCACGAGCCCCCAGACGATCCCGAGCAGGCCGGCGCTGACGAGGCCCAGCCCCGGCAGGTCGAGCTTCTGCTTCGGGCCGAACGTCTCGTCGAGCCGCGAGAACGCGAGCGGCACGAGCAGGATCCCGATCGGCACATTGAGCCAGAAGATCCAGTGCCACGACAGACCGTCGACGACCGCGCCGCCGACGAGGGGTCCGAACGCGACGGCGAGGCCGCCGATCCCGCCCCACGCGCCGAGCGCGAGCCCGCGCTTCTCCTTCGGCACCGCCGCCGACAGGATCGTCAGCGTGAGCGGCATCACGATCGCGCCGCCGACGCCCTGCGCCGCGCGTGCGAGGTCGAGCGCCGCCGCCGACGGCGCCAGCGCAGCCGCCGCCGAGGCGAGGGTGAAGATCCCGAGGCCGACCGTGAACATCAGCCGGCGGCCGAGCCGGTCGCCGAGGGCGGCGCCGGTGAGGAGCAGCACGGCGAACGTCAGGGTGTAGGCGTTCACGGTCCACTCGAGCTCCGAGAGCGTCGCGTGCAGGTCCTGCCGGATCACCGGCAGCGCCGTCGTGACGACGAGGTTGTCGAGCGTGACCATGAAGAGCGCGACCGAGGTGATCGCGAACGTCCAGATCGTCTTATATTTGTGACTCATTACTTACCTCGCTTCGAAAAAAAAGGGTCACCGGTCAGTCGTCCATTTCCTTGCAGCCCTGCATGAGCCGCTCCGCCCAGGGCTCCGAATAGGTGTCGAGGCCCATCGATGCGACCACGTTCAGGAGCATCCCCTGCGCGAAGAAGCGTGAGACGACCGCCGGCGGCAGGCCGGACACGCGCTCGACGTACGACACGAGGTCGCCGTAGCCCGCGCGGACGACGCTGCAGATCTCGGGGTCGTCACTGGACGCGTAGGCCTGCATCTGAAGGCGCAGCCGCGTGCGGTCGGGGAGAAACCGCTCCATGTAGGTCGTTCCCATCGCCTCGAGCGCCTCCTCGCCGCGCTTGCCCTCGGCCGCGCGCTGGAAGGCCTCCAGCGTCTCGCGGAAGCAGCGGGCGACGACGGCCTTGAAGAGCTCCTTCTTCGTCCCGAAGAGGCGAAAGACGTACGGTTGCGAGATCCCGGCCCGGGCGGCGATGTCCTCGGTCGAGGCGCCGGCGAAGCCGAACTCGGCGAACACGTAGAGGGCCGCGTCGAGGATCTCCTCGCGCCGCACCTCCTTCGTCTTCCGTGTCGTCGTGCTCATGGGCGGTATGTTAGTGGTGACTCACTACCTTGTCAAGGAACCTGGGAAGGCAGCCTCGGCGGATGGCGTTCGGCCACACATCTTTCCTGCAATTGGCACAGACCCGACACGGGTCGGCCGGTAGATTTGACAGCGGCGGGATTGGGGTGGAAACCCCAGGGCGGTGGGGCATGGACCACCGAGGCAGTGGTCCAGACGGGGGTAGCTCGCTCAGCGGCGAAGCGCAGCCCGAAGCGCCTCGGCGACGCGATCGAGGTCGCCGTCGGAGAGCCGCGTGTGGAACGGGAGCGCCAGCGCGCGCTCGAACGCGGCCCGCGCGCCGGGGAACTCGCCCTGGTCGCGGTATGGCCCGAGCAGGTGCACCGCGTACGTCCCGATCTGCGCCTCGATCTCCTGCGCCCGCAGCTCCGCGAGCACGCGGTCGCGGTCGTCGATCTGCACGACGTACGCCTGCCAGCCGTGGACGTCGCCCTCGTCGGCGCGCGGCAGCACGGCCGGCAGCCCACGCAGCCGTTCGGTGTACCCGTCGGCGATGCGCGTCCGCGCGGCGAGCAGCTCGTCGAGGCGCCGCACCTGCGGGATCCCGACCGCGCAGAGGATGTCCGACAGGCGGTAGTTGAGACCCGGCTGCGGCATGTCCGTGCCGCGCCAGCCGTGATGCCGCAGCTCCCGCGCGACCTCCGCTACGCGCTCGTCGTTCGTCGTCACCGCGCCGCCCTCGCCGGTGGTGACGATCTTGCGCGGATGGAAGCTCAGGCAGCCCGCGACGCCGAGCCCGCCACAGGCCCCGCCGCGACGCCGCGCGCCGAGCGCCCCGGCGGCATCCTCGACCACCGGCAGGCCCTCCGGCAGCTCCTCGAGCCGCGCCGGCCGGCCGAACAGGTGCACCGCGAGGATCGCCTTCGTCCGCGGCCCGACCTCGACCAGCGTCGGGTCGACGTTCATCGTCTCCGCGTCGACGTCGACGAGCACGGGCGTCAAGCCGGACAGCGCGACGACGTTCGCCGTCGCCGGGAACGTGTACGCCGGCACGAGCACCTCGTCGCCCTCGCGCAGGCCGAGCGCGAGCACGGCGAGATGGAGCGCCGCCGTCCCCGACGACACCGCCACGGCCGACGACACCTCGCACGCGCGCGCGAGCGCCTCTTCGAACTCGGCCACCCGCGGCCCCATGGTGAGCATCCCGCTCTCGAACACGTCCGCCACGGCGTCGAGCTCCGCCGAGCCGACGTCGGGCCACCCTAGGCGGATGCGAGCGTCTTCTCTCTGTACCACGCGATCGTCCGCTCGAGCCCGTCGTCGAGCTCGACCCGCGGCTCCCACCCGAGTTGCTCGCGCGCCTTCTCGACGCTCGGGATCCGCAGCTCGACGTCCGCCGAGGTGTGCGGCTCGAACACGATGCCGACGGGCGCGTCCATCAGCCGCCGCACACGCTGCGCGAGGTCGTAGATGGTGACCGCGGAGCGCGGATTGCCGATGTTGAACGCCTGCCCGATCGCCTCGGGCCGCTCGAGGCATGCGAGCACGCCGCGCACCATGTCGTCGACGTACGTCCACGCGCGGATCTGCGACCCGTCGCCGCGCACGACGAGATCACGCCCGGCGAGCACCGTCTCGATGAACGCGCGGATCGCACCGCCGCCGATCTGCCCGGGGCCGTAGACGTTGAACGGGTGCACCGTCACCGCCGGCAACCCGAGCTCGTCGTGATACGCGTGGGCCATGTGCTCGCCCGCGAGCTTCGAGACGGCGTACGTCCAGCGCGCCTCGCCGACGGAGCCGATCGTCGACACCTGACCCTCCGTCACGCGAAACGCGTGCGTACCGAAGACCTCGCTCGTCGAGAAGTCGATGAAACGCTCGACGCTGTCGATCGTCGCGAGCGCCGCCTCGAGCACGTTGTACGTGCCGATCACGTTGACGCGCATCGTCCGCACCGGGCTCTCGAGCACGGTGTCGACGCCGGCGATCGCGGCGCAGTGCACGACGTGCGTCGCGCCGCGCGCGAGCTCCCTCATCGCCTCCGCGTCGAGGATGTCCGCCTGGTGGAGCTCGAAGTTCGGGTGGTCGGCGAGCTGGGTGCCGCTCAGCGCATCGCGGTGCAGGTTGTCGGCGGCGATCACCTGGTTGCGGTCGACGAGCTCGCGGCCGACCGTCGTGCCGATGAAGCCCGCGCCGCCGGTGATGAAGATCCGCTTGCCCTCGAGCACGGCCACAGAGTACGCGGCCCGCTACGCCGGCCGCGTGAGGACCAGGTTCGTGTGGAGCCGGCCGAGCTCCGGCCTGCACGTCTCGATGATCTCCTCGTCGGAGAGCTCCAGCAGGCCGTGCTCGTTCGAGTGCTGCACCGCGATCGAGAACCCGAGCGACCGGTAGTACGCGAGGAGCGCCCGCTCGTCGCCGCCGGCCGCTGTCAGCTCGGCCGGCCCGTACTCGAGCACGAGCGTCAGGCCGGGCGACGCGGCGATCGTCGCCGCCGCGCCGCGGAGCACCGCCTCCTCGACCCCCTGGACGTCGATCTTCATCACGTCGATCGGCGGCCTGACGGCGAGGATCCCGTCGAGCGCGGCCGTCCGGACGAGCACGCTGGGCCGTCCCTGCTCGTGGGCGTAGATGCGGTGGTCGCCCGAGTTGTCGGGCGACAGGTAGAGCGGCGAGAAGCCCGTCTCGTCCGACAGCGCCCACGGAAAGCACACGACGTTGGCGAGGCCGTTGCGCCAGACGTTGGCCGTCAGGAGCTCGTAGTTCCGCGGGTTCGGCTCGAACGCGAGCACGAGTCCCCGCGGCCCGACGAGGCGTCCCGCGAGCACTGAGTAGTAGCCGACGTGCGCGCCGACGTCGATGAACGTCAGCGCGGGCTTCAGCCGCTCGCCGAAGAAGGCCGTGAGGCCCGGCTCCCACTCGCCGACGTCGACGAGCCCGCGCGTGACCACGGGGTCGTCCGCATCGAGGTACAGGGCACCGAAGCTCGTGGCGTAGTCGATCGTTCGCTCGAGATCGGGCGGCGGCGAACGGTGGGCGTCGGCCGCGGCGGCGACCAGAGCGAGCCGGGACGCGCGGTGCAACAGGCGCGTGCGCAAGCCGGCGAGCACGCTGTGAGTCTACGGCGTCGCCGCCGGCACGCCCGCCGCGACGACTGGCTCGTCGCCGGGCTCGACGCGCAGGGCGACCGCGACGAAGACGAGCGCGCCGACCGACATCACGCCCGCGATGGCGGCGAACATCGCGCCGAGGCCGGCCCACTCGTACACCGGCCCGACGGCGAGGCGGCCGAGCGGCCCGCCGAGGGCGCTCGCGGTGATCACGCAGGTCATCACCTTCGCGCGCAGGGCAGCAGGCGGACGCGTCGTGATCAGCCCCATCGCCGGCGCGTTCACGAACGGGACGAACACGCCGCAGGCGAACAGTGCGAGCGCGACCAACGGCCACGGCGCCGAGACGACGAGCAGCCAGAGCGGGAGCGTCGCGAGCACGATCCCGGCACTCGCAAGCCGGAGCGGGCGGAAGCGCTCGAGCAGCTTCATCACGAGGACGCTGCCGCCGACCGCCCCGATGCCGAACGCGGTGAAGAGCCAGCCGCCGACGTGGGCGCTCTCGTCGTACCGCACGAACGCGAGGAGCGGAATCGCGACGGCGATCGCGGCGCCCGCCATGTCGAGGATGATCACCGTCAGCGTCAGCGGCCCGAGAACGGGGTCGCGCGCCAGGTAGCGCACGCCCGCGAGCATTCCCCGTGTCTCCTCCGTCTGAGGCACGGGCCGGCCGCCGCGCACGAGCAGCGCGACGAGCGCGAACGCGACCAGGTACGACGCGCCGTCGAGGAGCAGCACGCCGGGCGCGCCGAACCACGACACGCACACGCCGCCGAGCGCCGGACCGAAGACGATCGTGAGCTGCGTCGCCCCGCCGAAGAGAGCCGAGGCCTTTGCCACCACCGTCTCGTCGTCGCCGAACAGCTCCGGGACGATCGTCCGCTGCGACGCGAAGTACGGCGCCGAGAAGAGCCCGAGCGCGAACACGATCGCGAGCAGGAGCCCGAACGAGAGGTGACCCGACCAGTGCAGCGCCGGGACGAGCGCGATCAACGGCGCCCGCAGCGCATCGCCGAGCAGCATCGTGCGACGGGCGCCGAGCCGGCCGACGAGGGCGCCGCTCGGGATACCGAAGAGCGCGATCGGCACCAGCTCGGCCGCGAGCACGACGCTCATCCGCGTCGCCGAGCCGGTCGTCTCGAGCACGAACCACGGCAGCGCGAGGAAGGTCATCGTCGTCCCCGTCGTCGAGACGATCTCCGCTACGAGGAGGGCGGCGAGCGAGCGGTTCCGGAGCACGGCGATAAAATAAACCGTCCGTACGGTTTTGTAAAGTACCGGCGTGCCGAAGGTCTCGCAGGAGCATCTCGACGCGCGCCGGCGGCAGATCCTGGACGGCGCTCGGCGCGTCTTCTCGCGCCACGGGTTCGAGGGCGCGACGATCGCGAAGCTCGAGGAAGAGACGGGCCTCTCGCGCGGCGCGATCTTCAACTACTTCCCGACCAAGTGGGAGATCTTCTACGCGCTCGCGCAGGAGGACCAGCAGCGCGCCGGCGAGCTGTGGCTGGACGACGGCTTCTCCGCGGTGCTGCGGTGGGTGGTCGAGCAGGAGCCGGAGTGGATCGGCGTCTACCTCGAGACGCACCGGATGCTTCGGACGAACCCGGAGCTGCGCGCGCGGTGGGAGCAGCGGAACCCCGAGCTCGACAACCGGCTGCGGGCGAAGGTCGAGCAGCAGCAGCGGGGGGGCGAGCTGCGCCGCGACGTGGACGCCGACACGATCGGCCGCTTCATGGGTCTCATCGTCGACGGGCTCGTCCTGAATGTCAGCGCCGGGGCGGCCTACGAGCTCGAGGACCTGCTCAAGCTCGTCATCGGCGGGATCGCTCCCCAGTAGCATCGCCCTTCCCGTGAAGAAGACCGTCCTCTTCGTCGGCGCCGGCCGGCACCAGCGCCGGGCGATCCTGCGTGCGAAGGAGCTCGGCCTGCGCGTCGCGGCCGTCGACCGCAACCCCGACGCACTCGGGCTGCAGGAGGCCGACATCGCAAAGGTCGTCGACTTCTCGGACGCCGACGCGGTCCTCAAGGCCCTCGCGCGCGTGAAGCTCGACGGGGTCCTGACCGTGTCGGCCGACCGCGCCGTGCCGGTCGTGGCCGCCATCGCGGAGGCGCGCGGGCTGCCGGGAATCGGCACCGCCACCGCGCACCTGATGACCCACAAGGTCGCGATGCGCCGCCGTCTCGCCGAGGCGGGCGTCCCACAGCCGCGCTTCGCCGCGGCCCGGACGCTGCACGAGACACGCCGCGCCGCCGAAACGGTCGGGTTTCCCGCGGTGCTGAAACCGGCCGACTCGGGCGGGCAGCGCGGCGTCTTCCGGGTCGACTCGGTCGACGAGATCGATGCGCACTTCCACGAGGCGCTCCGCGCGTCGCCGACCGGCGAGGCGATCCTCGAGGAGTTCGTCGACGGCGTCGAGATGAACGGGATCGTGCTCGCGCGGGACGGGGAGTCGATTCCGCTCACGCTCTCCGACCGCCTGCGCCCGCCCGGGATCGGGTTCGGCGTCGGCTGGATCCACGTCTACCCCGCAAGCGTATACGGCGACCAGCTCGAGGAGTCGGAGCGCGTCGCGGTGCACACCGTGCACGCGCTCGGCCTGAGGACCGGGATCGCGTTTCCACAGCTGATCGCAGCGCGGGACGGCCGCGTGCTCGTCGTCGAGTGCGCGGCGCGGATCCCCGGCGGCCAGATGGCGGATCTCGTGCGCCACGCGGTCGGCATCGACCTCGTCGACGTGCAGCTGCGCATGGCGCTTGGCGAGGAGCTGCCCGACGAGCTCGTGCAGCCGCGCTTCCGGCAGCCGCTCGCGATCCGGTTCCTGACCGCTCAGCCGGGCCCGTTGCCCACCGGCCGGGTGCGCCATGTCGGCACACTCGAGAAGGTGCTCGCGTTCCCAGGCGTCGTCCAGGCAGACACGTACCTCACCGTCGGGGAGACGATCCGGCCCGTGCGGCTCGACGGCGACCGCCGCGGCTACGTGATCGCGGTCGGCGACACGAGCCTCGAAGCGCTGGAGCGCGCGGAGGCGGCGGCGCGGCTGCTCGACGTGGAGGTCGAGTCGGCATGACCGACCCGCGCACCGAGCTCGTCGGCCGCGGCTACGACGCGATGATCGACACCTGGGAGGCCTGGTCGGCGCAGGTCACGGACGACCCCCGGCACGAATGGACCGCCGACCTCGCCGGCCGGCTCGCCGAGGGTGCACGCGTGCTCGAGCTCGGCTGCGGCGGGGGCACGGCGGAGACGCAGGCGCTCGCCGCGCGCTTTCGGCTGACGGGCGTCGACCTGTCCGAGCGTCAGCTCGAGCGCGCCCGCGCACGTGTGCCGAGCGCCGTGTTCGTGCGCGGCGACCTGACTGCGGTCGAGTTCGACGACGCGTCGTTCGAGGCGGTGGTCGCGTACTACTCGTTCAACCACGTGCCGCGCGAGCTGCTCGCGCCGGTCTTCGCGCGCATCGGCCGGTGGCTCGTCCCCGGCGGGTACTTCATGGCCGCGCTCGGCGCGAGCGACCTCGAGGACTGGACGGGCGACTTCCTGGGCGCGCCGACGTTCTTCTCGGGCTTCCCGCCGGAAACGAACTCGCGCCTCCTCGGCGAGGCGGGCTTCGAGCTCCTCCGCGACGAGATCGTGACGATCACCGAGCCGGAGGGCCCGGCCACCTTCCATTGGGTGCTGGCGAGGCGATGAAGATCCAGTCGCTCGACCACCTCGTGCTGACCGTCCGCGACCTCGACGCGACGATTGCGTTCTACGAGGGGCTCGGTATGCGCCATGCCGTGTTCGACGGCGACCGGCACGCGCTCGCGTTCGGCTCCGCGAAGCTGAACCTCCACGTCGCCGGCCACGAGTTCGAACCCAAGGCGGCGCAGCCGACTCCGGGCAGCGCCGACCTCTGTTTCCTCGTCGATGAGCTCGAGGTCGACGGGCTCGACGTGCTCGAAGGACCCGTCGAGCGAACCGGCGCGACGGGCACGATGCTGTCCGTGTACGTCCGTGACCCCGACGGCAACCTCGTGGAGCTCTCGACGCCGCTGTGAGCTGCCCGTTCGACGTCGACCACTACCGTGAACTGCTCGACTCGGCGCGCGCCGGCGGCTACCGCTGGGCGGGCTTCGACGCGCCGCCCGAGCCGGGCAGCGTCATCCTCCGGCACGACGTCGACCTGTCGCTCGACGCCGCGCTGGCGCTGGCCGAGGTGGAAGCCGACGCGGGTGCGTGGTCGACCTGGTTCCTCATGACGCGGTCCGTCTTCTACAACCTCGCCTCGCACGAAGGCGAGCGCGCCGTCGCGCGCCTGCGCGAGCTCGGGCACCGCGTCGCCCACCACGCGGTCTGGCCGCACGTCGACCTCGACGAACGGTTCGACCCGGTCGTCGCGTGGCACAACCCCGACGCGGAGTACATGCGCGCGCCCATCGAGGGCGCGACGAACGTGATGACCGCGCCGTGGTTCGATCCCGACCACTACCGCTCCGATTCGAACCAGCACTGGCGCAGCGGCTGTCCTCACGAGGCGCTCGCACGCGGTGACTTCGAGTGGCTCCAGCTGCTGACGCACCCGGAGATCTGGGTGTACGACGGCGCGCGGATGGGCGAGACGATGCGGTCGTTCCTCGACGCCGACCGCGCGACGCGTCTCGAGTACCTGCGCAACGACGAGATCGACCTGTCGTGAGCTGGCGGGACTGGGTCGCCGACGCGGAGCGCACGGTGGAGGTGCTCGAGCCTCTGCGTGGAGAGGCGACGCTCGCGGCACTGCAGGTCGACGCCGCGTCGACGCTCGGGTCGATCGCACGCGAGACGGGCGGGATCCTCGTCGACGAGGGCTGGCTCCGCCTCCTCGGCGGCGGGTCGGAGCGTCTGCCGTCGCTCGCGGAGTGGGCCGGCCTGCTGGACGAGCCGCTCGTCGAGCCGGTCGATCGCGGGCTGTGCGTCGCGGCAGACGCAGTCGGCGGGTTCTTCGTGCTGCTCGCGCAGACGAATCGCGTGCACTCGTTCCTGCCCGACACCCTCGAGTGGCAGGACACGGGACTCGGCTACTCGGAGTTCGTGCACTGGACGCTCTCCGGGGATCTCGACGCGTTTTACGGCGAGCTCCGCGGGCGCGACCGGCCGGCCCTGGCGGCCGACGAGGCGCTCTCGATCCACGAGGCGCCGGGGACGACACGGCCGATCGTCGAGCTGTGGGCGCTCTACCCCGGGGGCAAGCTGCGCGAGCTGCTCGAGGCGAAGGGGCGCGACTGAGGCCGATCACCGTCATGGTCACCGCGTCGGGCGCTCCCGGCACGGCCGCGCTCCTGCGCGCGCTGCGCGAGAACGGCGAGCGCGACGTCAGGCTCGTCGGCACGGACATGTCCGAGCGCTCGGTCGGCCGGCACCTGTGCGACGCGTTCCATCTCGTCCCGGCCGGGTCGGATCGCGCGTTTCCCGACGCGGTTCTCGAGCTCGCCGAGCGCGAGGGTGTCGACGCGATCCTGCCGCAGTCGTCGTTCGACCTCGAAGGGCTCGCCGCCCACCGGGAACGGTTTCCGATGCCCGTGCTCGTCTCGCGCCCCGACGCGATCGTGCGCTCGAACGACAAGGCGGAGACGTACGCCCTCCTGCACCGGCTCGGGATTCCCGCGCCGGAGTTCCGACGCGTGCACGGCGCGCGGGAGGTCGACGCGGCGGCGCGGGAGCTCGGCTATCCCGACCGCGCCGTCTGCTTCAAGCCGGTCTTCTCGTCCGGCTCGCGCGGCTTCCGGATCCTCGACCCGACGGTCGACCGTGCGCACCAGCTGCTGCACGAGCGGCCGGGCTCGGTGGCGATGCGGCTCGACGAGGCGCTCGAGCTGCTGCCCGAGGAGGGTGGGACGGAGCTCCTCGTGATGGAGCTGGCGACCGGCGGTGAGCGCACGATCGACGGGATCGCCAACGGCCGGGAGGTCGTGCTCGGTCATCCGAAGACGCGGGAGGCGATGCGCGCCGGGCTCGCGATGTACTTCGTCACGCTGGAGGACGACGCGCTGATGGCGCTCGCGGGCGAGATCGTGGCCGAGCTCGGGATCGAGCACTTCTTCAACATCCAGCTCGTCGGCGAGCACGTGATCGAGATCAACCCGCGCATCTCGACGGTCGTCTACCAGGAGGATCTCAACCTCCCGTACCTGGGCGTGAAGCGCGCGCTCGGCGAGATCTCCGACGACGAGCTGCGCGCGCTGCGTTCGCGCGTGCGGCCGGGCCGGACAGCGCTGCGGTACTTCGACCAGCTGGAGTTCGACGCGTGACGGTCTTCTTCGAGGGCCCGTACGAATGGCGCGCGTGGCTGGAGAAGAACCACGACAGCACCGGCAGCTACACGACGCTGATCGACGACTCGGCGCACGGCGGGACGATCGCGCCGCTCAACCGCAAGCCGAGGGGCTAGCCGTGGCGCTGCGCGTCACGCACTGCCCGGTGAACCTGGCAGGGATTCCGTGGGAGAACGTGCAGGCGCTGCGGCGCAGGGGCGTCGACGCAAGACTCGTCGTGTTCGAGCGCGGGAAGCTGCATCCGGAGGCGGACTGGTCCCTCGACCGCCGCGGCGGGCTCCCGCGCCGGCTGGCGACGCAGTTCGCCGCGCTCGCGCGGCTCGCGCCGCGCACGGACGTCTTCCACTTCTACTTCGGGCTCACGCTCGTGCCGAAGTCGGTGCAGTTCACGATCCTGCGCGCGCTGCGAAAGAAGAGCGTCTTCCACTACCTCGGCTCGGACATCCGCGGCAAGACGCGCGGGGAGCTCGCGTACGGCAAGCGCGCGGACGCGGAGATCGTCGGCTCGTTCGCCGCACTCGAGTGGGTGCCTGAGGCGCACGTCGTTCCGCCGGGCCTCGACCTGCGACCGTTCGCTCCGGTTCCGCCGTCCGACCGGCCGCGTCCGCTGGTCGTGCATGCGCCGTCGAACCGCGAGAAGAAGGGAACGCGATGGGTGATCGAGGCGTGCGCCCGGTTGCCGGTCGACCTCGACATCGTGGAGGGCGTGCCGCACGACGTCGCGCGGGAGCGGTACGCGCGCGCCGACATCGTCGTCGACCAGCTGAACGCGGGCTGGCACGGGGTGTTCGCGCTCGAGTGCATGGCGCTCGGCAAGCCGGTCGTCACGTATCTGCGGCCGGAGCTCGTCGACCGCGCAGAGGCAGGTTACGGGGTGCGGCTGCCGATCGTGCCGGCGACCAAGGAGACGCTCGCGGCCGCGCTGCGCCGGCTCGTCGAGAGCCCCGCGCTTCGCCGCGAGGTCGGCGCGGCGAGCCGCGCCTACGTCGAGCGCGTGCACGACATCGACCGCATCGCCGACCGGCTGGTCGAGATCTACACGTCGCTCTAGGGATCGACGCTCGGCGCCGGCGCTCGCTCGTTCACGCGCGCTCGCGCGTGCGTGCGCGCGTGCGCGCACGCAGCCCCACCCCGGGGTGGTGGCTTGCCACCCGCCACCCACTGTCAGCATCGCCGTCCGGGGGGCTCCGGCGCAAGGTGTCCTTTGCGCCAATTGCGCGCCAATGTGTCCACACCTGTCCTGGCGGGACGCACTCCTCCGGCGCGAGTACCCTCAGCGGCGTGAGCCTCGCGCGCGAGATCAAGCGGCTGGCGCGCCACTCGGCGATCTATGGGATCGGCGGGCTCGTCTCGCGGGTGCTCGCCGTGCTCCTTCTCCCCGTCTACGCGACCTACCTGCGCGGCGAGGGCTTCGGCAAGATCGAGACCGTCGTCGCCTTCACGACGGTGCTCGTGATCGTCCTGCGCCTCGGGATCTCGAGTGCGTTCTTCCGCTTCTACTTCGACTCGACGGACCCGGCGCACCGGACGCTCGTCGTGCGCACGTCGTTCTGGTTCACGATGACGATGGCAACGGCCGGGCTCGTCACGGGCTGGATCCTCGCGCCCGAGATCGACGGCTGGCTCCGGCTCGGCGACGACCCGTGGCTGGTGCGCGCAGCGTTCGTCGGGCTCTGGGCGCAGATGAACTACGAGCAGCTGACGTCGCTCTTCCGCGTCGAGGAGCGCTCGGCCGCGTTCCTCTGTGCGAGCCTCGCGAACGTCCTGATCACGATCGGCGCGACGGTGCTCCTCGTCGTCGTGTGGCGCAAGGGCCCGACGGGTGCGGTGGTCGGCAACTTCGTGGGGACGCTGTGCGTCTACATCGTGCTGCTCGCGTACCGGCGCTACCAGCTCGGCCTGCAGTTCGACCGCTCGCTGCTGCGCGAGATGAATCGGTTCGGGCTCCCGCTCGTCCCGTCCGCGCTCGCGCTCTGGGCGATCAACTTCGTCGACCGGATCTTCATCGCGCACTTCAAGGACCAGACCGAGGTCGGCGTCTACTCCGTCGCGGTGCGCATCTCGTCCGCGATCGTGTTCCTGATGATCGCGTTCCGCCTCGCCTGGCCCGCATTCGCCTACTCGATCGAGGACGACCGCGAGGCGAAGCGCACCTACGCGTTCGTGCTGACCTACCTCGTCTTCGTCTGCTCCTGGATCTCCCTCGCCCTTGGCGCGCTCGCGCCGTGGCTCGTCGACGTGCTCGCGCCGAAGCCCGAGTTCGCGCGCGCGGCCGAGGCCGTTGCACCGCTCGCCTTCGCGGCGACCGCATACACGGCCTATACCGTGCTCGCGATCGGCTCCGGACGCGCGCGCAAGACGCAGGGCAATTGGATCGTCGCCGGCTTCGCCGCGCTCGTGAATGTCGTCCTCAACGTGATCCTCATCCCGCCCTACGGCATGATCGGCGCGGCCGTTGCGACGGTCGCAGCGTACGTCGTCCTGTTCGCCGGCATGTACGTCTACGCGCAGCGCGTGTACCCGGTCACGTACCAGCGGCGCCGCGTCCTCACCGCTGCGGCGGCGGCGGTCGCGCTCACAGTCGTCGCGCGTGCGCTCGACGTACCTTTGTGGGCCGCGCTGCTCCTGATCGCCGCATACCCCGTCGCGCTGCTCCCGCTGGGTTTCTACCTCCCGGCGGAGCTGACTCGGCTGCGCCGCCTCGCGCCGACCTGAGTCACGCAGACATGACGAAGCACGCGTCGTGGCACGAGGCGGCGGCCCGAACGCGCTCGATCGGCACGCCGCGCTCCGTCAGGACGGTCAGCGTCCCGCGGTCGAGCGACGGGGTGAAGATGCGGCCCCAGGCGCGGGTGACATTGTACGAGCCGACCGGAACGTCCGCTCCGTGGAGCTCCTTCCCGTCGGCGAGCGAGTGCACGCGCAGCGTGCCGTCCCGGCCGCTCGTGACGTAGGCCACCCCGGCTGCGAACGTCACGTGCTGCGGCGGAGCGTCCGCGCGCAGCCGAACGAGCACCCCGCCGCCGCGCGCATCGTGTACCTCCATCGCGCCACGATCGCCCGAGGTGACCCAGACAGCACGCCCGCCGGGGAGGAACCCCACGTCGTGCGCGCCGAAACCGGCGCGGAGGTGGCGCACGAGCCGCGGGCGCGCCGGGTCGCGGACGTCGACGACTGCGAGCCTCGTCTCGGCGGTGCCGAGGCCGACCCAGAGCGTGCGCCCCGAAGCGTCGATGGTGATGTGCCTCGCCCACTCCGACACGCGCACGCGGCCCAGCGTGCGACCGCGGACGACGTCGACCGCGACCACCTCGCTGGCGGCGGAGTCGGTGACGAACGCGTGCCGGCCGTCGGGGTGCGCGGCCGTGTACCGCGGCTCCGAGAAGTCGCGGAGGACGCTCCGCACGCGCAGGGTCGGCGCGTCGACGATCGTCACGGCGCCGAGCGCCGTGTGCGCGACGACCGCGGTTGCTCCGACCGCCTCGATCGACCGTGGGCCGGGGAGCGTCCCGATCGAGCGCAGCACCCTCCCTGTGCCCGCGTGGACGGCGACGACCCGCGACTCGGTGTCGGCCGTCACGAGGACGAGCGGCGTCCCGCCGGCGAGCGCGCGCCCGGATCGAAGCGCAAGCGGCAGCGCGGCGGCCGCGACGACGAACTCACGCCGGTTCACCCTCCCTCTACGCCCGGCCCGGTGCTTGGGGTCCGTCCACGGCGGGCATAGAGTCGGGGCGATGCGCGAGTGCGCCGGGTGCGGAGGGACGGTCGAGAGCCGGTTCCGGTTCTGTCCCTGGTGCGCGGCGCCGCAACGGGCGAAGATCGTGGACTTCTTCCGCGGCGCACCGTTCGAGTCCGGGCGCGCGCTGCGCGTGAGCCGGTACCTCGAAGAGGGACATGTCCGCTTCAGCGTCTGGAACGAGGACGGCACGGCCGAGGCCGCCGTCTCCGTCGACGAGGGCGAGGCGGCCCGACTCGCCGCGTTCCTCACCCACGAGCGGCCGCGCACGCGCGTCGACCGGCTGCTCGACGCGCTACGGCTGTAGCAGCAGCTTCCCGGTCGTGCGACGCGCCTGAAGGTCGTCTTGCGCGCGCGCTGCGTCCGCAAGGGCGTACGTCGCACCGACGTGCACCTGTAGCGAGCCGTCGGCGACTCGCCGGAGGACGTCGCCCGCGCGCTCGAGCAGCTCCTCGCGTGTCGCGATGTAGTCGTGGAGCTGTGGCCGCGTGACGTAGAGCGAGCCGTTCCGGAGCCGGGCCGGCTCGTAGGCCTCCGGGTCTCCGCTCGCCGAGCCGTACAGGACGAGCGTGCCGCGACGCCGCAGAGCGGCGAGGCTCTGCTCGAACGTCGTGCGCCCGATCCCGTCGTAGACCACCGCCGCGCCCTCGCCGCCGGTCAGCTCGCGGACGCGGTCGGCGAACCCGTCGTACCCGAGGACGTCGTCCGCCCCGGCCGATCGCGCCGCGGCCTCCTTGTCGCCGCCGGAGGTGGTCGCGATCACGCGCGCACCGCGAGCCTTCGCAAGCTGGACGAGGAGGCGCCCGACCCCGCCCGCCGCCGCGTGTACGACGACCGTGTCGCCCGCCTCGATCGGATACGTCGACGTGGCGAGGTACTGCGCGGTGATCCCCTGGAGCAGAGCGGCTGCCGCCAGCTCCGGCGGCACGCCATCCGGAACCGGCACCGCCTTCGCCTCGTCGACGGCGACCCGCTCCGCGTAGCTCCCCGGCGCCGCGACCCACGTAACCCGCTCGCCGGTCTCGACCACGCGGCCGGCACCCTCGACGCCTGCGACGAACGGCGGCTCGCCGCCGTACGAGCCCTCGCGCTCGTACACGTCCCGGAAGTTGACGCCGATTGCCTCCACCTCGACGAGGAGCTGCCCGGGCCCCGGCCGCGACTCGGGCACGTCGCGCAGCTCCAGCACGTCCGGCCCGCCGAAGCGGGTCACGACGACCGCGCGCACCGGTCAATCCCGGTCGCTGTCGCCGGGTCGCGTCGCGAGCTCGCCCTCGTCGCCCTCGAGCGACTTCGGATCGACCTCCCACGACTCGAGCTCCTGCACCACGTTCCCGTCGTCGTCGACCTCGACGGTGACGCCGCGGACGGCCGCCGCCTCGTCGCTGACCTCGTTCCCGTCCGCGTCGTAGAGGATCGACTTGACAGCCACGCTCGAATACTAGGTGCGATGGCTCACCCCGAGCTCCCCACCGAGCAGGCCTACGTCGACCGCGCGTACGCGTGTCTCGAGCGCATGCGCGAGATCGTGGCGCGCGCCGGCGACAACGCCGACGGCGAAGTCGCGCAGGCGGCCCTCGACGCCTGGGCGGCGAAGCGGCTCGTGACGTTCGAGGACGCCGAACGCGGGCTCTGCTTCGGCCGCCTCGACTTCGAGAGCGTCGAGCACCCGCTCTACGTCGGCCGCCGGTGGGTGCACGACGAGGAGCAGAAGCAGGTCGTCGTGAACTGGCAGGCGCCGGCGGCGCGGCCGTTCTACACCGCGACGCCGTACGACCCGCAGCGCGTGACGCTGCGCCGTCGTTTCCGCACGCACGGGCGCCGGCTCACCGACATCGCCGATGAGGCGTTCGACGGCTCCACGATCGACGGCGCGGCGGTCGGCGACTTCCTGCTCGAGGAGCTCGAGCGGAGCCGCGAGTCGCGGATGCGCGACATCGTCGCCACGATTCAGGCCGACCAGTACCGCCTGATCGCGCGCGCGCCCGACCGGCCGCTCGTGATCCAGGGCGGTCCGGGCACCGGCAAGACCGCCGTCGGCCTCCACCGCGCGTCGTGGCTCCTCTACACCTACCGCGAGCGGCTGGCGCGCACCGGCGTCCTCGTCGTCGGCCCGAACCGGACGTTCATGGAGTACGTCTCGCACGTGCTCCCGGCGCTCGGCGAATCGAGCGTCGAGCAGAGCGCCGTCTCGGACCTCGTCGACGGTGTCGTCCCCGACCTGCGCGATCCCCCGGAGATCGCGCGGCTCAAGGCCGACCCGCGGCTGGCCGACGTGCTCCAGCGTGCCGCCGAGCTCCGCCTGCGCTCGGAGCCGGAGGAGCTGGTCGCCCGCCTCGAGGGCTCATTTGTGTGGGTTCGCGAACGCGAGGTCGCGGAGCTCGTCGCGGAGGCGCGCGCGGAGCGCGGGACGACCACCGCGGCGCGCGAGCACTTCCGGATGAACCTGCTGCGGCGGTTCTACGAGGAGTACGGACGAGTCCTGGGAGGAGCAGCGTTCCGAAACTTCGACGAGGTGGAGAAGGCCCTCCGGCAGGGAGGCCACCTGGACCGCGTGCTGAAGGCGGCGTGGCCGGTCGTCGCCCCAGAGAAGCTCGTGCGGTCGCTGTTGTCATCAAGGGCAACGCTAGCCGAGGCGGCGGACGGCATCCTCGACGAGCGCGAGCAGAAGCTCCTCGTCCGACGCGGCCCCGGCTGGAGCGACGGGGACGTTCCGCTCCTCGACGAGGCGCACGCGATCGTCGGCACCCCGCCGAAAACGTACGGCCACGTGATCGTCGACGAGGCACAGGACCTCACCCCGATGCAGCTGCGCATGATCGCGCGCCGGACGCGCGACGGTGCGCTGACGATCCTCGGCGACGTCGCGCAGGGCACCGGCCCGATCTCGTACCGCCGCTGGGAGGACGTCCTGCCGCACCTCCCGCGCGGCGACGAGGCCGAGGTCGAGGAGCTCAAGCACGCGTATCGCGTCCCGCGCGAGATCATGGAGCTCGCCCTCCCGCTCCTCGCCGCGATCGCTCCCGACGTCGAGCCGCCGATCGCCTACCGCACGGGCGCCGACCCGCCGACGATCCGCCGCGTCGAGGAGGAGCACCTGCTCGCCGAGGCGTACCACGAGGCCGAGAGCCTCGCCCGCGAGGAAGGGCTGCTGGCGCTGATCGTCCCCGACGAGCTGATCGAGGGCGCGGACGAGGACGCGCACCTCTTCGAAGGGATCCCCGTGCTCACCCCGCGGCAGTCGAAGGGCCTCGAGTTCGACCACGTGATCGTCGTCGAGCCGGCGCTCGTCGCCGCCCACGAGCAAGGGCTGCGCGAGCTCTATGTCGCGCTGACGCGCCCGACGAAGACGCTCGTCGTGGTGCACGCCCGGCCGCTGCCAGATGTCATGATCGCCGCGTGAGCGACGACTTCCTGCGGCGCTACGCCGACTTGATCGTCCGCGTCGGCGCGAACGTCGCAGAGGGCCAGGAAGTGATCGTGAGCGGCGAGCTAGAGCATGCGCCGCTGATGCGCGCCGTCACCGAGGCGGCGTGGGCCGCAGGCGCGCGGAACGTGCAGGTCGTCCCGTACGACGACTACGACGCGGCCCTGCGCGCGCGACACGGCGCGGAGGAGATGCTGGACGAGTCGCCGTGGTCGCTCGTCGGGCTCTACCGCGAGCTGCTCGACGCGGACGCCGCAGAGATCCGCATCCGGGGCGACTCGGCACCGGAGGCGTGGGACGGCGTCGACGAGTCGCGGGCGGCGCGCGTGCAACGCCCGCGCGAGGCCAGCGACCTCCGCACGCGTCTCATCAACGAAGGACGCGTCGCGTGGACGATCGCCGGCTGCCCGACCGCCGCCTGGGCGAAGCGGATGTTCGGCGAGCCGGACGTCGACCGGCTCCGCGATGCGATCGCGGCTGCGGTCCGCCTCGACGAGCCGGATCCCGTCAGTGCGTGGCAGGAGCACCTCGACCGCCTCGCGGCCCGCGCGGCGCTCCTCACCGAGCGGCGGTTCGACGCGATCCGGTTCCGCGGCCCGGGCACCGACCTCATGGTCGGGCTCCTGCCCGACTCGGTCTGGACGACCGCCCTCTACGAGACGCGCAGCGGCCGGCGCCACGCCGTGAACCTGCCGACCGAGGAGGTGTTCACGACGCCGGACCCGCGCCGTACGACCGGCCGGCTGACGAGCACTCGGCCGATCTCGGCGTACGGCATCGTCCTCGAACGCGTCGAGCTCGAGTTCACCGACGGCCGGGCCGCGGTCGTCGGCGCGTCCGCGGGCGAGTCGTTCGTCCGCGAGCAGCTGCGCGCGGACGAGGGTGCGCCGAGGCTCGGCGAGGTCGCGCTCGTCGACGGCGCCTCGCCGCTCGCGCGCAGCGGGCACCTGTTCTACGACCCGCTCTACGACGAGAACATCGCGTCGCACGTCGCCTACGGCGGCGGCTACACGCGTCCCGTACCCGGCACGGACGTCCTGCCGCCGGCCGAGCAGCAGGCGCGCGGCGTGAATCAGAGCGACGTGCACACGGATCTCCCGATCGGCGGCGCCGGCGTCGAGGTCGACGGGATCGACGCGGCGGGCAACGCTACGAGGATCATCGACGGCGACGATTGGGTGCTGACCGGCTGAGCGCCGAGCACGGGCGCATCACGAGCGTCGGAGGAGCTGGTCTGCTAACCGTGCGCGAACGGCAGCAGCGAGCGGCTGGACGCCCACTGTCCGCCGCCTGCGTGCGGGCCGCGCCGGTGATTGAACGCAACCAGGAACGGGATGCCGCGCGCGTCCTGCGCCTCGAGGAAGAAGCCCTCGTAGGCCCAGCCGGTGCGGTCGTCGCCCGTCCGGCGCTTCGGGTCGACGAGACGGAGGATCGCCGGCGTCGCGCGCGCGAGCGCATTTCGATCGGGCCCGCGCACGATCACGCGCGGGGCCCCGCGCACGTGGAGCATCGTGACGCTGACGACGTCGAAGTCGTATCGCGAGGCCGCGGCGCCCAGGCGTGCGACGAGCACGCGCTTCGGCGGCGACGGGAAGCGCGTCTCCCGGTCGCGTAGAGCACCGGACTCGAGCTCCCGGCGCCACCGCCGCTCGATCGCCGCGACCGCCTCGCGCGCGCCGGTCTTCAGCGACGCCGACGCGGACGCGCACGCGGCACGCGTCGCGCGCGCGAGGAGTCCGGGAAGCCGCGAGTACGTCATCCCGCCGCCCGCAGGCAGGTGCCGAACCGCCTCGCGGAGCGTCGGGCACGGCCACTCGACGTCGAGGTGCTCGTCGTAGGCGTCCTGGAGGGCGCGCTTCCACGCGGCGGTGCGTCCGCCCGGACAGCGGGCCGCGGGCGGCGCCGTGATCGTCACCTGGTCGCCCACCAGGTCGAGCGCTGCGACGAGGCTGCGCCCGTGCACGCGGTACCGGAGCACCGTCCTGCGGTTGTACGTCTGCCGGACGCCCGCGTCGAAGAAGCGGCAGCCGGTCATCACGAAGTCGAACTGCACCCAGGCCACCCGCCCCGGCTGCACGGCGACCGGCGCCGGGCTCGACCGGCGCCAGGAACGCAGCCCGATCACCGCGAGGTCTCCCTTCGGCGGCCGGAGCGCGAGGTTCAGCTGCACGCCGACGCGGCGAAGGAGACGGTGGCCCGGCTGCGCGCTACCGGCGTCGACGATACTGCTCGAAGAGCCCACGCCGCGCGAGCCACGGTCCGCTTCCCGGACCCGCCTCGTTGTGCGCCGCGCGGACGAACGGCGAGCGCCCGGCGGAGACAGTGCGCGACGGGTGGTGACCGCAGCCGACGAGCGCGACGACGACCAGAGCGAGAGAAGCCCGAGC
>DASXTR010000307.1:0-11740 GCA_036505325.1 Gaiellaceae bacterium
GCGCCGCTGTCGGTGATCCCGAGCCGCAGGCGCGGCGAGGCTGTCGCGGCCGGAGCGGCCACGGCCGCGACGAGGACGACGAGGAGAAGGCACCGCATCGCTCGCAGCATCGCCCGCGCCTGCAAGGGCGCTGCGAGTGAAACGTAAACTCTTTACGTGCGCAGGTAGAACTGCAGGCTCGGCGCGACGGCGCGGAGCTCCCGCAGGGCGCGCGTCTCGAGCTGGCGGACGCGCTCGCGCGTGATGCCGAGGTCCGTGCCGACCTCCTCGAGCGTCTGCGGCGGCTGGCCGTCGAGGCCGAAGCGGCGCTTGAGCACGTGGTGCATGCGCGGGTTGAGCATCGAGAGCGCCTCGGCGAGCTCGACCGACCGTGCGTTCTCGGCGGTCTCCTCCTCCGGGGCGGCCGAGCGGTCGTCCTCGATCATGTCGGCGTACATGCTCTCGCCGTCGCCGACCGGGGTCTCGAGCGACACCGTGTTCTCGACGAGCTCGAAGAGCTCCGAGACGCGCTCCGGCGTGAACCCGGACTCCTTCGCGATCTCGTCGAGCGACGGGTCGCGGTTCAGCTTCTGCGCCAGCTGCCGGCGCGCGCGCTGGGCGCGGCGCACCTGCTCGGCGACATGGACGGGCAGCCGGATCGTGCGCCCCTGGTCGGCGAGCGCGCGCGTCACGGCCTGCCGGATCCACCAGGTGGCGTACGTCGAGAGCTTGTAGCCCATCTTGTAGTCGAATTTCTCGACCGCGCGGATCAGGCCGAGGTTCCCCTCCTGGATCAGATCGAGGAGCGGGACGCCCGCTTTCGTGTAATTCCTGGTGATCGACATCACGAGCCGGAGGTTGGCCTCGATGAGGCGGCGCTTGGCGGCCTCGTCGCCCGCGTCCTTGCGGCGGGCGAGCTCGCGCTCCTCGTTGACCGTGAGCAGGCGCCCGTCGCCGATCTGGCGGACGTAGAGCTTCAGCGGGTCGGACGTCTGGAGCCGCTCGGCGTCGGAGAGGCGGGCGTTCTCCGGCTCTTCCTCTTCCTCCTCCGGCTCGTCGACGACGTCGAGGCTCGGAAGGAGCTCGAGCGTCGGCTCGGCGACCGGGCGATCGAGGGGCGGCTCGGGGAGGGCTGGCTCCACACCCTTTCTATCGGCCGCAGGAGCCGGGAGCTTGAGATGTAAGGGAAGCCTCAAGCATGCAAACTCCGCGGCCGATCATCCGTCTTGATAGCTGGAGCGGGCATCAGGGCAAAGCCCGAATGCCCTCTTCTGGTCGGCACCGACAAGCGGTGCCTAGGATTCGAACACATGTGCGGAATCGCCGGTTACAGCCTGTCGTCGAGTAGCGGCATCGAGCGGACGCTCGCCGCGCAGGCACTGCTGGCCGCGATCGCCGAGCGGGGCGCCGACGCCGTCGGGTACGCCTATCGCGCCCCGGGAGACGTCTACCCGGTCGTCGTGAAGCAGCGGACGCCCGCCTCCCAGCTCCTGGAGCGTGTCGAGGTGCCGGCCGCCGCAACCCAGCTCCTCGTCCACGTACGCGACTACACGAAGGGGCATCCGTCGATCTCCGCCAACAACCACCCCGTCCGCCACGGGCCGGTGGTCGGGATCCACAACGGGATCATCGTCAACGACGACGAGCTCCTGGCCCGCCACCCGTGCTCGCGGGCCGAGGACGGGATGACCGTCGACTCCGAGGCAATCTTCGCGGTCGCCGCGCACGCCGAGAACGACGCCCGCGCGCTCGAGGAGCTGCGCGGCGCCATGGCGACCGCCTGGCTCGACGAACGCGAGCCCGACCTGCTGTTCCTCGCCCGCGGCATGGGGCGCCCGCTGTGGCTCGGTGAGGGACGCGACGGTGTCTTCTTCGCGTCCACGAAGGCCGCGCTCGAGGTTGTCGAGCGCTACTGCGCGCAGCGCCTCCACAAGGTCGAGGTGCGCGAGGGGACGCTCTACGCCCTCCGCGACGGCAAGATCGTGCGCCGCGAGCTCTTCCGCCCGGACATGTCGTTCGTGGAGGACGATCCGCTGCCGTCCGTGCGCGCCCCGGGCGAGCGCGAGTTCTGCCTCCGGCAGCTCGCGTCGATCGTCGCCGCCGCGTAGTTCCGCGATTCAGCAAACGGTGCCGTCGGGGCCGACCTCGGCGCCCTCCTCGCGCAGGCGCTCGGCGACCAGGAACTGGAACGTCGACCAGGCGCCGCGTCGGGCGTCGAAGATTCGGTAGACCTGCCACTCGGTCAACATGGAGCCCGCAGGGTCCGCGCGGCGCGCTTCGGCCCAGTCGCCGAACTTCGGCAGCCGGCCGAGCCGCCGCGCGAGCGCCGCGCCCTGCTCCACTGCGCGCTCGAGGCGCTCCTCCCCCACCGCCACGTCGAAGCCCGCCTCGCGGAGGGCCGTCGCGAACGAGCCGAACGTGTGCCAGTAGAGCGACTTCGACGGCATCGTCCCGCGGCGCTCGTCGAGGTCGCGCGCGGTCGGCGTGCGGCCCAGCTCCTCGCCGAGCTTCCGGAGGAGGGCGAGGAGCTCCTCGCGCGTCGCGAACCGGCGCGGGACGAGCCCGGCTGCCCGCTTGGCGGCGTTCCACGACCCGAAGTGCTCGATCACGGTCTGCGGATGCACCTTCGCCTCCGGGTCGGCGGCGAACTCCTTCATCGTCGGCGACCGCCCCAGGCGCTCGGCCGAGCCGCGCAGCTCGGCGAGGATCTGCTCGTTGGAGTAGCGCTTCCGGATCCCTGCCTGGAAAGACGCGAGCGCCTCCTGGTCGATCGCCTGGATCGCGCGGTAACGGGGCTTCTTCGCCACCGCCAAGAATGGTAGAGCAAAACTGTGCGACCGCAAGTGCAGGCGAGTGCGGTTAGGCTCGCGCCCGTGCCGGACTGGAAACCAGAGCTCGTCGTCGACGCAGCACTCGCACGCGAGCTGATCGCCGGGCAATTCCCGGAGCTCGAGCCGCGTGAGGTGCGGCTGCTCTCGGAGGGCTGGGACAGCACCGTCTTCGTCGTCGACGGCACGTGGGTGTTCCGCTTCCCGCGCCGGGCGATCG
Organism: Gaiellaceae bacterium; assembly: GCA_036505325.1. Classification (GTDB taxonomy): domain Bacteria; phylum Actinomycetota; class Thermoleophilia; order Gaiellales; family Gaiellaceae; genus PALSA-600. The sequence goes on from DASXTR010000307.1 coordinate 3,028, forward strand.
TGATTCCCGGGTTCGAGGTCGAGCTGGGCCTCCTCCCCCGCCTCGCGCCGTTCCTGCCGGTCGCGATCCCGGTGGCGACGTACCTCGGCGCGCCGACGGACGCGTTCCCGTGGCCCTTCGCCGGGTCGCGGCTGATCCCGGGGCGCGAGCCGCCGGACGCCGGGCTCGACGACGCCGCGCGCGTCCGTCTGGCACGGCCCCTCGCCGAGGCGCTGCGCGCGCTGCACGCACCGGAGGTCGTGCGGGCCGCGCCGGACCTGCGCGTCGACGCCGTCCGCCGCGGTGACATGACGATCCGCGTCCCGGGGACGCGGGAGCGGCTCGCCGCGGTCGAACGGGAGGGCCTGTGGTCGCCGCCCGCCGGCGTCGAGGACGTGCTGCGCGCGGCCGAAGCCCTTCCCAGCGCCGAGCCGACAGCCGTCTGCCACGGGGATCTCCACTTCCGCCACGTGCTCGTCGGCGACGGCGGCACGGTGACCGGGATCATCGACTGGATCGACGTCTGCCGCGCCGACCCGGGAATCGACCTCCTCCTCGTGTGGAGCTTCTTTCCGCCGGAAGGCCGCACGGCGTTCCTCGACGTCTACGGACCCGTTGCGCCCCAGTCGCTGCTGCGCGCGCGGGTCCTCGCCTTCTTCCTCGGCGCGACGCTCGCGCTGTACGGGCGGAGCGAAGGCGCCGCCGCGATCGAGCGCGAAGCGGTCGCCGGGCTCGAGCGGGCCGCGATCGCCTAGGAAGCGACGGCGACGGCCTCGGCGGCCGTCTCGCCACCCTTGCCGCCGTCGATGTCGGCGGCGACGATCGCCTCGAGCGCCGCGACGCAGCGCGGGCAGAACTGCGTGCTCGCCATGTTCCGGAGCTCGGCGAGCGCCTCGTGCGCCGGCCGGGCCGGGCGGTAGACGCGCGTCGTGAGCATCGAGTCGAACGCGTCCGCGACGTGGATGATCCGCGCGCCGAGCGGGATGTCCTCGCCGTAGAGGCCGTCGGGATACCCGGCGCCGTCGAACCGCTCGTGGTGGTGGCGGATCGCCGGCACCGCGTCGTTGAGGAAGCCGAGGCGGTTGATGATCGATGCGCCCTCCTCGGCGTGCCGTGCCATCAGCGCCCACTCCTCGTCCGTCAGGCTCGACGGCTTGAGGAGGATCGCATCCGGGATCGCGAGCTTGCCGATGTCGTGGAAGAGCGCCGCATGCCCGAGCAGCTCGAGCTCCTCCTTGGAGAGCTTGAGCTCGCGGCCGATCGCGAGCGCGAGCTGCTGCACGCGCCGCGAATGACCGGCGGTGTAGGCGTCGCGCGCGTCGACGGTCGCCGAGAGCGACTCCATCGCCGCGGTCGACCGCTCCTTGAGGAGGCGGTTGGCCTGCTCGAGCGAGACGTTCTGCGTCTGGATCGTCTCGGCCGCCTGGCGCAGCTTCTGCGCCGAGCGCTGCGTGTGCTTGAGGTACGCCTCCTGCGTCTTGCGCATGAGGAAGAGCGGGAGCGCGAACACCGCCAGCGCCCAGAAGCCGATCGGCTGGTACGCCTCCGCGATGACGCCGGCGATGAAGCCGTAGACGACGTAGTGGAGCAGCAGCCAGCTGAAGCGCTCCTTCCATACGTGCCACGGGTTCTCGCGACCCTCGACCGACACCGCGAACGCGAGCAGGCCGGTGTTGACGAGGAAGTAGACGAGGCCGGCCGCGAGGCTCGCGCCGATGAAGACGACCTCGCCGACCGGGCCGTCGAAGCGGAGGGAGAACACTGCCGCGGCCGCGAGCGACGCGAGCGAGAGGATGCCGACGTTGAAGACGAGCTGGTGGAAGACGCTGCGCCGCGTCGACCACTCGATCGCCGACATCGTAATTGCGAGCGCGAGCGCCGCGCGCGGGCCGATGATCGCCGCGCCTGCGAGCGCGCCGACGGCGCTGACGGAGATGGTGCCGGTCTGCTCGACCTCGAGCGAGAGCGCCTGACCCACGGCGACGAGCGCGATGACGGCGATCAGCCCGACGATGTCGGTCGACGCGCCGAAGATCGCCGCAAGCACGCCCATCGTGGTCCCGACGACGCCGATGACGCCGACGAGGATCGCCAGACGCCGGGGCACCGAGAAGAAGCGCGGCCCGGCGGGCGCATGCGGGTGCGAGGCCGCCCGCCGCTCGACCTCGGGCATCTCGACGGCCGCGGGCGGCAGCTGCTTCACGGGCTCGCTCGGGTTCTCCGGGAGCGAGACGAGACGCGGGCCCCGCTTCTCGGGCTGCGCGAGCAGCGGCTCGTTCGACGCGTCGAGGACGCGGTTGCGGCCCTGCAGCTTTGCGCGGTACACGGCCAGGTCGGCCTGGTGTACGAGCTCGTTCGCGTCCGACCCGTCGCGCGGGAAGCCCGCGACGCCCATCGAGATCGTGGCGCGGATCGGCTCGCTCGACGTCTCCACCTCGAACTCGCGCGCGGCGACCGCGCGGCGGATCCGCTCGGCGATCTCCATCGCCTGGTCGGGCGGCGTCTCCGGCAGGAGGATCGCGAACTCCTCGCCGCCGAAGCGCGACGGGACGTCGTAGTGGCGCAGCTGGCCGCGGAAGACCTCCGAGATACCGCTGAGGACCGCGTCGCCGGCGAGGTGGCCGTACGTGTTGTTGATGTCGCGCAGCAGGTCGAGGTCGGCCATGATCAGCGACATCGGCCGGTCGAAGCGCTGCGCGCGACCGAGCTCCTCCTGCAGCACCTGCGCGAAGTGGCGCGCGTTGAAGAGGCCCGTCTTCGGGTCGACGCGAGCCTCCACCTGGAGCTGCGGGACGGCCAGCGAGCGGTGGATCAGGATCATCGGCGCGAACGCGAACGGAACGAGCCACGGGTCGACCTGCCAGAACACGGCGAGCGTGAAGCCCAGCGTCGCGAGCACCCAGTCCGTCGACAGGTTCTCGAACGACAGCACCTGGCGCACGTTGCGATTGCGCGCGAGCGACATCATCGGCGCGAGCACGATCTGGTTCAGGACGGCATAGATGGTGCATGCGGCCAGGCCAGCGAGGGCCCAGCGAAGGTTGTTGCTCGGAAGCAGCTCGTCGGAGCCCTGGATGCGGTGCACGGCCACCCACATCGCGAGGTTCACGATCGTGTAGTTGCAGATGTTGAAGCTCTGCATGTACCACGGGTAGCGCTCCTTGAGCCACTCGGGGATGTGCTTCACGAGCGCCAGCAGCGCGACGAGCTCGGGCGGGAGCAGGAAGATCGCAGGGATGACGAAGACGACCGTCGTGTGGAACGCCGTGTCGCGCGCGGTGCGCACGACGTAGAGCTGCGCGACGGAGGCGCCGGCCGCGAGGATCGCGAACGTCATCCAGCCGCGCGTGTCGCCGGAGATGCGCATGATCGTCGGCGCCGCGACGGCGAGGGCCACGACCATCACGCCGAGCCCGTACAGCATCGCGGGAAGGCGAAGGCCCGCCTTCGGCCGTTCGAGCCGGATCGACTCGTCGTTCTCGAGCTGGACGTTGCCCGGAATCGCGCTCATGCCGCTCAGTGCTTGTCTCCTTCCGCGCCGCTGCGCGGGCCGCAGGGTGACCGAATCCCTGGCGGAAGCTACGACCATTTCGAGGGGGAGGCATCCCCCTTTCGGGGAACCCTCGATCGATTCACCCGAAAGGGTGAGCGCCGGGCCTGCGGCAGCCCGGCGCTCCTCAACGGGTCAGTCGACCCGCGATGCATCCGTCCAGGCCAGGTCGGTCCAGGCCAGGTCCGTCCACGCCAGGTCGGTCCACGCCATGTCCGTCCACGCCATGTCTGTCCACGCGGCGTCGTCGAAGCTCTTGCCTCCCGCGGCCGACGGGTCGGAGGTGACGAAGCGGTCCAGGCCCGCGTTCGGGTTCGGCGGGTCGGCGACCGTGCCGGCCGCCGCCTCGTCGATCTCGCCGAAGCCCTGGGCGAGCTGCGGGATACCGGCGAGCCGGCGCGCGCTCAGCATCAGCGCGCCCTTGATCTCGTCCGGGCCCCACGCGGGGTGGAGCGCCGCGAGGTTCGCGGCTGCGCCGGCAACGGCGGGTGCCGCGAACGACGTGCCGGAGATCTTGACGTAGCCCGGCGCGACGATCTTGTCGGAGCGCTCCCTCGCGATCGTCGAGTGCGGCGGCACCGCGCCGATCATGTAGCGGCCCGGCGCGACCACCTCCGGCTTCCCGAAGCCGTCCGCCGTGTAGCCGAAGGCCGACCAGAAGGCGACGTCGTCGTCTGCGACCTCCTCGGTGTCCTTCGTGTCGGCCGCGCCGACGGTGATCACGAACGGGTCGTTGCCCGGCGCGAAGAACATTCTCTGCGGGGTGTCTAGGCCGACGCCGAAGTTGCCTGCCGCGGCAACGACGGTCACGCCGTTGAACCAGAGGCTCTCGACCGCGCGGTCGAGCGGGTCGCACCTGAACGAGCTCGGCCGCGCCGTGTGGAGCGAGAAGTTCGCGACCTCGATGTCGTACTCGTCCTTGTGCGCGAGGATCCAGTCCGCGGCCGCGATGATGTCGCTCGCCGAGGACGTGCCGTCGTCGTTGATCGCCCGCACGTCGAAGAGCTTCGCGGTGGGAGCGACGCCCGGATAGCTCGAGGCGTTGCCGGCGGCGATCGAGGCGACGAAGGTGCCGTGACCGTCGCCGTCGTCCACATTCGTCGCCTCGGAGCTGACGTTCACGTGGCCGAGCAGGCGCCCGCCGAAGTCGCCGGTCCGGCTCCCGTCGATGCCCGAGTCGACGATGGCGATCGTCGGAGCGGTCAACGTCGCGGCCGCGGACGGCCAGAGGGTCTCCGCGCCGATCGTCCGCTGCCACGTCTGCACGGGCGCGAAGTCGCCGTCCGCCCGCACCTTCGCGTCAGGCGTGATCGCGCGGACAGGTGCCGTCTCGGCGAGCTCGACGACGAGCCACCCCGGGAGCTGCGCGGCGAAGCCGTCGACCGACCGGAACGCCGCCTTCACGCGGCCTCGATTGAGGCCGGCGAGCTTCCCCTTCGCGATCGACGCGACGGTCCTGGCGTCCTGCTTGCTCCGCACCTGAACGATCACGTCGAAGAGGTCGGACGGCTTCGCCTGCGCCCGGCCGAGCAGCGCCGACGGGAGGTACGCATGTGTGCTGACGTACGGCGCGGACGCCGGGGCCGTCTTGCCCTTGTCGGCGAGCGCCGTCGCAGGAGCGGCGAGAGCGAGGAGGAGTGCAGCACCTGCCAGGAGCGCCGCCGAGCGACGCTTCGCCGACGACGCTTCGCCGCTACGCCTCCCCGTCGCCGTCACGTCCATTCCACTCTCCCCTTCCGCGCCTCGTAGTGGGCGCGGGCCGCAGTTGCCCTCCGTGAAAACTGGACGCACGGTAGGAACGCGACGGCGGAGGCTCATCCCCAAGAAGGGGTAGATCCGCACGATCCCTCGTTCGAGCGATCAGCTGCCGGCGAACGCGGGGCTGAAAAGAGTGAGGGCCCGCCGTTTCCGGCGGGCCCTCGGTTCGGCCGCAGAGAGGCCGAGCTTTGCTACGGGACCAGGCTCGCCGGAGCGCTGACGACCGTGGTCGTCGTGTCCGTCGTCGCCGGAACCTCCTCGACGAGCAGCTGCAGGGCCGGATCGACCGCTGCCGCCGCGAGTTCGGAGTCCGTCGCCACGTAGCCGGGGCTGCTATCGAGGGTGTCGCCCACGGCCGCGTCCTCGATCGAGCTGTCCGTCCAGGCCATGTCAGACCATGCAAGGTCCGACCAGGCCAGGTCCGTCCATGCCAGGTCCGACCACGCCAGATCCGTCCACGCCATCGCGGCGAGGTTCGAATCCGACCACGCGAGGTCGCTCCAGGCGAGGTCCGACCACGCAAGGTCCGACTTCGACTTGATCGCGTCCGTCCACGCGAGCGCGTTGAACGACACGGAGCCGTCGGCCGCCGTGGACAGGTACCTCTCGATCCCGAGATTCGGGTTCGGTGCGTAGGCGATCTGCGCCGCGCGGGTCGCCGTGATCTCGCCCACGCCCGCCGCCTTCGGGGTCTGGGGGACGGGGCGGGCCGTGACCATCAGGGCACCCTTCACCTGGTCCGGCGTCCAGTTCGGATGCCGGGCGAGGATCTGGGCCGCCGTTCCGGACACCACCGGCGCCGCGAACGACGTGCCGGACAGCTGGATCCGGTCGGAGCCGACCATCTTGTCCGCCCGTTCCTTGGCGATCGTCGAGCCGGAAGGCACCGGGCCGACCATGTACCGGCCTGCAGCCGCCACCTCGGGCTTGTAGAACCCGTCGTAGGTGTAGCCGTAGGCCGACCACGGTGCGACCGCGTCGTCCCAGTTCCGCGTCGACCCCGCGAGGTCGACCGCGCCCACGGTGATCACGAACGGATCGTTGCCCGGCGCGTACTTCACGCCGCTCGGTCCGCCCGCCACGCCGTAGTTGCCGGCCGCCGCGACCACCGTCACACCGCCGAACCACAGCTTCTCCACGGCCCGATCCAGGGGATCGGTCGTGAAGTTGCTCGGCCGCAGCGAGTGCAGCGAGAAGTTGGCGACACGGATGTTGTACTTCGCCTTGTTCGCGAGGATCCACTGCGCCCCGGCGATGACGTCACTCGTCAGCGCCTGGCCGCTGTCGTCCATCACGTCGACGGAGACGATCGGCGCGAGCGGAGCCGCACCTACGCGCCCGTCCTTGCCGCCCGCCGCGATGCCCGCGACGAACGTGCCGTGACCGCGACCGTCACCCGCCGAGTTGTTCGGCAGCGTGCACAGGTTCACGCTCGCGACGAGACGACCGTTGAAGTCGTCCCGGTTCTGGACGCCGGAATCGACGATTGCGATCGCAGGGAACTTCCCCTTGTACGTCGCGTCATCGCCCATCCACAGCTTGTCGTTGCCGGACTCGTAGGGCCACAGCTGGTCGGACTTGATCGTCCCCGACAGGCGGACGAGCGAGTCCGGTACGACCGACAGGCCCGAGATGCCCTGGAGCTTCTCGACCTTGTTCGCCGGCAGTTCCGCTGCGACGGCGCCGACGATGGCGAGCTGCTTGCTCGCGTTGCCGAGGCCGAGGCCCTTGTATGCGTTGTCGGCAGCTTCGACGCCGCCGGTGCTCGAAATGATGACGCGGACCTTCTCGTTCGGCGACTTCTTCGCCTTGTCGAGGAGATCCTTCGCCACGTAACTGTTTGACGCAGACGCTGCGGCCGAACCCTTACCGGGATCCGCCGTCGCAGCGAGGGGTGCTGCCAGCGCACACACCGCGACGCACGTGGTGACGATTCCGCGGCCGCCCTTGCCCCAGAGGACGGAGGACCGGGAATCACCCCCCCGGCTTCCGGTGCCCCACAGTGCACTGGAACGCAAACCGCGCTCGGCAGCTCCACGTTCGTTGCTGTGCGACATTCACTCTCCTTCTCCGCGCTGAGGGGCGCGGGCCGCAGTTCCAAAGCCGTCCGGCTACGAGGTGCCGCAGTAGTCGTTCGGCCAGGCGGAGCGTACGTTCGTCCGGTGACCCGGCCATCCCCCCGAAGGGGTACGGCCCGCGAATCCCTCGATCGAGCGACAGGCAATGCGAAGGGCCCGCCGTCGCCGGCGGGCCCCTCGTCGTTCCGTGCTGGTCCGGCTCGTTACGGAGTCGCGATGACGTCCGTCAGCGAGTCTCCGACCGGGGGGTCGGCGACCGTGCCGTCCGGCGCTACGAGCGCAGGATCGGCCTGGGCCTCGGCGACCTCGGTCGCGACGGCCGTGTAGGGCTCGCCCGGGAGCGTGTCGCCCTCGGCCGCGTCCTCGGTGGAGCTGTCCGTCCACGCCATGTCAGTCCACGCCAGGTCCGACCAGGCAAGGTCAGTCCAGGCCAGGTCCGACCAGGCGAGATCGCTCCAGGCGAGGCTCGCGACGTTCGAGTCGCTCCACGCCAGATCGCTCCACGCGAGATCGCTCCAGGCGAGATCGCCGGAGGCGACCGCGTCCGTCCACGCGAGCGCGTTGAACGCAGACCCGCTGCCGTCGGAGCCCGACGTCACGAACCTGTTCAGCCCCGCGTTCGGGTTCGGCGGATTCACCACGCCGACGGCCTTCGACGCCGTCAGCTCGCCCAGGCCTGCCGCCTGCGGGTTCTTGAACACCGCACGCGCGGTCACCATCAGCGCGCCCTTCACCTGGTCCGGCGTCCAGTTCGGATGCCGGGCGAGGATCTGAGCCGCCGTGCCCGCGACGATCGGCGCCGCGAACGAGGTGCCGGACAGCTGCATCCACCGGCCGTAGTACACCTTGTCCGGCTTGTCCGCCGTGAGCGACGAGCCTGCGGGCACCGGGCCGACCATGTACCGGCCGGCAGCCGAGAGCTCGGGCTTCGCGAAGCCGTCGTAGGTGTGGCCGTACGCCGACCAGGGCGCCGCGACGTCATCCGACGTCTTCGTGGTGCCGCCGAGGTCGAGCGCGCCGACCGTGATCACGAACGGGTCGTTACCGGGTGCGTACTTGACGCCGCTCGGGCCGGTCTCGACACCGTAGTTGCCGGCTGCCGCGACGACCACCACACCGTTGAACCAGAGCTTCTCCACCGCCTGATCCAGAGGATCGCGGAAGAAGTTGCTCGGGCGCAGCGAGTGCAGCGAGAAGTTCGCGACCTGGATGTTGTACTCGCCCTTGTGGTCGAGGATCCACTGCGCGGCGGAGATCACGTCGGACGTGAGCGCCGTGCCTGAGTCGTCCATCACGTCGAGCGAGACGATCGGTGCCGTCGGTGCAGCTCCCGCGAGGTACTCGGTCG
>DASXTR010000308.1:0-3056 GCA_036505325.1 Gaiellaceae bacterium
GTCGAGCTTCGCCGACCACGAGTGGATCGCCGTCGACAAGGCAGCCGGAAGCCCGTGGCTCGGGCGCCTGCACATCTTCTGGGCCGACTACTGCAACACATGCGCCGGCAACGGCCGCGTGAAGCTCTACGTCGCGCACTCCGACGACGAGGGACGCACGTGGTCGCCGGCCGTCCAGGTGAGCGGCTCGAACTTCAACCTCGTCCGGGGCCAGACGGAGACCGGGCAGATCGCGGTCGCCTCCGACGGCACGGTGGAGGCGTTCTGGACCGCGCACGCCGACTCGAAGGGGAAGTACCCGTCGACGCAGGTCGTCGCGGTGTCGAAGGACGGCGGCGCGACGTTCACGGCGCCGATCGCCGTCGACGGCGTGACCGACTATCCGCTGACGGGGACGCCGTTCGACGTCGTCGATCTGTTCAACCGCGTGCCCGGGATGAGCGCACGGGTCGACTGCTACCCACACCCGGCGAGCGATCCGACGTCGTCGAAGGTGTACGTCGTCTGGTGCGACTTCACCGGCGGCGTCGGCACCGTGCGCGGCGCCGTCTCGTCGGACGGCCTCCACTGGACGAGCCTCGGACAGGTCGCTGCGGTCTTCGGCCGGAACGCGTTCTTCCCGGCGATCGACGTCTCGCCCACGGGGCTCGTCACGGTCGGCTTCGACGCGCTCACCGCGCCGCCCGCAAGCGATCCGTGGCAGACCGGCAAGCAGGTCTACGACTACTACTACGTCCAGGGCGGCAGCTCGTTCACCGCCCCGATCCGCGTCAGCACCGCGTCGTCGAACCCGGAGGCGTCGGGTTACAACAACCTCCAGGAGCAGTTCATCGGCGACTACACCGACGTCGCGGCCGGCCCGAGTACGGCCTACGTCGTGTGGACGGACGTGCGCGCCGGAGCGCTCTGCGCGGCCGTCTCCGCGTACCGCGCACAGGTCTACGCCGGGTCGAAGACCGCGGTCGCGCCGAATCCGAACACCGCCTGCCCCGCGGGGTTCGGGGACACCGACACCGAGTTGGGGATCGTCCTGCAGTAGTTGAGATGCGAGATCCCCCGGCCGGGGGTCGCCGTCGCGGCGGCCCCCGGCTTGGATGGGGCTGGCGATGGTGGAATGCCTCAACTGCGGCCAGAGGCGCGAGGTTCCGGAATGTCCGTGCCCGCGCTGCGAATACGTGGGCTGGGCCTGGGCTCACGACCTGGACGAGGCGCTGCGGCGCCTGCTCCGGATGCGCCCGCTCGAGCGTAGGCGCCTTCACGCCGTCTAAGTATTCGATAGACAACCCGCGATAACCGACGCGGGAGGCAGGCATGCGCAGGCTCGGCGGGATGCTGGTGCTGGTGGCGTTCGCCACCGGGCTGGCCGGATGCGGTGGCAAGAGCGAGGCGGAGAAGGAGCGCGAGCGCGAGGCCAAGTCCGGCCGGGGCACCGTCACGTGCGCGGGCAAGGCGATGTCGGGCGAGACCGGACTGCCGGCGGACTTCCCCTCGATCGAGGGCGTCATCTTCGTGCAGGCGAGCGAGACGGGCCCGAGCCACGTCGTCGACGGCTACGCGGAGAAAGGCCTGAAGGAGCTCTACGAGTCGTTCGAGTCGGGGTTCGAGGACGCGGGCTACACCGTCCTCTTCGACGAGATCGAGGAAGACGACGCCGAGGTCTCTTACAAGACGAAGGACGAAGCGTCGGAAGGCCAGGTCGCGCTCCGCTCCTGCGACGAGGACAAGACCTCCGTCCACATCACGAACCGACCGGAATAGGCGCGGAGCTAGACTCGGCCCATGGCCGGGGTCGAGACAACTCAGGAGCTGTGGGGCGTGGAGACGCGCAAGGCGATCGGCAACTTCCCAGTGTCGGGCGAGCCGATCCCGACGCCGGTTGCGCGCTGGCTCGGGCGCATCAAGGGCGCGGCTGCACGCGCGAACGCGGAGCTCGGGCTGCTCGACGGCGACAAGGCGGAGCGGATCGCCGCCGCGGCCGAGCGGATCGCGAACGGCGAGCTCGACGACCAGTTCCCGATCGACGTCTTCCAGACCGGCTCGGGCACCTCGTCGAACATGAACGCGAACGAGGTGATCGCGACGCTCGCAGGCGAAGGCGTGCACGCGAACGACGACGTCAACATGGGCCAGAGCTCGAACGACGTCTTCCCCTCCGCGGTGCACCTCGCGGCGCTCGACGAGCTCACGAACGATCTGTTGCCCGCTATGACAACGCTGGCGGAGTCGCTCGAGCGCAAGGCGAAGGAGTTCGACGACATCGTCAAGTCGGGCCGCACGCACCTGATGGACGCGGTGCCCGTGACGCTCGGGCAGGAGTTCGCGGGATACGCGGCGCAGGTGCGCCAGGGCATCGACCGCGTCCGCGACACGCTGAAGCGGCTCGGCCAGATCCCGCTCGGCGGCACCGCCGTCGGCACGGGCATGAACACGCATCCGGAGTTCGCCGCGCGCGTGCGCGAGCGGCTCGCCCGCGAGAGCGGCCTGACGATCTCCGCCCCCGCCGACCCGTTCGAGGCGCAGGCTGCGCGCGACGGCCTCGTCGAGGCCTCCGGCGCGCTGAAGGTCGTCGCGGTCTCGTACACGAAGATCGCAAACGACATCCGCCTCATGGGCTCGGGCCCTCGCGCGGGACTCGCCGAGCTCTTCCTGCCGGAGCTGCAGAAGGGCTCGTCGATCATGCCCGGCAAGGTCAACCCGGTGCTCCCGGAGGTCGTGACGCAGGTGTCGGCGCAGGTGATCGGCAACGACGCCGCGATCACGATCGGCGGCATGCAGGGCCACTTCGAGCTGAACGTGTTCATCCCGATGATGGCGCGGAACCTGCTGGACTCGATCAAGCTGCTCGCGAGCGCGAGCCGGCTCTTCGCGGAGAAGTGCGTCGACGGCATCGAGGCCAACCGCGAGCAGCTCGAGCGCTACGCGGAGCTGACGCTGTCGGCCGCGACCGCGCTCAACCCGTACATCGGCTACGACAAGGCGGCCGAGATCGTGAAGACCGCGTCGACGACCGGGCGCTCGCTACGCGAGGTCGCGCGCGAGGCGGGCGTGGAGGACGA
>DASXTR010000309.1:0-1857 GCA_036505325.1 Gaiellaceae bacterium
ACGACGAAGATCGGCGCCTTGACGACGAACCGGAAGTAGCCGTGCTCGAACGGCGACCCGTGCCGGTCGCGCATCAGGAATCGGATCAGCCCCTCCTCGCGCTCGCCGAGCTCCTGCGACGCGAGGTTGAACGAGACGCGCGCGCCGTTCGCGACCGCGAGATCCGACGCGAACGCACCGTCGAGCGCCAGGAAGCCGCGGTCGAGGACCTTGACCGTCTCCGGCCCGTCGGCGAGCTTCTCGTCGAGCTTGATCGGAGCCTGGGCGACGGCGGTCACGGGAGAGGAAGGCTATGCCCCGCCTCGGACGGCGCCTCGAGCCGTTCCGCGGCCCAGCATTCCTCGCACCGGGGCTCGTAGAGCTCCTCGTCGCCGATGCGCACGACGGGGTCGTCGAGGGGCGCCGGCCGGCCGTTCACGAGCCGCTGCGTCACCGTCGCCGGGCGGCCGCAGCGACTGCATCGGGCCTCGAGCCGCTCGACGCGCTCCGCCGCCTCGGCGAGGCGCCGCGTCGTCGCGAACGGCTCGCGCCGGAAGTCGAGGTCGAGCCCGGCGGCGACGATGTCCGATCCTCGTGCGCGCAGGAGCTCGACCGCTTCCATCAGGCCGCCGTCGAAGAACTGCACCTCGTCGATCGCCACCACCTCGGCGCCGCCGGCGGCCTCGAGCAGCTCCGCGCTGTCGGCGACCGCGACGGCCTCGATCGACGCGCCCGAGTGGCTGACGACGCGGTCGCGCGGATGACGCGTGTCGACCGCGGGCTTGAACACGAGTGCCTCGCGCGCGCGCGCACGCGCGATCAGCTCGTCCGTCTTGCCGCTGAACATCGGCCCGCAGAGCACCTCGAGCGCACCCACGCATGCGAGACTAGCGACGGTGGCAGGGCGGCTGGCAGCGATCGGGATCGTGACGAAGGACATGGCCGAGTCGTGCCGCTTCTATCGCACGCTCGGCCTGGACGTGGCCGAGCCGCCGCCCGGCGAGGATCACTTCGAGGCCGAGCTCCCGAACGGCCTGCGGCTGATGTGGGACAGCGAGCTCTTCATCAAGCAGCTCGACCCCGACTGGGTCGATCCGGCGGGCCACCGGGTCGCGCTCGCGTTCGAGTGCGAGACGCCCGCCGACGTGGACGAGACCTACGCGCGCCTCGTCGCCGCCGGGTTCCGCGCGAAGCGGCCAGCGTGGGACGCGTTCTGGGGCCAGCGCTATGCGCAGGTTTTCGACCCCGACGGCCAGCCCGTCGACCTGTTCGCCACACTCTCCTGATCCGCATCGGGACCTCGGGCTGGTCGTATCCGAGCTGGCGCCCGGGCTTCTATCCCGAGCGGACGAAGCCGGAGGAGTTCCTGCGCTTCTACGCGGAGCGCTTCGACACGGTCGAGCTGAACACGACCGGCTACCGCCTCCCGTCCGAGGACCAGTTCAGGCGCTGGGCCGACGCGGTTCCCGACGGGTTCGAGTTCGCGGTCAAGATGCCGGTGTTCCGCCTCGACCGGGTCGGGACGTTCGTCGAGCGCGTGTCGCTGCTCGGCGACCGGCTCGGCCCGATCCGCGCCGTCGTCCAGAGCCCGCGCGACGACGGGATGCTCTCGTACCTCGTCGGCTCGATCGACCCGGCGCTGCGCCTCGCGTTCGACTTCCGGCACGAATCGTGGGAGGCCGTCGAGGGCGTCGTGCAGGTCGACGACCTCGACGCGGAGCCGTTCCGCTACATCCGCCTGCGCGACCCGCCGTACACGGACGAGGAGCTGCGCGACGCGGCGGCGAAGCTGCGCGCACCGGCGTACGTCTACTTCAGGCACGAGGACGAGGCCACAGCGCCGGCGTACGCCGAGCGGCTGCGCGAGCTGCTCCGGGA
>DASXTR010000310.1:0-3329 GCA_036505325.1 Gaiellaceae bacterium
CGCCGGCCGCACGGCTGCCGACTGCACGCTCGCCGTCGCGCCGCCGTTCCTGTACGCGCCGCCGGGCGGCACCGTCATCTCGAGCGTCCGCGCCGGCTGCGCGACTCCGGCGAGGCGCATCCACGTCGAGGCCGCGCTCACGCGCGACGGAGTGGTCGTCGCCTCCGCGCGACGCGACTGCCGGCGGGCGACCGCCTGCTGGATCACGACCGACGCGAGCGCGAACGACATTCCGGGCGACCAGGTCTGGTGCACGACCGCATCCGCGTCGGCCGACGGCGTCGACCTCGGCGAGCAGACGGCGTGCGAGACGGAGGAGTTCTAGGAGAGCGCGAGCGTCACCTCGGCCGTCATTCCGGGCCGCAGCGCCGGGTCGTCGCCTTCGAGCGCGAGCGTGACCCCGTACTTGCCCGCCGTCGGCAGCGTGTCGACCGAGACGACCCGTGCGCTGAGCCGGACGTCCGCGCCCTTGACGGTCACTTTCGCGAGCTGACCGGCTCGGACGTGCGGCGCGTCGGTCTCGCTCACCATCGCCTTCACGTTGTACCGCGACACGTCGACGAGCCGCACGGAGCGGGCGTCGACCTTGGCGACCGTACCCGCGATCGGCGCACGCACCGTCGTCGCGGCGAGCGCCGCGCGCGCCTGGTCGAGCGCAGCCTCGGCGGACGTCACGGCCGTCTTCGCGGCCGCGACGTCGCCGGGCTTCGCGCCCTGCGTCTTCGCAGCGTTGTCGGCGAGCGCGCCCGCGAGACCGACACGCGAGGTCGCGACGGCGTCGCGGGCCTGCATGAGGGCCTGCGCATCCTGCTCGCTCCCGGTGCGGACAGCGTCCGCGGCGCCCGTCACCCCGTCGGTCGCGGTCGCGACATCGTTGCGGGCCGTGGCGAGCGCCGACTTCGCCTCGCCGGCCGCCGACGCTGCGTCGGCCGCGTTGCCGTTCAGCTCCGCGACGAGGTTCCCGTCGGCGGTGAGCGCCTTCGCGACGTCGCCCAGCGCGGCCGCCACATCCGCCAGCCGCGCCCGCAGGTCGGCGATCTCCGACGCCTCTGCCGTCTGCAGCTTCGCCTGGAGCGCGCTCTGCGTCACCTCGAGTGCCGTCCGCCGCTCCGTGTTGCGGTCGATGCGCGCCTGCACCGTCGCGGCGCGGGCCTTCGCGTCCGCAAGCGCCGCGGCCGCCGACGACGCCGCCTGCGCGGCTGCCGGCAGCGCTTCCTGCGCGACCGCCAGCTTCGCACGAGCGCGTTGCAGGGCGTCCGCCCGGGCGGCGGCGTTCTGGCGCGCGGCCGCCTGTGCGCCTACCAGCGCCGCGCGCGCCTGCCGCAGCGCGAGCTCGGCGCGCGTCTGCGCGACGGCGTTCTGCCGACGCTCGGCGCGCGTCGGCTCCTGCCGCACCTGCAGGAGCTGCGCGCGCGCGGACGCGAGGTTCGCCTCGGCCGTGCGCAGGGTTGCACGCATTTCGGTCGCATCGAGCTGCGCGAGCGGCTGGCCCTTCGCGACCGGCTGCCCCGCCGACACGTAGACGGCCGCGACCCGGGACGACCCGAAGTCGACGCTGACGTCCTGTACCGGCTCGAGTGTCCCGGTCGCGGTGACCGTCACGGTGAGCGGCGGCGCGGACTCGCCGGCGAGCGCGCCGAAAACGAGCGCGCCCACAGCGATGCCGACGGCGAGGGTGAAGCGACGGTGACGCATGTCGATCAGCTCCAATCGTCAGACGGTTCGAAGGGCTTCGGTCGGCGAGAGGCGGGCCGCGCGCATGGCCGGGTAGAGGCCCGCGACCGCGCCGATCCCGAGCGCGGCGCCGAGCCCGGCGGCGGCGACGGCCGGCGGCAAGGAGACGGGCCAGCCGCGCGAGGAGGCGTACGCCGTGCTCACCCCGAGGCCGCCGACCACGCCCACGGCGCCGCCGACGGCCGAGAGGGCGAGCGACTCGGCGAGGAACTGGACGCGCACGTGGGCCTGCGTGGCGCCGAGCGCGCGGCGCAGGCCGATCTCCGAGCGGCGCTCGAGCACCGAGATCACCATCACGTTCGCGATCCCGACGCCGCCCACGAGCAGCGCGACCGCGCCGAGGCCGAGGAAGAGCGCCGTGAACGCGGTCTTCGCCGCCGCCCGCGCCGCGAGCGCGTCGGACGGGCGGCTGACCTGCACCTGCTCGGGATGCTCGGGGTTCGCCTGCGCGCCGAGCACCCCGCGCACGTCCGAGAGCCGGTCGGGGTCTGCGCGCAGGTAGACCGTCGACGGGTGGCCGTCGGTTCCGAAGAGGCGCTTCGCGATCGCAAAGCCGATCAGCGCGGCGCGGTCGAGCTCGGGCGCGAGCGTGAGCGGCTCGAGGATCCCCGCGACGGCGAACCACTCACCGCCGAGGTAGACCAGCGTCCCGGGCCGGGCGCGCGTGATGCCGAGCGCGCGCGCAGCGTCCGCGCCGAGCACGACGACCGGGCGGCGGGCGGTCGCCGCATTGAGGAACGTGCCGTCGGCGAGCGAGCCGCCGAGCGTCCGCAAGAGGCCCGGGTCCGCGGCGGTGACGCCGACTCCGCTCGTCTGCTCCTTCGGCACGTAGGGCGAGCGCCGGACGGTGGCGGCATCCACGCTCTCGACGCTCGCGACCTGCTCTACGGCAGCGAGCCGCCGCAGCATCGACGGGGCCGACAGCGGCAGCGTCGCTTCGTCGCCGAAGAACGACTGCCCGGGCGCGAGCGTCAGCAGATTCGTCCCGAGCCGGTCGAGCGTCGCGATCAGCCCCGCCTTGCTCGAGTCGGAGATCGCCAGCACCGCGACCATCGACGCGATGCCGATCGCGATCCCCAGCGCGGACAGCGCGGCGCGCAGCCGCCGCGTCCGCAGCCCCATCGACCCGACCGACACGACGTCCGCGGCAAGCAGCCGCGAAGGGGGAAGCGCGTGCGCGCTCATGTCTCGTCCGCGGCGACGACGCCGTCCCGGATCACGATCCGGCGCGGCATCGAGGCGGCGATCTCGACGTCGTGCGTGATCACGACGATCGTCGCGCCATCCGAATGGAGCTCGTGCAGGAGCTCTACGATCTCCGCGCTCGAGCGGCTGTCGAGGTTCCCGGTCGGCTCGTCGGCGAACACGATCGCCGGCCGGCCGAGGAGGGCGCGGGCGATCGCGACGCGCTGACGCTCGCCGCCGGACAGCTTCGAAGCGTCGTACCGGAGCCGATGACCGAGCCCGACGCGCTCGAGCGTCTCTGCGGCGAGCCGTTTCCGCTCCGCAGCCGGGACGCCGCAGTAGAGCAGGCCGTTGGCGACGTTCTCGACCGCAGCCATCCCCTCGAGCAGGAAGAACTGCTGGAAGACGAA
>DASXTR010000311.1:0-3571 GCA_036505325.1 Gaiellaceae bacterium
CCTTGCCGCAGCCGCCGCGACCGTCGGCCTGCTCGCGCTGCCCGCGGGCGCCGGTGTGCGCACGGCGGCGGCCGACGTCACGCTGCAGGTCGTCCCCCGCGGCGACGGCGTCGTGACGAGCGGCGCCAACGGCTGCGACGAGAACGAGGAGCCCGGCGAGTGCAAGTGGACGTTCCCCGCCGGGACGACCGTCACGCTCACCGCGAAGCCCGACGCCGGGGAGACGTTCTCCCGCTGGAGCTCTCCCGATTGCCCCGGTGCGACCACGACGTGCCAGGTCACGCTCGACGAGGATCAGACGATCGTCGCGCTGTTCGGCCGGCTGACGCTCCGGGTCGAGACGAGCGGCCGCGAGGACGACGACTTCATCACGATCGACCCCGGCGGCCTCAGGTGCCCGAGCGTCTGCGACCCGCGGTTCGCACCCGGGACGACCGTCAAGCTCACGGTGACGACGAAGGCGCCCTCGACGTTCACGAGCTTCCCGTACGGCTGTGAGTCGACGAGCGCGAACACCTGCACGCTGACGGTGTTCGACGACGGCCAGCAGGTGGGCGTCAAGTTCAACAACCAGGCGGGCCCCGTGGCCGACGCGGTCGTGAACGTGAAGGTGCGCGTGAAGAAGGCCGGGGACGGTGCCGGAACCGTCACGGCCGGCACATTGAACTGCGGCGGGACCTGCACGGCGTCCTTCCCGTTCGGGACGCTCGTCTCCTTCGCAGCGTCGAGCGAAAAGGGCTCGCTGTTCGGCGGCTGGGGCGGGATCTGCGCGAACGACAAGGACCCAACGTGCAAGCTGCCGGTCGGCGCGATCACGCTCGTCCGGCCGCGGTTCGTGCGCGACGCAGCTCCGAGCGCGCCGGGGACGCCGTCCGTCACGGCGGCGACTGCAACCTCGGTCACCGTGACCTGGACCGCGGCGACCGACGACGTCGGGGTCAAGGGCTACGACGTCTTCGTCGGCGACGCGACGGCTCCGCGCCTCACCACAGCGTCGACAACCGCGACGATCGACGGCCTGCAGTGCGGCCGGAAGTACGCCGTCGGCGTCGAGGCGACGGACGCGACGGGCAACCGGTCGCCGCGGGCGACGGTGCAGGCCGCGACGGTGGCGTGCGCGCTGCGCGTGAAGCTGATCAGCGGCAAGGTCGCGGGCGCGCAGCTCGTCTGCCGGTTCAGCTCGAGCGCGCGCGCGAGCGGTTCGGCCTCGCTCGTCGTGCGCGGGAAGGTCGCGGCGCGGAAGAAGGTCACGGCGCGCGCCGGGGTCAACACGCTCGCGTTCAGGCTCCCGCGCTCCGCGCACGGCATCCGCGTCGGGGTCGTGCTGCGGCTCGGCAGCCCCGCGCGCACGTACTCGTGGTCCTTCCGCGTCCGCTGATGGCCACGCCGGAGCAAGCTGCGCCGCAGCCTGCGGCGAAGAAGCGGCGCCTCTCGTTCGGGATCGTCGGCCAGGTCAGCACGGTCGTCGGCCTCATCACCGCGATCGTCTCGCTGTACCTCCTGCTCAAGCCGAACCCCGGCCCGAAGCCGACGGTCGAGGTCAAGATGCAACACCTCGACGGGCGCGCGACGCTCCGGAAGTACCTCAACGAGAGCGACTTGCCGAAGGGCGACGTCGCACCCGCGGTGCTCGACCGAATCGGCGTGCTGGCGACGTTCACCTACGACGCGACCGGGCTCAACGGGAAGCGAGTGCCGGTCCGTGTGAAGCTGCTCGGCGGCACGAGCGGCGAGACGGCGTGCACGCACACGCTGGAGATCAGCATGGGGCGCGACGTCGCGCCGGTCATCCGCGTCTGGGCGCCGTTCCCGACGCAGCCGCGCGACGAGGACACCACGTACGAGCTGCACGTCAACGTGCTCTCCCCCGACGGCTCGAAGAACTCGATCGGCTCTGCCGACCCCGATCCGGTTCCGGCGCTCGGCCGTCCACAGCCCGGTCCGCCGAACTCGGCGCTTCCGCTTCTCTGCGACGCGGACTAGCGGCTTGCGAGCGCCTCGGCCGCGGCGGCGCGCAGGACACGCGCCTGCGTGCCGCGAACGGTCGGGAGGGAGCCGGTGAGCCCGCCGTACACGACCACGGCGGTGAGATACGTCCCGAGCGGCGACGGGTGGAATCCGTCCGGCCCGTCGAGCGGGAGGCGCGGGAGCCGGCGCCAGGCCGCGCGCCACGCCACGCCGGCCGGGAAGAGCTCGGCGTGCGCGGCGGCGGCCGCGTTCGCGTACGAACGGATCACCTCGCCGAACGCATACGCCTTCCGGTAGCCCTCCGGCCAGACGGTCAGGAGCGCGGGCCGCGCGCCGGCGGCGCGGATCGCGTCCGCCCAGCGCTGCGCCCATTCCTTCAGGTTCGCCTGGCTCTCCGGCAGCGCGGACGGCCCCTGCTGGAGCACGACGGCGTCCCAGTCCCCGTCGGCGAGCGCCTCCCGCGCCCCCGTCAGCGTCCAGTGATCCTCGAGGTTGACGCCGCCCGGCGCGACCATCCGCACGTCGATCCTCCGTCCCTCGCGCCTCCCGATCGCGGCGACCGCGGCGGGCAGGTCGTTCGTCGCGATCAGGCTGTTGCCGAGGAAGAGAACGCGCAGCGCCGGCTGCTCGTTTCCACGCGCCCCACCGCTTGTGCACCCGAGCACGAGCGCACACAGCAGAACGAGCAGCGGGATCCGCGCCACGCACGCACCGTAGGCCGGGAACCGCGCCCGAGCCAACGCGGAGATTCGATCACTGCGATTAGGGTTGGAGCCCCCGAGGACGGAAGGAGCAGGGATGAGGAGGATGGGCATCGCGGCCGCGACTGCGGCCGTAGTCGTGGTGGCGGCGGCAGCCGTTGCGAATGCGATCACCTACGGCGAGCCGGACGGCAACCGGCATCCGGAGGTCGGTGCGCTGCTCGCGCCGCACGCGTACTCCGACGGCACGTGGGAGGCGTGCAGCGGAACGCTCATCGCCGCGCGCGTGTTCCTGACGGCGGCGCACTGCGACCTGGGCGTCACCCGCGTCGCCGTCACGTTGGACTCGTCGTACGACCCGGCGACGGGCACGACGTACTGGGGCACGTGGCACGCCGACCCGGCGTTCAACCAGGCGCAGGGCGACCCGCACGACGTCGCGGTCGTGATCTTCGACAAGGCCGTCAGGGGCATCGCCCCCGCGCGGCTGCCGGCGGCCGGCTCGCTCGCGAACCTGCCGAAGGACCAGAAGTTCACGCCGGTCGGCTACGGCGCGCAGTCGGTGACGATGGGCCCCGGCGGCGCCAACTTCCACTACGCGGACATCCGCTACATGGCTGTCGGGACGCTCGAAGCGATCAACCCGAGCTGGCTGCGGCTGTCGATGAACCCGACGCTCGGCGACGGCGGCACCTGCTACGGCGACTCGGGCGGGCCGAACTTCCTCGGCGCCGGCGCGACGGAGACGAACATCGTCGCCGCGACGACCGTCACGGGCGACTTCCCGTGCCGGTCGACGAACGTCGACTACCGGATGGACACCACGTCCGCGCGGTCGTTCCTCGCGCAGTACGTGACGCTGCCCTGACGCGCACGCTGCCTCGCACTCCGGAGTCCGGCCA
>DASXTR010000312.1:0-6213 GCA_036505325.1 Gaiellaceae bacterium
TCGGCATACGCGACGTGCCCTCCGCGGCTAAAAGATCTTGCCGGCGCAGCGACCTTCACCGGCAGCTCCCATGACGCTTCGGTAGGAAGCGTCGCGGAATCGTTCAGGAGCACGCGGTCTTCGAACGTGAGTGCCTGGGCCTCGACCCAGCCGCGGTCGACCATCCAGATGCGGTGGTTCGGCGTGCACCGCAACTCGTGCCCGTTTGCGAAGCGGAGGCGCACGATCGGCGAATAGCCGGTCTGCACGACGCGTAGCGGCGCGCTGGCGACGACACCTTCGCCGGGCGTCTCGGCGGTTGCGCGATGCGTGTACACGCGGAACTCTTCGCCCTCGCACGCTTTGTCCCAAAGCTCCGAGATCGGGATGAGTCCCAACGTCGTGTGCACGCGCGCGTCGCCGGGGAAGCATGGGTTCGATGCGTTGATGCGCCCCGAGTTCGGCAGCGTGTGCCACGAGTTGATCGTCGTGTCGTACTGCACGCCTGGGTCGGCGCAGCGCCACGCGGCCTCCGCGATCTGGCGGAGGAGGTTGCGCGCCTTCTTCGTCTCGACGACCGACCCGTCGGTGCGCGCCGTCAGATTCCACTCGCGGTCGTTCTCCACGGCCTCGAGGAAAGCGTCGGAGAGGCGCACGGAGTTGTTCGCATTCTGGTACTGGATCGACGCCCAGTCACTCGAATCGAGGGACATGTCGTATCCGGCCGCCTCGAGCACGCGCGCCTTCTCCTCCTCGCGCGCCTTGCACCAGATGAACTCTTCGATGTCCGGATGGTCGACGTCGAGGACGATCATTTTTGCCGCGCGCCGCGTCTTTCCTCCGGACTTGATCGTGCCGGCCGATGCGTCGGCACCGCGCATGAACGACACCGGGCCTGACGCGTAGCCGCCCTTCGAGAGCTGCTCCTTCGAGGAGCGCAGGCGCGACAGGTTGACGCCAGAACCCGAGCCGCCGCGAAAGATGATCCCCTCGCGCCGGATCCAGTCGAGGATCGACTCCATCGAGTCCTCGATCGAGAGGATGAAGCACGCACTACATTGCGGGCGCTCTTCGAAGCCGACGTTGAACCAGACCGGCGAATTGAACGCCGCGAGCTGGTTGACGAGGATCGCCTTCAGCTCGTCCTCGAACGTCTGCGCGTCGTCCTCGCTCGCGAAGTAGCCGCCCTCGCGCCCCCACGTGCCGATCGTCGTGACGACGCGGCCGATCATCTGCTTCACCGAGCGCTCGCGCTCCGGGCTCGTCATGCGGCCGCGGAAGTACTTCTGGGCGACGATGTTCGTGGCCGTCTGCGACCAGAACTTCGGGAACTCGACGTCCTTCTGGTCGAAGACGGGCTTCTCCTTGCCGGGGATGAACGCGTCGCGCACCTCCCAATCGACCTCGTCGAACGGGTCGCGGCCGGCAATCGTGAAGTAGCGGCGAACGGCAAGGCTGGCGTCCTCGCTGACGACCGTGTTCACGAGCTCGTCCGGGTGGATCTCGACCATCTTCTCCTTCTCTAGGGACGCCATCTCCTGCCTCCTCGCTCCACTAATTCTAGTTTTTGGGCCACACCCGCCGACGCCGGGGGCGGCCTCAGGGCGAGCCTCAGAACGTTAGAGAGGGGACCTGACGGAGTTTTCTACGGGCCGAGGCGCCGGAGCTGGATCCGACGAACGACGACGCCGGCTACGCCTGCGCCGATCAGGAGCAGCGCGAGGCCGCCGAGGATCAGCAGCGGGAGCGGGACCGCGTCCGCGCTGTCGGAAATCGCGCCGAGGGCGCTGCCGAAGGGCCCGTCGTCGCCCTTGTCACGCCCGGCCTTGGTCGTACCCGTGCCGGAGCCGCCCTTGGGGCCCTTGCCGCTCGGCGCGGCAGGGACGATCACCTTGTCGAGCGGCTTGTGCTGCGCCTTCGCCCGCTGCACCGCGTTCGCCAGCGCGCGCTGGATGTCGCTGCGGGCGCTCGAGTAGACCTCCACGTCGTCCGGCAGGTGCTTGAGCGCCTGCCGGTAGCACGCGACCGGGTACGTGTTGTCGATCCGGCCGTCGTACCAGTCGTTCAGGAGCTTCGTCCAGCACGGAACCGTCTTCTTCGCGGCCGCGGGCTGCGGGGCCGCGAAGGCGGCGACAAGGGCGACGACGACGAGCGTCGCCCGTGCGAGATGCCTGACCGGGATCACGGGGCTGAAACGGAGGCGGAGGGGCGGCGAGATACTGACGACTATTCCCAACGGCGGTGTGGGGCCAGTACGGACCCTGTAAGGCCTTTGTTAGCGGCGCTGACCGCGCCGGGGCCCGATGGTAGCTTCGCCGCCGATGCGGGCGACTCGCGAACTGCGGCCTGAGCTCGCAGCCGCCGTCGTGGTCCTTGCGGCGGCGCTCTTCTTCGGCGGCGGATTCACAGCCCGGACGCTCCCGTGGATCGGCGGCGCCGCGGTGCTCGCGGCGGCCGCGCTCGTCGCGTTCCGCGGGCTGCCCGGCGGGTGGGTGGCCGCCGCGCCGCTCGCCGGGCTCGGAGGATGGTGCGCGCTCTCGATCTGGTGGTCGTCGCTTCCGGACCGCTCCTGGGAGTACGCGAACCGGACGTTCGTCTATGCCGCCTTCGCCGCGCTCGGGCTCTACCTCTGGGATCACACGCGGGAGCTCGCCTATGCGCTGTGCGCCCTGCTCGGCGCGGTCGCCGTCTGGTCGCTGGCCGGGAAGGTGCTGCCGTGGCTGTTCGAGGACTACGGCCGCATTGCGCGGCTGCGCGCGCCGGTCGCGTACTGGAACGCGCTCGCCCTGCTCGGCGTGTACGCGCTTCCGCTCGCGCTGTGGCTCGCCGCGCGCCGTCGCGCGCTCGGGGTGCTACTCGCCTACGCCTGGCTGGTCGTGATCGGGCTGACCTACTCGCGCGGAGGCGTGGTCGTAGGCGCGCTCGCGGTCGTCGCGTGGGCGGCGCTCTCGCGCGCGTGGCTCGAGGCGGCCGCGACGACGATCGCGGCCGCGATTCCGGCGTTCGCCGTCTTCGGCGTCGCGATCGCGCTCCCGGGCGTCACCGACGACGGTCAGTCGCACG
The DNA here is from genome assembly GCA_036505325.1 of Gaiellaceae bacterium. Lineage (GTDB taxonomy): Bacteria > Actinomycetota > Thermoleophilia > Gaiellales > Gaiellaceae > PALSA-600. The sequence continues at coordinate 3,043 of DASXTR010000312.1, forward strand.
CGACGCGCGTGCACGACGGGCTGCTCTTCGGGCTCGCACTCCTCGCCGGCGCGGCGGCCGCCGTCGCGCTCGCGCGCGTGCCCCGGCCGGCGCCCACGCCGCGCGTGCGGTACGTGCTGCTCGCGCTCGCCGCTCTCGTCGTCGCGGTGGCTGCGATCGGCACCGCGCTCGCCCCGGAGTGCTCGAACGACGTCGTGAACACGGCAGGCCGCTTCGGCTGCGGATCGACGAACCACCGCGCCGAGTGGTGGCGGGAGTCGCTGCACGGGTTCGTCGACCACCCGATGGGCGGCAGCGGCGCCGGGTCCTTCCTCGTCACGCATCTGCGCCAACGAGGGAGCTTCCTCGACGAGACACCCGAGCCGCACGACGTCCCGCTCCAGTTCCTCACCGAGACGGGGATCGTCGGCTTTGCCCTGCTCGCCGCGGCAGTGGTGCTGCTGGCGCGGGCGGCACGCGGGCGCCGCGACCACGAGCTCGCGCTCGCACTCGTTCCGGCCGCGTTCATCGTCCACGGGCTGGTCGACATCGACTGGGACTACGTCGCCGTCGCCGCCCCCGCGTTCCTCGTCGCGGGCGCGCTCGCCGGGCGCGGCCGGCGCGCGTCGGAGCCGTCACTGTTTCCCAATTTGGCAACAGCGGGCGTCGCGTTCGCGCTTTGCGCGTCGCTCGTGTTGCCCTGGCTCGGCGACCGGTGGACGGACGAGGCCGAGGGCGCCGTCGTCGACCGGCCCGCGCACGCGGCCGCCCTCGCGCGGCGCGCGCGCAGCGTGAACCCGCTGTCCGTGGATCCGATCTTCGTCCAGGCGCTCGCGGAGGACGTGCGCGGCCGCCCGCGCATCGAGCTCGGCCTGCTCGAGAAGGCGACGCAGGTGCAGCCCGAGAACAAGGAGACGTGGTTCCGCCTCGGCGACTTCTGGCTCAACGTGCGCCGGTGCCCGCGCCACGCGCTGCCGGCCCTCGAGCGCGTGACGGAGCTCGACCCGCAGGCCCGCCCGAGCCAGGGCGGCGACGCCTACCGCGAAGCGCTCCGGCAGGTGAACTCCGGCAAGCCGCGCTGCTGAGCAGATCACTTTGTGATACGGTGTGATTCATGACGAAGCAGTTCTCGATCCGGGTCGCGACGTCGATCTTCGACGAGCTGGAGCGGCGGGCCCGCGAGGTAGCCGAGTCGCGCAACGCGCTCGCGGAGCGGTACATCGCCGAAGGCGTTCGCACCGATGAGCATCCCGACATCACCTTCCGGCAGGGAGCGCTTGGCCGTCGTGCAGCGATTGCCGGAACGCGACTCGATGTCTGGCAGGTGATGCAGACGGTGCGCGACCACGACAACTCGGTCGACGCCGCCGCCGAGTACCTGTCCCTTCCGGTTACAAAGGTCCGCGCCGCGGTGCGCTACTACGCCGCCTACAGGGACGAGGTCGACGACGTTGCGGAGCGAGAGAGGGCCGCGGCCGAACGGGCAGAGGCCGCGTGGCGAGCCGAGCAGGAGCTGCTCGCTGAGTGAGGTTGCTCCTCGACGAGCACTACGCGAAGGCGATCGCCGAACAACTTCGAACCCTTGGCCACGATGTTGTCGCGGTGACGGAGCGGCCGGACCTCATCGCCCTCAACGACGCCGATCTCTTCGCGCTCATGGTGGTCGAGCGCCGAACGATCGTGACCCAGAACTGGGCAGATTTTCAACGCGAGCTGCGGACGGCCGAAGCGAGTGGCACCAGCCACTACGGCGTTCTCTTCACGTCGCGAAAGCGTTTGCCGCGCAGTGCGAACACGATCGGTCTGTTCGTCGGCGTGCTGGACGAGTTCCTGTTGCGCCACTCGGCCGATGGCGCCTTGGCGGGCACGTTTCACTGGTTGCCGGACCGCGCGATCTAGTGCGCGTCGGCCATGACGAGGCCCGCCCCCGGTGGAGCGGGCCTCGTCGTCGAGGGCTACGGGTCGATGCGCACGACCTGACCCGTTGCGACCTGGTTGGCGTTGATCGAGACGTAGAGCTTTGCGTCCGGTCCGAATGCGATCGAGCCCGGTCGGTTGAGCGGCGGCGAGACGGCGGTCCTGCTGCAGTCGCTCTCGACCCGCACGACGTTGCCCGGCGTCGCGAAGAACACCGGCCCGTTCGAGTGCTGCAGGACGTACAGCTTCCCGTCCGGCCCCCACGTGTGGTCGGTGATCGTGGTGAAGCCGCCGCAGTACACGGTCGGCGCCTGGCCCGGCACGACGCGATAGACGTTCGCGTTGGCGGCGCAGAACGGCACGCCGGTCAGCTCGGCGACGTAGTACGCGCCGTCGGGCCCTACCGTGACGGACGTCGGCACCGAGTCCGTGACGGCCGGGAAGCCTGGCACGACGCAGGACGGATGCGGCGGCGTGGTCGAGCGCGACGGGAAGACCGCCAGCGTGGAGATGCTCGCGTCACCACCGTCGTCGCCGTCCTCGTCCTCGTTCTCGTCGTCACCGCCCCCGCTGACGCGGAGCAGGTCGTTTCCGCCGGCGTCGGTGAGGACGATTCCGCCTCTGGCCCGGCCGAGCAGGCCGTACGGATTTGAATCGAGGGGCCCGCCGTCGGGATTCGCGGCCGCCTCGTACGCGGAGACGTCGGCGCCCAGCCGCCAGCCTCCGGTTTGCACGTTCGCGAACGCGAGGTGCCCGAACTGCTGCCAGATCGCACTGGGGGGCGTGTCTCGCAGCGCGGGGTTCTCACCCCAGCCGATCGTGATCACGGCGCTACGGCCGCGCACCGCGACGTCGGCCGGTCCCGTCGCCGTTCCGGTGTCCATGCCCGTCGTCGTGACGTAGGACGGAAGCCCGGTGACGACGTCGGCCTGCACGCCCCGCCAGAGCCTCGAGATGCGGCCCGTCGGCCCGTAGCACTGCACGGCGCCGCGCAGGACCTGACAAGGGCCTGGCCCGCCCTTGCCGGCTTGCGCGACGTACAGCGCGCCGTCCTTGCCGAACGTGAGTCCGCGTGGGTTGTCGAGCCCGGTCATGACCGGCGTGGCCGTGGCCGCCAGCGCGCTTCCCGTCGTGAGGCACGCAGCGGCGATCGTCCCGAGCAGAACGATGCGTTTCACCCTCATGGGAACACTCCTCCTCCCCCCGAGGCGATGCTACTCCGGTTCAGCCGGCGCCGAGCACGATCGCCAAGTGGCCGCCCATGAGGGCGCCCGG
>DASXTR010000313.1:0-28315 GCA_036505325.1 Gaiellaceae bacterium
GCGGACGATGCGCGACAAGTACGGCGCCAAGGATCCGCGCTCGCTGCTGATGCGCTTCCACACGCAGACCGCGGGCGTCTCGCTGACCGCGCAGCAGCCGGAGGTGAACATCGTGCGGACGGCGCTCGAGGCGCTGGCGGCGGTGCTCGGCGGGACGCAGTCGCTGCACACGAACTCGTTCGACGAGGCGCTCGCGCTGCCGACCGAGGACGCGGTGCGGATCGCACTACGGACGCAGCAGGTGATCGCGCACGAGACGGGCGTGGTGAACGCGCTCGACCCGCTCGGCGGCTCGTACTACGTCGAGCATCTGACGGCCGAGCTCGAGCGGCAGGCACACGAGTACTTCGACCGGATCGAGAAGCTCGGCGGCGTCGTCGCCGCGATCAAGGACAACTTCTTCCAGCGCGAGATCGCCGAGTCGTCGTTCCGCTACCAGTCCGAGGTCGAGGCGGGTCAGCGCGTGATCGTCGGCGTCAACCGCTACCAGCTCTCCGACGAGGTGCAGCCGGAGCTCCTGAAGGTCGACCCCGCGCTCGAGGCGAAGCAGGTCGAGCGCGTGCAGGCGCTCCGTGCGAAGCGCGACTCCGCACAGGTCGAGGCCGCGCTCGCGCGGCTGAAGGAGGACGCGGGGCGCGACGACCGCAACCTCATGCCGGCGATCCTGGACGCCTCGCGCGTCTACGTCACGATGGGCGAGATGTGCGACGCCTGGCGCGAGGTCTGGGGCGTCTGGCGCGAGACGCCTGTGTTCTAGGGGTCCCGGAAACCTCCCGGTTCCCCCGAACCCCCTCCACCGGTCCGCTTCGCGGACAGGCGCTTCGCGCCGGGAGAAGTTAACTGACACTCAACATTTCGCACCAACCGAAGCCGCGGAAAGCTCGTCTACTGTGTCTGACGTGACCGACGTAGATCTCGACGCCCTCTTCGAGCACCGCGAGCCCGTCAGGAAGTCCGGCCTCCGGAAGGCGCTGCCGTGGCTCGTCGCCGTCGGGCTCGTCGCGGCGGCGATCGCCGGCGTGATCGTGATCTGGGGCACGAATACCGGCGAGAGCACCGACACACCGCTGATCAACAAGGCGGCCGACGACCGCTCGCCGGTACCGGCCAGCATCAAGCTCGACCCGCAGGCGCGCCAGGTCGCGAAGCGGTTCATCGAGACGGCGGTGGCGCGGAAGAACCTCAGGGAGGCGTACGCGCTCGCCGGCCCGCAGATCCGCCAGGGTCAAACGCTCAAGGAGTGGATGACCGGCAACATCGCCGTGATCCCGTACGACGTCGACTCGATCGACTACGCGCCGATGAAGATCGACTTCTCGTACCCGAAGGAAGTGCAGCTCGAGATCGCGCTGCTGCCCACCGACAAGGCCCAGAAGCAGGGCGTCACGTCGCAGCTGTTCATCCTCGACATGATCAAGGACAAGCGCGGCAACTGGCTCGTCAACGCCTGGGTCCCGCGCTCGTCGCCACCCCTCCCGAACGGGTCGAGCAACAACGGCGGAGGTTAAGGAGGGCTCGGCGCAGCGTGGCTGTGGCCGTCGGGCCGCGCTACGACGAGCAACGCCCCGCCAAGCCCTCCTAGCGCCGCGCGCCGAGGCGCGCTAGAACACGGCCCATGGGTCGTCGTCTCTCGTCGTACCGCTTTCGCCGGCGCCTGGCGTGGGCGGGCGGACTCACGACGGTGGCCGCGGCGATCGTGGGCGCGTCGATCTGGATCGGCAACACGGGCAAGTCGACCGAGACGCCGCTCAGCGACAAGCCGGTGTGGGTCTACCACGAGCCGCGGCTGCACCACCTCACGCAGCGGGAGCGGCTCGAGCTCCTCTCGACGTCGTCGCACTTCATCCGGACCGCGGTCGCGCGGCAGCGCCTCGACGAGGCCTGGACGCTGCTCGGGCCCGAGATGCAGGCGGGGCAGACGCGCAAGTCGTGGAACACCGGCACGAACAACGTCGTTCCGTTCCCCGTCTCGGGGATCGCGGCGTGGAACCTCCTCTACTCGTACGACGACGACGTCGCGTTCGACCTGGCGCTCGTTGCGAAGCCCGGGCACGACCTCGTCGGCAAGACGTTCACGATCGAGCTCAAGCGCTACCCGCAGCGCGGCAACCGCTGGCTCGTCGCGGCGTGGGTGCCGAAGGGCGTCACCACCGCGGGCCAGTCGAAGTCCGCGGCCGCCGTGCCGCCGCCGCCCCCGCCGCGCGCTCCGCTCTCGGCCAAGTGGCTGGCCGTTCCGCTGTCGATCCTGGCGCTGATCGTGCTCACGCCGCTCGCGGTCATCGCGCGGTCGCTGATCCAAAACCGCCGCGCCGCGAAACGCTACGCGCGCGACCTCTCGAGCTACAGGTCCACTTCGAGCCCGTCGTAGGCGAGCTCGAGCCCGGCGTCCAGGGGCCGCTCGGCCGGACGGTGCGTGAGGAGGAGCCGCTTCGCGCCCGACTGCTCGAAGGCCGCAAGTGCCTCCACGGTTGCGAGGTGCCCGCGGATGCCACCCTCCGGGTTCGGCGTCTCGAGCGTCGCCTCGCAGAGGAAGAGATCCGCGTCGCGCGCGAGCTCCGCGAGCTGCGGGCTCGGCCCGCTGTCGCCTGAATAGGCAACAACCGTTCCGTTCTGCGAGACGCGGAAGCCGAATGCGAGCACCGTGTAGTGGAGAACACGGTGCGGCACGACGGTGCAGCCTGCCGCCTCGAACGGCTCGCCCTCCGCGTACTCATGGAGCGGGAACGTCTCCTCGAACATGTCCTTGCGGCCGAGCTCCTCGCCGAGCCGCGCGAGCGTCGCCTTCCCGCCCGGCGGGAGCCACAGCTCGGGCGCCTCGAGACCGGCCGCGGGCCCGGACTGGAGACCCCACACCCACGGGACGAGATCGCCCCAGTGATCGAGGTGGAAGTGCGTGATCGCAATCGCGTCGACGCGGGGCCATTGCTCGCGCTCGCGCAGCTTCGGCAGCACGCCGGGCCCGCAGTCCAGCAGCAGCCGTCCGCCGTCGCGTCCCTCCAGCAGGTATCCGGACTGCGCGCCCCCGGGGTTCGGCCACGCGGGGGAGCTGCCGACGACGGTCAGCTTCACGTTCCTATACTGCCCGACCGATGGCGCAGAAGATCCGGGTAGTGGTCGCAAAGCCCGGCCTCGACGGGCACGATCGGGGCGCCAAGATCATCGCGCGCGCGTTGCGGGACGCCGGCATGGAGGTCATCTACACGGGCCTGCACCAGACGCCCGAGCAGATCGTCGAGACGGCGATCCAGGAGGACGCCGACGCCGTCGGCATCTCGATCCTCTCCGGCGCGCACATGACGCTCGTGCCGCGCATCGTCGACCTCCTGCGGGAGCAGGGCGCCGAGGACATGGTCGTGATCGTCGGCGGGACGATCCCCCACGACGACGTGGCCGAACTGAAGGAGAAGGGCGTCGCCGAGGTGTTCGGCCCGGGCGCCCCGACCGGCGAGATCGTCGAGTTCGTCCGCGGCGCCGTTCCGGTCTAGGCACACTCGCGTCACACTCCCGACCCGGTGGCTGCCGCCGGACACGTCTCGAACGGACGACGCGGCCTACCGGAGCAGGATCTTCGATGCGCTGAGCGCGCCCGGCGCGCCGATCAGCGCCTCGAGCGTCGGCGTCGCGGGGAGCGTCCACACCGACACGGCCTGACCCGGCAGCGCCGCGTCGAGCGTGACCGGCTGCACGTCGGCGTCGGCCGGGACCTCGAGCGAGATCGTCTTCCCGAGCTTCGTCAGCTTCTGGTGCGACGGCCACGACTGCAGCGTCTGCACGTTGACGTCGAGCTCGCCGTCGGCCGTTGCGGCGACAGTGCCCTGAAGCTTGAGCGTGAACGACGCGCCCTCCGGCGGCGCCGCGACGAGGAGCCGCTTCGCCTTCTTGAGGAACGGGAACGGATCGACGGCGGCGCCGCCCCTGGGATGCACCTCGAAGTGCAGGTGCGAAGCGATCCCGTTCGCGTCGCCCGAGTCGCCGACGAGGCCGACGGGCTGCCCCGCCTCGACGTGGTCGCCGCTCGTCAGGCCGGGAGCGAACGCCGTGCCGGCGACGCACTTCCCGCGGTTGTCGTTCGCGAGCGTGACGTCGTTGTTCAGGTGGATGTACAGGTATGTCGTGCCGCTGTCGCCCTCGAGGTAGAGCATGCAGCCGGCGTTCGCGGACGTCGTCCAGAACTTGACCGTGCCGGGCTCGACCGCAACGGCCGTCGCGCGCTTCGGGGCCACCAGGTCGTTGCCCTCGTGGCGGCCCCCGGCGCGCGGGTCGCCGAAGTCGTCCGTATAGCTGACCTGGCCGACGACGGGGAAGATGAGCGGCGGCACACCGCCCTTGCCTGCGCGCGCCGAGCTCGCGCCGATCGTCGCGGCGGCGATGAGAAGGAGGAGGAGGATCCCTCGGGCTGCTGTCCGGAACATCCGCATGAAAGCCGGTCTTCGCGCTCGAAGTCGAGCACCCTACCACCGGTTTCGGAAGGTGCCAACCCACTTTCAGGCACATTCGCCCGGGACCGCCGGATAGAGTCTCCGCCCGATGAAGATCGCGGTGTGCGTAAAGGCGGTGCCGGATGCGGCGACGGGACGCCGGCTCGACCCGTCCTCGAAGCGCCTCGACCGCACCGGCGAGCTCACCCTCTCGGACTACGACACGCATCCGGTCGAGGAGGCGCTCAAGTTGAAGGACGCCGCGGGCGACGGCGAGGTCGTCGTCGTCTCGATGGGCCCCGAGAAGGCGATGGACGCGTTGCGGAAGGCGCTCGCGATGGGCGCGGACCGGGCGGTGCTCGTCTCCGACCCCGCCCTCGAGGGCGCGGATCTCGTCGGCACGTCCAAGGCGCTCGCCGGCGCGCTGGAGAAGGAGGCCGCCGACCTCGTCCTCTTCGGCCAGCAGTCCGCCGACGGCGACGGCGCCTGCCTGTGGGCCGCCGTCGCGGAGCGCTTGCGCCGGCCGACGATCTCGCAGGTCTCGGAGCTGACGGTCGAGGGCGGCTCGGTCACCGGCAAGCGGCAGACGGAGTTCGGCTACGACACGATCCGTGCGCCGCTGCCGGCGGTGGTGGCGGTGTCGGACGCGATCAACGAGCCGCGCTATCCGTCGCTGAAGGGGATCATGGGCGCGAAGCGCAAGCCGCAGGAGACGCTCGCCGCCGGAGACGTGGGCGGCGCCGAGGACGCGCGCACGACCGTCGTCGCGCTCAACCCGCCGCCGCCGCGCGGCGACTCGCGCAAGCTGGAGGACGACGGCAACGCGGCGGACGCGATCGTCGAGTTCCTCGCAGAGAAGCGGCTGCTGTGAAGACGCTCGTCTTCCTCGAGCACCACGGCGAGGCGTTGCAGAAGCCGTCGCTCGCGGTTCTGTCGAAGGCGGCGCAGCTCGGCGGCGAGGTGGCCGGCGTCGTCGCCGGGTCGGGCGTGCGCCCGATCGCCGACGAGGCCGGGAAGTTCGGCGCCCGAACGGTGTTCGTCGCCGACGACCCACGGCTCGAGGCGCCCCTGCCGCAGCCGCGCGTCGACGTGCTCGCGCAGCTCGTGCGCGACGAGGGCTTCGACACGGTGCTGTTCGCGCAGTCGGTGCTCGCCGCGGACATCGCGGGCGCGCTTTCGGCGCGGCTCGGCGCGGGCCTCAACTGGGACCTCGTCGACCTCACGGCCGACGGAGGCGACTTGACCGGGAAGCGCCCGGCGCTCGCCGACTCGGTGTACGTGGACGTCGGCTGGACGTCCACGCCGCGGCTCGCGCTCTTCCGCTCCGGCACGTTCGACCCGGCCGCGACGGGCGGGTCCGCGGAGGTGCGCGACGTGGACGTCTCGCTCGAGGAGCACTCCACGCTCGCGGAGATGGTCGAGCAGGCACATGAGGAGTCGACCGGGCCGTCGATCGAGGACGCGGACGTGATCGTCGCCGGCGGACGGGGCCTCGGCGAGCCGGAGAAGTTCGCGCTCGTCGAGGAGCTCGCGAAGGCGCTCGGCGGTGCTGTCGGCGCGACGCGCGCCGTCGTCGACGCGGGGTGGTACCCGTACTCGACCCAGGTCGGGCAGACGGGCAAGACGGTGTCGCCGAAGCTCTACATCGCGGTCGGCATCTCCGGCGCGATCCAGCACAAGGTCGGCATGCAGAGCTCGAACGTGATCGTGGCGATCAACAAGGACCCGAACGCGCCGATCTTCGAGTTCTCCGATCTCGGCGTCGTCGGCGACCTGCACCAGATCGTTCCGAAGCTGACCGAGCTCGTGCGCGCGCGCAAGGCTTCGTAATGCAACCGTCTGACTTTCCCCCGCCGTTCGACGTCTCGGAGGGGGTGACGACGCCCACCGATCCGGCGGACGAGCGGATCGAGGTCGGCGTGCTGATCGTCGGCGCCGGCCCCGCGGGCCTCGCGGCCGCGATCCGGCTCGGGCAGCTGATGGAGGAGGACCCGGCGACCGCGGAGCGACTCGGCGAGGTGCCGGTCGCCGTGCTGGAGAAGGGGAAGGGCCCCGGCTCGCACCTGCTCTCCGGCGCCGTGATCAACCCGCGCGGGCTACAGCGCCTCTTCACGGGCCGGCGCCGCCTCGACGAGATCCCCTCGTTCGGCGAGGTGCATGCGGAGTCGGTGTACTACCTCACACCGCACCAGGCGCTGCGCATCCCGACGCCGCCGACGATGAAGAACGAGCGCAACCTCGTCGTCTCGCTGTCGCAGCTCGGGCGCTGGCTCGGCGACCAGGCCGAGGAGCTCGGCGTCACGATCCTCCCGGAAACGGACGCGCAGAAGCTGCTGGTCGATCACGGCCGCGTGCTCGGGGTGCGCACCGGCGACAAGGGGCTCCAGCGCGACGGCACACCCGGCCCGCGCTACGAGCCGGGCTCAGACGTCACCGCGCGCGCGACGATCCTCGCCGAGGGTACGCAGGGCCATCTCACCGGGGTCGCGTTGCAGCGATTCGCGCTCGCCGGCGAGAACCCGCAGGTGTGGGCGCTCGGAGTCAAAGAGGTCTGGCGCGTCCCGAAGCCGCTCGACCGCGTGATCCACACGATGGGCTGGCCGCTGCGCGCGGGCCGCAAGTACCGCGAGTTCGGCGGCTCGTTCATCTACCCGATGGGCGTCGACATGGTCGCGATCGGGATGGTCGTCGGGCTCGACTACCGCGACGCGGAGCTGTCCGTGCACGACGTGCTGCAGGAGCTGAAGACGCATCCGCGCGTGCGCGACATCCTCGAGGGCGGCGAGCGCGTGCAGTGGGGAGCGAAGACGATTCCGGAGGGCGGCTTTGTGTCGCTGCCGAAGCGGTTCCACGCGCCGGGGCTCCTGCTCGCCGGCGACGGGGTCGGCCTCGTCAACGTGCCCGCGTTGAAGGGAATCCACTACGCGGTCGAGTCGGGGCGGCTCGCCGCGGAGGCGGCGTGGCGCGCGATCTCGCCCGGCTCGTCGCACCGCGAGCTCGCGTCGTACGACGACGCGTTGCGCGAGTCGTTCATCTGGCGCGAGCTGCGCGAGGTGCGCAACATGCGCCAGGCGTTCGGCCGCGGCTTCTGGCTCGGCTCGGTGGGCGCGGGCCTCGCGACCGCGACGAAGGGCCGCTTCCCGCCGAAGGACACGCCCACGGAGCGCGACGCCGACCAGCCCCTCATCCGCACCGACCGCGCGTCGCGCTATCCCGCACCCGACGGCAAGCTGACGTTCGACAAGCTGTCGTCCGTCTTCCTCTCCGGCAACAGAACGCGCGACGACCAGCCGAACCACATCCGCATCCAGACGCGCGTTCCCCGCGAGCTCGCGGAGGCGTGGGTGCGGATGTGCCCGGCGCACGTCTACGAGGTCGGCCCGGACGCAGGCGACGGCACGGTCGAGGTCCAGCTCGCGCCGTCGAACTGCGTCCAGTGCGGCGCCATCACCGCGAAGGGCGGCAGGCTCACCCCGCCCGAAGGCGGCAGCGGCCCCGAGTACACGCTGACGTAACTTCCGCGCGCATCTCGGCACGGTCCGGTCACGGCGGCTGCCGCCGGACGGGGCCGAAACGGACGGGGTCGCAGAACTTCGTGTACTCGGCGATCGCGGCTTCGCGGGTCGTTTGGCCGAACAGGCGGAGCAGCGCGTCGGCATCGAAGCACGAGATAGCGCGCGCCAGGCCGATCGTGGCGAGGTAGCTGCTCCACACCCACAACGAGGGATCGTCGACGAGGCCTGCACGCACTGGGTTGAGAACGACGTACCGGCACGCGCTCAGGATCTCCGCGTCGGTCTTCAGCATCCTGCTCCAGTAGCGCTTGCCGAAGAGGTGGTTGATGCGCCCATGGCGGCGGTTGTACTCGAACGCGTAACCGGTGTTGAGCTCGCACATCCCTCGCGAAAGGCCGTTCTCGCAGGCGCCGAGCCTGATCACGAAGTGGTAGTGATTGCCCATCAGGACGTACGCGAGGATCGTCCAGCCGTACTTATGCGCGACGCCGTTGAACATCATCAGGAAGATCGTGCGGTCCCAGTCGTCCTCGTAGATCCGCCGCTTGTTGTTCCCGCGCGTGACGACGTGGTAGTAGCCGAACGGAACTTCGATGCGCGGCTTGTACGAGATGCTTCGACGGTAGGCGTCGCGGTTTCCGCGCGCCAGACCACGTCGCAGTTTCGGCACACCCTTGTGACACTTCCGCTTCGGTGGCTGCCGCCGGACATGGCTAGATACGACAGCAGGTGATCACATCGGTCGACAACTCGCGGGTGAAGGACGTGCTGCGGCTGCGCAAGTCGCGTGAGCGGAAGCGCGCCGGGCTCTTCGTCGTGGAAGGGCCGCGCGAGGTCGCGCGGGCGCGCGCGGCCGGCCTGAACCTCGTCTCGACCTACTACGCGCCGGAGCTGCTCGCCTGGCCGCACGGTGGAGAGGAGGTGAGCGAGCGCGTGCTGCGGAAGATGGCGTACCGCGCCGAGCCCGAGGGCGTGCTCGCCGTGGTCGAGATCCCGCAGCGCGAGCTGCCGCCGAACGGATCCCTCTACCTCGTCGCGGTCGGGATCGAGAAGCCGGGCAACCTCGGCGCGATGGCGCGCTCCGCGGACGCCGCCGGCGCCGATGCGCTCCTCGTCGCGGACGCGGAGGTCGATCCGTGGAACCCGAACGCGATCCGCGCGTCGACCGGCGCCGTCTTCACGTTGCCCGTCCTGGAAACACACCTCGACGAGGTGAGAGCGCTCGACGCGCAACTCGTCGCCGCGGTCGTCGACGCCGAGGCCGCGTACACGGACGTCGACCTCGCCCGCCCCACCGCGCTCGTCGTCGGAGCGGAGGACGCAGGGCTGGACGCGCGCTGGCGCGGCGCCGCCGACGCTACGGTCTCCATCCCGATGCGCGGACGCGTCGCCGACAGCCTCAACGCCGCGAATGCCGCGGCGATCCTGCTCTTCGAGGCGCTGCGTCAGCGTGGTTGACCGCGACGACGTCGAGCGCGCGCGCGCGACGATCGGCACGCGGCTCGCCCGCACGCCGATGCTCTCCTCGCGCACGCTCGGTGCGCGGCTCAAGTGCGAGCTCTTCCAGCGCACGGGCTCGTTCAAGTCGCGCGGCGCGCTCAACAAGCTCTCGAGCCTGACGCCGGAGGAGAAGGCGCGCGGCGTGATCGCGATCTCCGCGGGGAACCATGCCCAGGCGGTCGCGTTCGCGGCGGCCGAGGAGGGCGTCGACGCGCTCGTGGTGATGTGGGAGGGCGCCTCCGACCAGAAGATCGCGGCGACGCGCGCCTACGGCGCGGGCGTTGACCTCGCGGCGACGAATCCGACCGAGGCGTTCGAGCGCCTCGCGGAGCTGCGGGAGGAGACGGGGCGCACCCTCGTGCACCCGTTCGACGACCCGGTCGTGATCGCGGGCCAGGGCACCGTGGGCCTGGAGATCGAAGAGGACGCCGCCGACGCCGACGCCGTCATCGTCGCCGTGGGCGGCGGCGGGCTCGTGTCGGGCATCACCGCGGCGCTCCGCGACCGGATGCGCATCGTCGCCGTCGAGCCGGAGACCTCGATCGCGCTCCACGAAGGGCTGCGGAACGGCCGCCCGACGCCGGTCGAGCCGCGGTCGATCGCCGACGGGCTGAACGCGCCCTTCGCGGGCGAGCTGGCGCTGAAGATCTGCGCCGGCGCCGTCGAACTCGTGACCGTCACCGAGGCCGAGATCGAGGACGCGTTCCGGTTCCTCTACGGGCGCGCCAAGCTGGCGTGCGAGCCGGCGGGGGCGGCCGCCGCTGCGGCCTGGCGGGCCGGGAAGATCGAGGCTCGAGCTCCGGTCGTTGTTGTCTCAGGAGGCAACGTCAGCCCCCAAACCGCCTCTGCTATCCTGGCCCGTCCATGAAGGCCGAGATCCATCCCGAGTACGTCCTCGCGAACGTCCACTGCTCGTGCGGGAACGCGTTCCAGACGCGTTCTACGCAGGCCGAGCTGAACGTCGAGGTCTGCGCTCAGTGCCACCCGTTCTACACGGGCAAGCAGAAGCTGATGGATTCCGGCGGGCGCGTCGAGCGCTTCCAGCGGCGCCTCGAGAAGGCCGAGCGCGCGCGGCGCTCGTAGCCGCATGAGCCAGGCGATCGGCGGTCAGGCCGTCCTCGAGGGCGTGATGATGCGCGGACCGCGCAACTGGGCGGTCGCAGTGCGCAAGCCGGACGGGGAGATCGCGCAGGTCGCGAACGAGATCCGGCCGCTGATGGCGCGCCACTGGACGCTCCGCCTGCCGGTCGTCCGCGGGGTCGTCGCTCTCGGCGAGAGCCTCGCGATTGGCTTCCGCGCGCTCAGCGTGTCGGCGAACTACGCGGCAGCCGAGGAGGCGGAGGGCGATACCGAGCCGGCCGAGATCGGGCGCTGGGCAATCGTCTTCTCGTTCGCGGTCGCGATCGGCTTCGTGCTGATGGTCTTCAAGGTGGGGCCGGCCCTTCTGACCGACCTGCTCCCGATCTCGAGCGACGGCTGGTTCGTGATCATCGAGGGAATGATCCGCGTCACGATCTTCGTCGCCTACCTCGCACTGCTCTCGCTGATCCCGTCGCTGAGACGCGTCTTCCAGTACCACGCCGCCGAGCACAAGGCGATCAACGCCTACGAGGCCGGTGAGGAGCTGACGCCGCAGACGGTACAGCGCTACTCGTTGATCCACCCGCGTTGCGGCACCGCGTTCCTGCTCTGGGTGATGGTCGTCGGCGTGTTCGTGTTCGCGACGATCGGCCGGCCCGCCTGGTACTGGCTGATCGTGTCGCGCATCCTGCTGCTCCCGGTGATCGCGGGCATCGCGTACGAGCTGATCCGCTTCGCGGGAAAGCACCAGGGCAACCGGATCCTGATGACGCTGCTCGCACCCGGGCTCTGGCTCCAGCGGCTGACGACGCGCGAGCCGTCGCTCGACCAGCTCGAGGTGTCCATTCGCGCCCTGCGCGAAGTGCTGGAGCGCGAGGGCCGCCTGACGCCCGCGGACCGGCGCGTCGAAGTCATGGCCTAGGGGTACACGGACGGCGTGAGCCGCGGTCTCTTCGTGCTCCTGGCCGCGCCGTTGCTGCTGTCGCGGCCGGGGACGTACGACCTGACGCGACTCGGTGCCGGCCCCCAACGGCACTGCTGGGTCGAGCGGCAGCTCGCCGTGCAGACGCACGCCGACGTAGAACGGCTTCCCCCGCGTGGGTTCCCTCCGGGAGGCGGTACCGGACGGTCAACGGGGCGTCGTGCCGCCCCACGGACTGGGGGAAGGACGTGCGGGTCGACCTGCCGCACGTGACGCGGCTCGGCCGGGACGCGTACGAGCGCCTGTTCGTCGATTTCTACTCCGTGGTGATCCTGTACTACTGACGTCACGGATCGAAGACCGGTAAGGAGGAGCAGATGGCGACAGAGCGGAAGGCCGACATGGTCTGGCAGGGCGACCTGATGAACGGCAGCGGCACGATCGGCTCGACGACGAGCGGCGCGCTGCCGCAGCTCGACGTCTCGTGGCCGGCACGGTCCGAGGAGCCGGGCGGGAAGACGAGCCCGGAGGAGCTCATCGCCGCGGCGTGGGCCTCGTGCTTCGCGATGGCGCTCTCGAACGTGCTCGCTCAGGCGGGGAACCCGCCGGAGCGGCTCGCGACCTCGGCGACCGTCACGTTCCAGCCGGGCCCGGGGATCGTCAAGGGCGCCCTCACCGTCGTCGGCACCGTGCCGGGGATCGACGAGGACGCCTTCCGCGAGGCGGCCGACGACGCCAAACAGAACTGCCCCGTCTCGAAGGCGCTCACCGGGATCCCGGAGGTCTCGCTCGACGCGCGGCTCGACGCGTCGCCGAACGTCTGAGTTCCGTCACACTCGCGTCACACTCCCGTTCCGGTGGCTGCCGCCGGACGTGTCCCGAACGGACGAGATAGGGGCTCAGTCCGGCCTGAAGCGCGTCGCGCTCGTCGGGTAGTCGCGCTCGCGCCACGCGTACGCGACGGCGGGGAGCACCACCCAGAAACGGCTGCCGGCCTCCGGCCGGTGGTCGTACTTCGCCTCGTACGCGTCGAGGAGCGCGGCCGGCACGACGCGCTGCTCGACCGTCCCCTCGAGGATCACGACCTCGTCGCCGCTCTCGGTGTGGGCGACGAGGCGCCCGTCGCGCTCGAGGTTCTGCCGCTTCACCCCGCCGGTGCCGAACCAGAGTTCGCCGTCGTGAACGACGCCCCAGACCGGCATCGCATGGGGGCGCCCGTCGGCGCGGGTCGTCGAGACCCAGTAGTTCCGGGAGGCTGCGAGCCGTTCGATTGCCCAGCCCCAGGACAGCATCCCGTCGGCGGACTCGGAGATGCCGTAGGACGGGCTGAACCGCGGTCGGCTGGCGCGCACGGCGATACCCTAGAGATCGTCATGGCCGCAACCCAGCTCGACGCACTGGTGGAGGAGCTCGAGCGCTCCTACACCGAGACCCAGGAGCGATTGTCCGATCCCTCCGTCTACAACGACCACCGCGAGGCGGCGGACGTCGGCCGGCGCCTGAAGGAACTCGAAGCTCCGTACAAGCTCGCCCTCCGGTGGAAGCAGATGCGCGACGACCTCGCGGCCGCGCGCGGGGACGCGGAGCTCGCCGAGATGGTGCCGGAGTACGAAACCGAGTTCGACCGGCTCGAGGAGGAGCTCAAGCTGTCGCTCGTCGAGCGCGACCCCGCGGACGAGAAGGACGTCATCGTCGAGATCCGCGGCGGCGCCGGCGGCGACGAGGCCGGGCTCTGGGCCGGCGACCTCGCGCGCATGCTCCAGCGCTACGCGGAGCGGCGCGGGTTCAAGTGGGAGGAGATCGAGGTCTCGCCGAACGACGCGGGCGGGCTCAAGGAAGGGACGTTCGCGGTGCGCGGCGACGGCGCGTACTCGGTGTTCAAGTACGAGGGCGGAACGCACCGCGTGCAGCGCGTGCCGGAGACCGAATCCCAGGGACGCATCCACACGTCGACCGCCACCGTCGCGGTGATGCCGGAGGCCGAGGACGTCGACGTCGAGGTCGACGAGAAGGATCTGAAGATCGACGTGTACCGCTCATCCGGCCCCGGCGGGCAGTCGGTGAACACGACCGACTCCGCGGTCCGGATCACGCATCTACCGACGAACATCGTGGTCGCTATGCAGGACGAGCGCTCGCAGCTGCAGAACCGCGAGAAGGCGATGCGCGTCCTGCGCGCGCGGCTGTACGAAGCCGGGCGCGAGCGCCAGCAGGCCGAGCAGGCGGCGGCGCGCCTCGCACAGGTGGGCACGGGTGCGCGCGCAGAGAAGATCCGCACCTACAACTTCCCGGAGAACCGCGTCACCGATCACCGCATCAAGCACACGGTGTACCGCCTCGACCAGGTCCTGCAGGGCGACCTCGACGAGTTCACGGACGCGCTCACGTCGGAAGAGCGCCGCCGTGCACTCGAGCAGTGACGCTCGGAGAAGTCCTCCGCGCGGCGACCGAATATCTCGAGGGCAAGGGCGTCGACACGCCGCGCGTCGACGCGGAGCTCCTGCTCGCGCATGCGCTCGATCTGCGGCGCATCCAGCTCTACACCGAGTACGACCGGCCCCTGACCGAGGCCGAGCGTGCGGCCGCGCGCGTCCTCGTCGAACGCCGCGGCAAGCGCGAGCCGCTGGCGTACGTCCTCGGCGAGTGGGGCTTCCGCCGCATCGTGCTGAAGACCGACGCCCGCGCGCTCGTGCCCCGGCCCGAGACGGAGATCGTCGTCGAGCGCGCACTCGCGCTCGTCGAGAGCGTGGACGCTCCGCGCGTGCTCGACGTCGGCACGGGGACGGGCGCGATCGCGCTCTCGATCGCGAGCGAGCGGCCCGACGCGCACGTGACCGCGACGGACACGTCCGACGAGGCCCTCGCGCTCGCGCGCGAGAACGCCGAGCGGCTCGATATCGAAGTGGGGCTGGTGCGCACCAGCCTGGTCGAGAACCTCGATGGAGCGTTCGATCTCGTCGTCTCCAACCCGCCGTACGTCCTCGCCTCCGAGCTCGAAGGGCTCCCTGCCGAGCTGCTCGCCGAGCCGCGCGGCGCGCTCGTCGACGCCGGCCAGACGGAGGCGCTCGGGCGGGACGCGCGCCGGATCCTCGACGGGTGGCTCGTCCTCGAGGTGCACGAAGACCGTGCCGCGACCGTCGCCGAGCTGCTCTCGGACCTCGGCTATGCCGAAGCTAGGATCACGCGGGACCTCGCCGGGAGAGAGCGGGTCGTGGAGGCGCGGTGGACGAAATCCAGCAGGCGATAGACGCGATTCGCGCGGGAAAACTCGTGCTGCTGCCGACCGACACCGTCTACGGCCTCTGCACGACCGCGTACCGCGACGAGCCGGCGTGGCGGCTCTACAGGCTGAAGGCGCGCGGGGAGGAGCAGCCGATCGCCCTGGTCGCCTCGAGCATCGAGATGCTCGTCGAATGCATCCCCGAGCTGCGGGGCCGCGCCGGCGTGATCGCACGCGCGCTCCTGCCCGGGCCGCTCACGCTCGTCCTCCCGAACCCGGCGCGCCGCTACCGGTGGCTCACCGGCGGGCGCAGCGACACGCTCGGCGTCCGCGTCCCCGAGCTGCCGGACCCGGCGCAGCGCGTGCTCGACGCGGTCGGCTGCATTGCCGCGACGAGCGCCAACGAGCCGGGCGGGCCGGATCCCGCGACGCTCGACGAGGTACCGGCGCGGATCCGCGCGGCCTGTGCCGCCGAGATCGACGCCGGCCGCCTGCCGGGAACCCCGTCGACCGTGATCGACTTCACGGGCCCGGAGCCGGTCGTGATCCGGGAGGGCGCCGCCCCCGCGGCCGACGCGCTCGAGCGTGTCCAGCAGGCGCTCGCGGTCTGAAGTCCTACGGCTGCGACCAGGCCAGCGCGACATTGCCGGCGGCGCCGTTGTAGCCGTCGACGGCCACGCGATACGTCGTGCCAGCTGCCGCGGTGAACGCGACGCGGCTCTGCAATGCGCCGTCCGCGTCGTCGTTGGAAGCGACGGCCGTGAGCGCAGAGACGGCGGAACCCGTGTAGACGGCGAGGAGCGTGTCGAACGAGCTCCCGGCCGTCCTGAAGGTCGTCGTTCCCGCCGCGGGCGCGCTCCACGTGAACCAGATCGACCGGCCGCCCGCATTGCCGGCATGGCTCGGCTCGCCGCCCTCCTTCGTCGCGGCGGTGTTGTTGCCGCTCCACGAGCCCGAGGCGCCGGTGAGCGCGGCTGCGGCCGAGAACATGTCGTTCGACGTGCCGCCGGTCGGCGTCGCGAGGCTCCAGTGCAGGGTGACGCCGCCGGTCGCGCCGCCGTACCCGTCGACGGCGATCGCGTAGCTCGTGCCGGAGACGGCGGTGAACGTCACGCGGCTCTGCACTCCCGACGCATCGTCGTTCTGCGCAACGAGCGAGAGCGCCGACACCGACGAGCCGGTGTAGACGGCGAGCAGCGTGTCGAACGAGCTCCCGATCGTGTCGATCGTCGCCGTGCCGCCGGCCGGCGCGACCCACCGGAACCAGATCGAGTGCCCGCCCGCATTGCCGGCGTGACTCGGTTCACCGGGTTCCTTCGTCATCCCGACCGTCGAGCCGATCGCCGTCCCGCTCGTGCCGCTGATCGCCTGCGGGCCGGCGAACGCGTCGTTCGACGTCGGGGCGGAGATCGTCCAAGCACGGCTCGCGGGGGACGGATCCGTGTTGCCGGCGGCGTCCGTTGCACGCACCTCGAACGTGTGCGTGCCCGCCGCCAGAGCGGAGTACGAGGCGGGTGACGTGCAGCCCGCGAACGCCGCGGTGTCGAGGCGGCACTGGAAGGTCGAGCCGGCCTCCGACGACGAGAACGTGAAGGCCGCGCTCGTGCTCGTCGTCGTGCCCGTCGGCCCGGAATCGATCGTCGTCTCGGGCGGCGTCGTGTCCGACGGCGCGGCGATCGTCCACGTCCGCGTCGCCGGCGTCGGGTCGTCGTTGCCGGCGCCGTCCGTCGCGACGACGGTGAACGTGCGCGAGCCGGCCGCGAGCCCCGTGTACGCCTTCGGCGACGTGCACGGCGACCAGTCGACGGCGCCGTCGAGCCGGCAGCGGAAGGTCGATCCGCTCTCGTTGGACGAGAACGTGAACGTCGCGTCGGCGATCGTCGTCGTCCCGGAGGGCCCAGTTTCGATCGCCGTTTCGGGCGGCGTCGTGTCCCCCGGCGGCGGCGGTGGCGGCGTCCCGGAGACCGTCCAGGAGCGAACGGCCGGCGTCGCGTCGACGTTCCCCGACGGGTCGATTGCGCGCACCTCGAGCGAGTGTGCTCCGCCGGCGAGGTTCTGGAGCTCGAGCGGCGTCGTGCAGCCGGCGAAGGAGCCGCCGTCGAGTCGGCACTCGAACACGGATCCGGTCTCGGTCGCGGTGAAGACGAAGGTCGCGCCGCTGTCGGCGGTGGTGCCGGACGGCCCGGCGGCGATCGCGGTATCGGGCGGCGTCGTCTCGGCGGGAGCGGCGGCCGTCCACGACCACGTCTGCGTCTGGCCGACACTTCCGAAGGCGTCCGTGACGCGCACCGAGAAGCGGTGGGCTCCGGCGGAGACGCCGAGGTAGTCGAGGGGCGAGGTGCACGCCGCGAACGCTCCGTCGTCGAGGCTGCACTCGAAGCGTGCACCGGGCTCGGAATGGAAGACGAGCCGCGCGAATGTCGTCGCCGTCGGCGAGTAGGCGTACGGCCCGCTGTCGATCGTGACCCACGGCCCCATGTTGTCCGCGGAGACGACATGCGGCTGCGAGAGCGCGGTCGCGCCGGTGCGGTCGACCGCGCGCGCGACGATGTCGATCGGTCCTTCGCCGTACGAGCTGCTCGCCCAGTCGTACGAATACGGCGCGTCACGGTCGAATCCGATCGTGGACCCGCCGACGATGAACTCGACGCGGTCGATCCCGTCCGGATCGGAGGCGGTCGCCGACACGGTGACGACCCCCGTGACGCGTGCGCCGTCTGCAGGCGCGGTGAGCGTCACCGAGGGGCTGCTCGCGCTCGGCGCGGGCGGGTCCGGCGGCGGCGGCGCGATCCCGGCCGTCAGGCCCCACGAGACGTGGAGCGCGCCCGTCGCGCCCGCGACGCCGTCGATCGCGAACACGTACGCCGTCCCCTGGAAGACCTCGAGTTGCACGCGGCTCTTCCCGCCGCCGGCCGAGTCGCGGTCCTGTGCGCGCAGGGTCGGGTAACCGCTCGCGACGCGCGTGTAGACCGCGAGCAGCGTCGGCAGCGCCGGGTCGCTGCCGAGCGTGTCGACTGTCAGCGTCCCCGACGCCGGCGCCGTCCATTCGAGCCACACGGAGGCGCCGCCCGGGTCGCCGCCGTGCGCCGGCTCGTCGGCGGTCTTCGTCGCCGCGACGTTGTCCCCGCTCCACGCGCCGGACGCGCCGGCGAGCGGCTCGGCGTGCTCGATGCCGTCGTTCGGCGGCGCCTCGCGCCAGCGCAGCTTGAACGACCCCGTCAGCGGCCCCGCGACGGCCACCATGTACGTCGTCCCGGCGCTCGCGCGGAAGGCCCCCTCGGCGAGGACGGGAACAGGATGCAGCGCCGAGACGGCGTCGCCGGTGTAGACGGCGCTGATGCCGCGGAAGTCGGACCAGTCGATCCAGAAGCGCGCGAAGCCGTCACGCGGCGCGGTCCAGCGGTACCAGACGGAGCCGGCGCCGCCGTCGTACGAGTCGTGCAGCGGCTCGCCGCTCTCGCGCGTCGCGCCGATCGTCGCGTCCGCCTGCAGTCCCGTCAGTCCGGTCAGCGTCGCCGCGGCGGCGAACATGTCGTTCCCCGGCCGGGACGAGACGACCCACGAGCGGGCGGCGCCGACCGGATCGGCGTTGCCGGCGAGGTCGATCGCGCGCACGGTGAACGTGTGCGTGCCGGCGGCGAGCCCCGTGTACTGCACCGGCGACGTGCACGCGAGCCAGGCGCCGCCGTCGAGGCGGCATTCGAAGCGCGCGGCGGTGTCGCTCGCCGAGAAGAGGAAGGTGGCGGTCGGCGACGAGGTGGGCGAGGTCGGGCCGGAGGCGATCGTCGTCGACGGCGCCGTCGTGTCCGCCGGCGAGCTCGTGCCGATCCGCAGCACGGCCTGGCCGGTGACGCCGTTCTTGCCGTCGACCGCGATGCGGTACGTCGTCCCCGCGACGACGTCGATCGTCACCGTGCTCGAGCCGACGGTCGAGCCGTTGTCGTCGTTCGCCGCCACGAGCGTCAGCGCGCCGACGCTCGACCCGCGGTAGACGGCGAGTAGCGTGTTGAAGTCGCTGCTCCCGGTGTCGATGACGGCGCGCGCGCTCGCCGGCGCTGTCCACGTCCACCAGACGGAGTGGCCGCCCGCGTTCCCCGCGTGGCTCGGCTCGCCCGGCTCCTTCGTCGCGTACGTCGTCCAGACGGTCGACTGTGCGTCGCCGCTCACGACCCACGCGTTCGCGAACATGTCGTTCGCCGCGTTCTGCGCCGGCGGGCCGGCCTGGCCGTCGAGGTACCAGTTGACCGCCGCGCTGCCGCCGTAGGTCGTGACGCGGATCCAGTACGCCGTGCCCGACAGCGCGTCGAACCCGACGGCCTCGTACGGGTAATAGGACGCGGGCGACGCGACCGGGGCGAGGGACGCGAGGCTCGTGCCGGTGTAGACGTTGATCCCGCTGTCGCCTTCCGAGCCGCGGCTGCTGATCCACGCGCGGCCGGACGCGGGCGCGATCCAACGGAACCAGATGCTGCGGTTCCCGGTCGACGGCCACGCCTCGCCGGCCTCGAGCGATGCCCCGGCGCTCGGCGAGGACGTGGCGCCGGTCGAGCCGGTGACCGTCTGCGCGTTGACGAAGAGGTCGTTCGGCGGTGCGTCCGTCGCCGTCCGCCAGGTGAGGACGACGTCGCCGGGCTCGTACCAGCTCGAGACCAGCACGGCGATCGAGAAGACGTCCCCGGCGACGGCTCCGAACCGCGCCGTGCCCGGGCCGGCGAGCGTGCCCCACGCAGTCCCGCGGTTCGCGGAGACGCTGTGCGGCGAGACGCTGCCGGCCGTGTCGAAGACGTAGGTGCCCGTCGCCGGCGCCGTCCACCGGTACCAGATCGAGCGGTCGCTGCCGTAGCCCTCGGCAGGCTCGAGCCCGGCGCCGGCCGTCGTCCCCGTCACCGACCCGGCGATCCCTGCGATCGGCTGCGCGTTCGCGAGGTCGTCGTTCGGCGGCGGCTCGCGCCAGTCGAGCGTGTACGCGCCGGCCGAGCCTCCGTTGCCGTAGAGGGCGACGTGGTACGTGGCGCCGCCGGCGGCGGCGAACGAAACGGATGTCCCGTTCCCCGCCGGGTCGTCGCGCTGCACGACGAGGGTCGTCCCGCGGTAGACGGCGAGCACGCTGTCGAACGCCGGCAGCGGGGTCCGGAAGGTCACCGTCCCGTCCGCCGGCGCGGTCCACGCGAACCAGACGCTGCGCGCGCCCGCCGGATCGCCGCTCGCAGCCGTCGCGCCGAGGGTCGTGCCGGTGACGTAGCCGTCGCGCCCGCCGATCAGCGTGGCGTCGGCGCGATCGTCGTTCGTCGGCGCGGGCGAGGGATACCAGTCGAGGACGACGTCGCCGGCAGCACCGCCGCGCCCGTCGACGGCGACCAGGTACGTCTCCCCGGCGACCGCCTCGAACCGGACGGCGCTCGTCCGCGCAGCGCCGGCGTCGTCGGAGGCCGCGACGGCGGTGAGGGCGCCGACGCTCGCGCCGCGGTACACCGCGAGCAGCGTGTCGAACGACGAGCCGGCCGTGTCGAAGCCGACGACGCCGTTCGCCGGTGCGACCCAGCTGAACCAAACCGACGTGCCGCCCGGATCGCCCGCGTGTGCCGGCTCGCCCGGCTCCTTGGTCGCGCCGACGGTCGAGACGACCGCCGTGCTGCTCGGGCCTGCGAGCGCGCGGGCGGCAGCGAAGGCGTCGTTGTCAGGCGCGCCGCCGCTCCACGCGAGCGTGAACGCGCCCGCGTCACCGCCGAGCGAGTCGACCGCGATCCGGTAGGTCGACCCGGCCGCGGCTGCGAACGTGACCGACCGCGCCTCGTCGCCGGTGTCGTCGCTGCGCCGCACGACCGTCAGCGACGCGACGTCGGTCCCGGCGTAGACGCCGACGACGAAGCCCGACGGCACCGACACGGTCTCGTTCCCGGTCGCGGGCGCGGTCCACGCGTACCAGACGGAGGCGCCGGTGACCCGCTCGCCGTGCTGCGGTTCGCCGGGCTCGGTGCGGGCGCCGACCGTCGTGCCCCCCGCGGAGCCGGCGACGCCGGCGAGCGTCGCCGCGGCGCCGAAGGAGTCGTTCGCCGGCGGCGCGGCGAGCGACCACCGGAGCGTCACGTCCCCCGTCGGCCCCGGCGCCCACCCGGCGCTGCCGTCGACGGCGACGAGGTAGCGGGTGCCGGCGCGCGCCTCGAAGCGAACGAGGCTCGCGGTGAGGTCGGCGAAGTCGTCGCTCGACAGCACCTCGCGCAGCGTCGCGAGCGAGTCCCCCGTGTACGCCGCGAGGACCGTGTCGAAGGACGAGCCGCGGGTGTCGAGCTGCACGGTGCCGGTGAACGGCGCGGTCCATGCGTACCAGAGCGACGCACCGCCGGCCGACCCGGCGTGGAAGGGCTCGCCCGGCTCGACGCTCGCGCCGACGGTCGACTGCTCGACGGTCCCCGACGCGCCCGTGAGGACGAGCGGCTGCGCGAAGTGGTCGTTCGGCGGAGCCTGCGACTGCGTCCACGAGAGCACGAACGTGCTGCCGGGGTCGTAGCCGGCCGCGTCGACCTGGACGGCGTAGGTCTGGCCGGCGACGACAGCCGCATACACGACGCTCTCGTCTCCGCCGGCGACCAGGAGGAGCGCGTCGACGGCGTCGCCGGTGTAGACGCCGAGCACGCTCGACCGCGTCGTCGCGAAGCGCCACGTGCCCGTCGCGGGCGCCGTCCACGAGTACCAGACCGTCTGGTCGGCCCCGGCGAAGTACGGCGACGGCTCGCCGGTCTCGGTCGTCGCGCCGTAGGTGCTGACGACGACGCTCCCGCTCGCGCCCGTCACGGGCTGCCGCGCGCGGAAGTCGTCGTTCGCCGGCGCCTCGCTCGGCGCGAGGCTGAGGACGAACTCGCCCGACGCGCCGCTGCGCCCGTCGACGGCGATCCAGTAGTCGCCGGGCGCCGAGACGCTGAACGTGAGCCGGCTCGCGCCGCCGCCGCCCGAGTCGTCGTCGCTCGCGACCGGCGTCAGCGCCGAGACGGAGCTGCCCTGGTAGACCCCGAGGAGCGTGTCGAAGCCGCTGCCGACGGTGTCGAGCGTGAAGCTCCGCGGCCACGAGTCCGAGTAGTGCCAGCGGTACCACACCGACGCGCCGCCGGCGTTCCCCGCGTGCGCCGGCTCGCCGGGCTCCTTCGTCGCGCCGTACGTGTCGTCCGTTGAGACGAGCGCGTAGTAGACGGTGTAGCCGTCGGGGTTCAGCGAGGTCGCGTTCGCGAATGCGTCGTTCGCGGGCGACGGCGGCTGCCGCCACGACAGCGTCGCCGTCCCGCGCGTGCCGTCGATGTGGTAGAGCCACGCCGAGGAGGTGTCCCACGCCACGTAGTACGTCGTGCCGGCGGCTGCGACGAAGCGGACGCGGCTCGCGTACGGGCCCCACTCGCCGTCGTTCTCGGCGACGAGCTGCAGCGTTCCGTCGGCCGCGCGGCGGTACGCGCCGAGGACCGTGTCGAGCGTCGACTGCGTCATGAAGGCGACGGGGCCGCTCGCCTGCGCCGTCCACGCATACCACAGGCTCGCCCCGCCGGCCGCGCCCCCGTGGTGGCGCTCGCGCGACTCGCGGCTCGCCGCGGCGTTCGACGCGGTGACCGAGCCGGACGCGCCGGCGAGCGGCTGCGCGGCCGCGACGTTGTCGTTCGCAGGCCCCGCCGTCGGGCGCCACGCGAGCGCCAGGTGGTTCCCCGGCGAGTACGTCGGCGCGCGTGCGACCGCGAGCGTG
Source organism: Gaiellaceae bacterium (assembly GCA_036505325.1). Taxonomy (GTDB): domain Bacteria; phylum Actinomycetota; class Thermoleophilia; order Gaiellales; family Gaiellaceae; genus PALSA-600. Next base: position 22,379 of record DASXTR010000313.1, read on the forward strand.
TACGTCGTGCCCGCGGTGACGCCGAGGCGGAGGGTCGTCGCGCCGTAGGTGAGCTGGTTCACGTTCTCGACGATCTGCGACAGGCCCGCGAAGCCGACGCCGGCGTCGTCGTACGCGGCGAGGATCGTCAGGTAGTCGCTGCCCGTCGTGTCGAAGGTGACCTGGCCCGTGAACGGCGCCGTCCACCGGAACCACACCGACGCGTAGCCGATCTCCTCCGGGTCGTGCGCCGGCTCGTACGGCTCGACGGTCGCGTTCGCGATCTCCTGTGCGATCGAGCCGGTGTCGCCGGCGAGCGTCGTCGCGTTCGCCAGGTCGTCGTTCGGCGGCCCTGACGACGGCGGCGGGAGCGACGCGGACGACCATGCGAGCTCGTACGCGCCCGGCCCGTCGGCGAGCAGCGAGATCCGGTAGACCGTGCCGCCGACGGCGTGGAACGCGGCGCGGCCGGTGTCGTCGGAGGCGGCGACCCAGCCGGCGGTGAAGAGGCTCGGCCCTTCGTACACGCGCAGGAACGCGCTGTTCGAGGAGTCGCGAGCGGTGAACGCGACGTCGCCGGTCGCCGGCGCGCGCCAGAGGAACCAGACGTTGCCGTTCCCATCGTCGTCGCCCGGCGAGCCGTCGTCGTCGTAGAGCTCGTAGGTGGCGCCGGCGGTCGAGCCGCTCAGCGCCCCCGTCCAGCCGGTGACGACCTGAGGCGACTCGAACTCGTCGTTCGGCGGACCGACCGACCAGCTGAGGCGGAACGAGCCGGTGACGCCGCTGCGGCCGTCGACGGCGATCCAGTAGCGGTTGCCGCGGACGATCGGGACGCTCACGCGGCTGTCGTTCACCGCCGGGTCGTCGCGGCCGGCGAGGCGCAGCGTGCCGAGCGACGAGCCGGTGTAGACAGCGAGGTGCGCGTCGAACGGCGGGTACGCGTAGTACCACCACCAGCTCGGGTACCACGTGTCGAACTCGACGCGCCCCGTGGCCGGCGCAACCCACTGGTACCAGACGGAGTGGCCGCCGTCGGCGGCCGCATCCGGCTCGCCCGGCTCGACCGTCGCGCCGACGAGGGTGCCGTCGGCGTACGCGCGCTCGGTCGCGATCGGCGCCGCGGACGCGAAGTCGTCGTTCGCCGGGCGGTCGGGCGTGTACGACGAGGTGAGACGCAGGTTCCCAACGGCACCTCCGCGGCCGTCGACCGCGATGTCGTACCCGATACCGCGGTAGACGCGGAGCGAGACGCGGCTCGTGCCGCCGCCGCCGCCGCCGGAATCGTCGTCGCTCGCAACCGGCACGGCCCCCGCGTAGACGGCGAGCACGGTGTCGAAGTCGCTACCGGCGGTGTCGAGCGTGAGCGTGCCGGCCGCGGGCGGCGAGAACCCGAACCAGACCGACGCGCCGCCGGGCTCGCCGGCGTGATTCGCCTCGCCCGGATACTTCGTCGCGCCCGCGGTCGTCTGCGTCAGCGGCGCATCGAAGCGGAGGTCCGTCGCGCCGTCGGGGTCGTCGTTCGACGGCGGCAGCTTGCGCCACGTGAGCGTGAACGGCGCCGGGTACTGCAGGCCGTCGACGCGGATCCAGTACGTCGTGCCGGCGGTGAGGTCCCACGCCGGGTCGTAGTAGTCGTCGTACGTCACCGGCACGGCCGTCAGCGACGAGACGGACGTCCCCCGCCAGAGCCCGATCGCCGGCTCGCCGCTCGTCGCGCTGACGGAGAACGAATAGAGCCCCGGCCACGGCGCGACGTAGCGGTACCACACCGTCCGCTGACCGGACGGCTCGCCGGGCTCGACGGTCGCGCCGACAGTGTTGCCCGCCGCCGTGCCGGAGCCGCCGGAGACGGGCTGGGCGGCGGCGAAGGCGTCGTTCGCCGGCGTGGGCAGGGGCTCCCAGTGCAGCGTGACGTTCCCCTGGTACTGGCTCGCCGTCCCGTCGACGGCGATGCGGTACGTCTGGCCGGCCGCCGCCTGCAGCTCGACGCAGCGGTAGTCGTACGACGCGCAGTCGCGGCCGACGGACGTCAGCGAGTTCACCGCGCTTCCCGTGTACGCGGCGACGACCGTCGACTGCACCTCGCTCGAGCGGGTGTCGAACCGCCAGCTGCCGGCCGACGGCGCCGTCCACCGGTACCAGACGCTCGCCCCGTACCCGACACCGCCGTGGCGCGGCTCGCCGAGCTCGCCCGTCGCGAGCAGGTTCGAGCCGGTGACGGTGCCCGACGAGCCCGAGACCGCGGTCGCGGCCGCGAACGGGTCGTTCGGCGGCGGCGGGCGGTTCCACGCGAGGCGGATCGTCCCGGTCTCGTAGTACATCCCGTCGACCTGGATGTTGTAGGTGACGCCCGAGGTGGCGTTGAACGTGACGCGGCTCGTGCGGCCGAACACCGGGGGCGCGGTGACGCTGTTGTCGTTTTGGGCAACGAAGGTGAGGCGGTCGACGCGCGTCCCGGTGAAGACGGAGACGACGGTGTCGAAGTCGCTGCCGAGCGTGTCGATCGACGCAACGCCGCTAGAGGGCGCGGTCCAGCGGTACCAGACCGTCTTGCTCGCGCCGCCCGGCGCGATCGGCTCACGGCTCTGTGCGGTTGCGCCGACGTTCGTCCCCGTCGTGGAACCGGTCCAGCCGGACAGCGTCTGCGGGGAGGAGAACGAGTCGTTCGCCGGCGCCGCGCCCGCGACCTGGGTCGCCGTCAGCGCGACGGTCACCGTGCCGACGGCCGCGAGCACCGCGAGGCGTCCCGTCTCCGGTCGTCGCGTCCACCGCTCCGCGACCCGAACCAGCGCCGCCTTCCCCCCTGGTCGTCCTGCCCGACGAGGCCCGTATTCCCCCCAAGTTGCAAAACGGAAACCGGGTCGCGCCGGACGCGGCAGTACGATCCGGTTCGGACTAGCGGAAGGAGCGGAAGATGGCCGTCGCGCACGAGACGTTCGAGCAGCTGAAGACGCAGGGACTGGCCGAGATCGACCCGGAGATCGCGGAGCTGCTCGGCAGGGAGCTCGAGCGGCAGCGGGGCCAGATCGAGTTGATCGCGTCCGAGAACTTCACCTGGCCGTCGGTGTTCGAGGCGGTCGGCTCGACGCCGACGAACAAGTACGCCGAGGGGTATCCGGGCAAGCGCTACTACGGCGGCTGCGAGGTCGTCGACGAGATCGAGGAGCTTGCGCGCACGCGCGCGAAGGAGCTCTTCGGCGCCGAGCACGCGAACGTGCAGCCGCACGCGGGCGCGCAGGCGAACATGGCCGTCTACTTCGCGGTGCTGCAGCCCGGCGACAGGATCCTCTCGCTCTCGCTCGATCACGGCGGGCACCTGACGCACGGGCTCAAGGTCAACTTCTCCGGGAAGCTCTACGAGATCCACCACTACGGCGTCGCGCGCGAGACGATGACGGTCGACTACGACGACGTCCTGCGCCTGGCGAAGGAGGTCCGCCCGCAGCTGATCGTGTGCGGCGGGTCGGCGTACCCGCGCACAGTCGAGGCGGACCGCTTCCGCGCGATCGCCGACGAGGTCGGCGCGCTGCTGATGTGCGACATGGCGCACTTCGCGGGGCTCGTCGCCGCCGGGCTGCATCCCAGCCCGACGCCGCACTGCGACTTCGTCACGTCGACGACGCACAAGACGCTCGCCGGTCCGCGCGCCGGCTTCGTGCTGTGCAAGGAGGAACACGCGCAGGCGGTCGACCGCGCCAACTTCCCGGGCATGCAGGGTGGGCCGCTCATGCACACGATCGCGGCGAAGGCCGCGTGCTTCCGCATCGCGGCGAGCGATGCTTTCAAGGACTACCAGCGCCAGGTGCGCGCGAACGCGGACGCGCTGGCGGAGTCGCTGCAGGAGGGCGGCGTCGACGTCCTCACCGGCGGAACCGACACGCACCTCATCCTCATGGACCTGCGTGCGACCGAGTGGACCGGCAAGGCGGCCGAGGAGCGGCTGCACGACGTGAAGATGACCGTCAACCGCAACACCGTCCCGTTCGACGAGCGGCCGCCGATGCAGGCCTCCGGAGTGCGCGTCGGGACGCCGGCGGCGACGATGCGCGGCTTCGACGAGGACGACTTCCGCGAGGTCGGCCGGATCATGTGCGACGCGCTCTCCGACGAAGCGGACGTCGACGCGCTCGCCGCACGCTCGACGGCGCTCTGCGACAAGCGGCCGCTGTACCCCGGGTTCCGCGGGTACACGAGCTACGTGACGACGTAAGTGCCTGTCGTCCACGTCACGCACCCGCTTGTCCAGCACAAGCTCTCCTATCTGCGCGACAAGGACACGCCGACCGTCCACTTCCGGAAGCTCGTCGAGGAGGTCACGCTGCTCCTCACCTACGAGGCGACGAAGGACTTGCCGACGGAGGACGTCGAGATCGAGACGCCGCTCGAGGTCGCGCCGGTGCCTCGCATCTCCGGCAAGAAGGTCGCCGTCTGCCCGATCCTGCGGGCCGGGCTGGGCATGCTCGACGGCGTGCTGACGCTGATCTCGGGCGCGCGCGTGGGGTTCATCGGCCTCTACCGCGACGAGGAGACGCTGATGCCGATCGAGTACTACGTGAAGCTCCCGCAGGATGTCGCCGACCGCGACGTGATCCTGCTCGACCCGATGCTCGCGACCGGCAATTCGACCGCCGCGGCCGTGAAGCTCGTCAAGGACGCGGGGGCGACCAGCGTGCGGCTGATCGCGATCATCGCGGCGCCGGAGGGGATCGAGAACATCCATTCGCAGTACCCGGACGTGCAGATCGTCGTCGCGGCGATCGACCGCGGCCTCAACGAGAAAGGCTTCATCGTCCCCGGCCTCGGGGATGCCGGCGACCGTCTGTACGGCACCAAATGATCCACGAGTTCACGACGCACCTCGAGGTGCTGTGGGGCGCGATCCTCGCCTGCGTGATCGTCGTCCTGCTGACGCCCGCCGTCGGCGGGATGGCGCGGCTGCTCGGCGTCGTCGACCGCCCCCATGAGGGGCAGCGCGCCCGTCCGAACGTGCCACGGCTCGGCGGGCTCGCGCTCTTCCTCGGCATCTTCGTCCCGTCGCTCGCGTTCCTGCCGCTCTCCGGCGAGATGCGGGGGATCCTGCTCGGCGCCGCCGTCGCGACGACTGTCGGCGCGGTCGACGACTTCCGTGGGCTGCCGTGGTGGGCGAAGCTCGGCGGCCAGGTCGGCGCGGCCGCGATCCCGACGGCGTACGGGATCTGGGTGCACCGCTTCACGTTCCCGGTGCTCGGCGTGCACGAGCTGCCCGCGTGGTTCGGCGTCGCGTTGACGATCGCCGGGATCGTCGCGGTGATGAACATGGTCAACTTCCTCGACGGGCTCGACGGGCTGGCGGCGGGCGTGTGCGCGATCTCGGCGGGGTCGTTCTGCCTCATCGACCTGTCGCTCGGTCGCACCGACGCGGCGATCCTGACCGCGACCGTCTTCGGCGCGTGCGTCGGGTTCCTCCGCCACAACTTCTATCCGGCTCGGATCTTCATGGGCGACTCGGGCGCGCTGCTGCTCGGGTTCACGCTCGCGTCGGTGTCCGTCCAGGGGCTGCTGAAGACGGCCGCGTTGGCGACGCTCGTGCTGCCGCTGCTCGTACTCGCGATCCCGCTCATCGACACGTCGTTCGTGATCGCGAAGCGGGTGCGCAGCCGCGAGCCGATCTACCGCGCCGACGCGCGCCATCTCCACCACCGTTTCGTCCGCCTCGGATTCTCGCAGCGGCGCGCGGTCGTCTACCTGTACGCGTGGTGCGGCACGCTCGCGTTGGCCGCTCTGGCAACACGATTCGTGCATCCGCACGCACACGGGCGCTGGAACGTGACGAACGTCCTCATCGACCTCGGCGTCGCACTGCTCGCGCTCGCGGCGTCGGTGTACGTCGTGTACGTGCTCGAGATCGTGAAGCTCGCGAACCCGTTCATCCGCCGCCGCGAGGAGGAGGCTCGTGCGGCGGCCCGCAAGTCCGCCTGA
>DASXTR010000314.1:0-2076 GCA_036505325.1 Gaiellaceae bacterium
CGCAGCTCGAGCAGCAGGTCCTTCCGCGCGAGCGCGGCGACGTCGCGGAGGTAGCTCACGCGAACGCCAGGCGGTCGGTCGCGAGGTGCTCGATGCGCGCCGGCTCGTGCGTCGCGACCGCGAAGGTGCTCCGGCTCCGCAGCTCGTCGAGGGCGCGGTCGAGCAGCGCCCCGCCCTCGGCGTCGAGGGCGTTGAACGGCTCGTCGAGGACGAGCAAGTCGGGCTCGTGGAGGAGGACCCGGCAGAGCCCGAGCCGTTGCTGCATGCCGCGCGAGAACGTCTGCACGCGCTCGTGCCGCACGTCCCAGAGGCCGAAGCGCTCGAGGAGCATCCCGATTCGCTCGCCGCGTTCGGGGACGCGGTAGAGCCGCCCGAAGAGCGTCAGGTTCTCGAGCGGCGTCAGCTCCCGGTAGACGAGCGGCTCGTGGCCGAGATAGCCGATCGTTTCCCGCGCAGGCAACGCGAGCTCGCCGCGCGTCGGCGCCGCGAGCCCCGCCAGCACGCGGAGGAGCGTCGTCTTCCCGGATCCGTTCGGGCCGGTCACGAGCAGGAACCCGCCACGCTCGACGTCGAGGTCGACGCCGTCGAAGACGCGCTTCTCGCCGAAGCGCTTGGAGAGGTTGCGGGCCTGGATCATCTCGTCTCTGTTCTCGCGCGCGTGTAACGGGGGCCGAACGAAGCGCCCCAAGCGAAACGCTATCGAGGAAGTCGTGCCGTGTCCGTCACCGCTTCGTGCCGATTGTGTGCCGTTTCTTCCACCAGTTGCGCGACGACCCGCTCGACCGTCGCGGCCTCGGGCTCGAGGCGGGGCACGCGACGGTAGATCTCCGCAGCGGCTCGATGAAACCCGTCGGGCAGGCCGGCGGCGGCGAACGCGTCGGCGATCTCCTCCATCTCGCCGATCCACCGCCACCCCTTCGACCCCGCCGACCGGGCGGCGCGCTCCGACGTGTCGAACAGCTCGGGGACCGAAAGCCGCCACTCCGCCAGCAGCGTCTCCTCGACGCCCTCCGCGCGGGCGAGCGCGCGGATCGCGAGCAGGAGCGCGGCCGTCCCCTTCGACCACGCGGCGTACGCCATCTTCACCGCCGACGCGTCGCCGACCTCGGCCGACACGACGCGCGCGTCGACGACGCTCCCGGCGAAGAGCGCGGCCACGCCCTCCGCGCCGGCGCCGGAGAGATACAGCCTCGTCGACCCGGCAGAGCGCGGCGGCGAGCCGACGATCCCGCCGTCGACGAAGCGGGCGAACGGACGCCCCAATGCCCGCGACGTCGCCGGCGAGACCGCGTTCGCGTCGACGTACACACCGCGGAAGCCCTCGACGGAGGCCGCGACGTCGCGCGCGGCGTGCGGCGGACAAACCGACAGCAGCACCTCGCAGCGCCGCGCGAGCTCCGCGACCGAGCCGGCGTCCGAAAGCCCGGCGGCGCGCTTCGCCGTCTCGGCGGACCGCCCATCCGACGCCCAGAGCACCTCAAGCCCGACGGCCCGAAGCGCATTGCCGAGCGCCGCCCCCATCTCCCCGGGGTGCAGCAGCCCGACGTCGGTCACAGCACGTCCGCGAGCACGAACGCGAAGAACGCGACGGAGATCACGCCGTTCATCGTGAAGAACGCGGCGTCGAGCCGTCGCAGGTCACCGGGCCGCACGAGCGAGTGCTCGTAGAGGAGCAGCGCCCCGACGCACGCGACACCCGCCCAGTACAGCCCGCCGACGCCGAGTCCGAGGCCGGCGACGACGAGCAGCGCGACGGTCGTCAGGTGCAGCGCGCGCGCGCCGTTGAACGCGCCACGCTCGCCGAAGCGCGTCGACCACGAGTGCAGCCCCTGCTCGCGGTCGACCTCCGCGTCGAACAGCGAGTAGAAGAGGTCGAAGCCGGCCACCCATGCCGCGACGGCGCCGCCGAGCGCCCAGGCCTGCCACGGCATCTCACCCTTGATCGCCGCCCACGCGCCGACGGGAGCGAGCCCGTCGACCGCGCCGAGCCACAGGTGGCAGAGCCAGGTGAACCGCTTCAGGTACGGGTAGACGACGAACGCGACCACCGGGATCGGCCACAGCCACCGCACGAGC
>DASXTR010000315.1:0-7272 GCA_036505325.1 Gaiellaceae bacterium
GTCGGCACGTCCTGCGGCGCGACGAGGTCGTAGCCCTGCACCTCGCCGGTCTGCAGCGCCTGCAGGCGCGCCGCGTTGTTCGCGATCGGCCGGAAGATGACGCGGTCGATCTTCGCCTTCTTGCCCCAGTAGCCCGGGAACTTCACGAGCTCGAGCTTCTGGCCGAGCGACCAGCTCTTGAACATGTACGGGCCGGTGCCGGTCGGGTGCTGCGTCGAGTACGTGCCGGTCGGGTGGAAGACGCCGTTGTCGTCGACCTCACCCGTGTCGGCGTCGTACTTCTTCAGCGCGGTCGGGCTCGCGATGCCGAAGTTCGACAGCGCCAGCGCGCCGAAGAACGACGACGAGCGATGCGTCAGGAAGATCGTGACCGTGGAGGTCCCGCGCGCCTTGCAGCCCTTGTACAGGCTCTTGTCGGGGCCCGGGTTGCCCTTCTCCGGGTTCTTGAACCCGCCGAAGACGGTCTGCCAGTAGTACGTCGCGTCCGGGTTCTGGAACGAGCCCTTGAAGCTGTACCACCGGTTGAAGTTGAAGCAGACGGCAGCGGCGTTGAACGGCGTGCCGTCGTGGAACTTGACGCCCTTGCGGAGCGTGAACGTCCACGCGAGACCGTTCTTCGAAGCGCTCCACTTCGTCGCGAGGGCGGCCTCGACCTGAGTCGTGCCCGGCTTCAGGCCGACGAGGCCCTCGAACATCTGGTCGATCACGCGCAGCGACTCGCCGTCCGAGACGAGCGCGCCGTCCAGCACGACCGGATCGGAGGCCGTGCCGAAGACGAGGGTCGTCTCCGCACGCTTCCCCGCCCCCGCGACGGCCGATACTGCGAGCAAAAATGCGGCCCCTGCGAGTGAAACCCACAGGCCTCTCCTAGCCAACTTCACAACATCCTCCTCCTTCTTCTGACGGACCGGGAGTATCCCAACAATTCAGACGTTCGAACGGGGGAGTCGGTTTGCCTGCGGTCAGATGCGGCGCAGGACAGCGCGCCGGTCGACCAGCTGCAGGAGCTCCCAGCCCTCGGCCGCGAGCTCGTTGAGACGGGTGCTCCAGCGGGCGTCGTCGCCCTTCAAATCCTCGACGTGGTACGCGGGGCCCACCTCCGCCGGCGGCGGCTCGTCCGACGGCATCGCGAGCGCGAGCATGACCGCGGTGCGCACGTCGTGCTCGCCGACATGCTCGAGCAGCGGGTCCGGCGCGAGCGCGAGCAGCACGTGCTCGCCGCCGATATAGGTGTGACGCAGCGCGAGCGCCTCGCGCAGCGCGAGCTCCAGCACCTTCTTCGTGTCCGGCGCGAACGGAATGCGCTTCGGCGAGCCGGGACCGCGCTCGAGCTGCGAGCGAATGCCGTCCGCGGTGACGCCGATACGTTCGAGCGCAGTGCGTGCGCGCCCCTCTGTCTCCCCGACGGCGATGAGGAGGTGCGCAGGCTCGACGTGCGTCGCGCCGACGGCGCGCGCCTCGTCCTGCGAGCGCGCGACGATCTCGCGCGCCGACTCGGTGAAGCGCTGGAAGCCGAACCGGCGCCCCGGGCCCGGCGTCATCCCGCGGCTCATCGCGAGCGGCATCAGCGCCTGCTGCAGCAGCATGGTCGCCTGCGCGCCGATCGAACGCCCCTCCCGCTCCGCGCAGTCCCGCAGCAGCTCGTAGAGCGGCTCGGGGACGTTGCGCACGTGGAGGGTTGCCACTAGCAGAACGCTAGCAGATTGCTAGCACAATGGGAGGTTAGGCACAGTGTAAGTTTTGTGTGATAGCTTCGGCTAATGGCAACGCGGAAAGGTGAGCCGTTCAGCGTGCGGTTTGCGGCGGCGACCGACCGGGCTGTCGCGGAAGAAGCGCAACGGTTACAGCGGTCGAAGAGCGCCGTCGTGGAGGCGCTGACGGAGGAGGCGATGCGAACGCGACGGTTTCCGGGAATCGCGTTCCGCGACGAGGACGTCCGTCGCCGGCCGTGGGTGATCGGCACGGGTCTCGATGTGTGGGAGATCTGCGAGATGATCGATGAAGCAGGGTCGACGGATGAGCTCATCGCCGACACGCAGCTCACCGAACAGCACGTCCACCTCGCGCTCGCTTATCGTGAGCACTACCCGGACGAGATCGAGCAGGCGATCAACGAGAATCGGCGCCCGGTCGAGGAGTGGTACGAGCTCTATCCATTCGTCCGGCGGCCGCCGGCGCCGTAACGCTTGCGACTTCTCCTCGACGCGCACCTGTCACCCAGGCGGATCGGTGACCCATTGCGTCAGCGCGGCCACGATGTGCATACCGTCGCCGACGACATCCCCCTTGAAGGCCTCCCGGACGAGCGTCTCCTCGAGCTCGGGACCGCCGAGGGCCGCATCTTCGTTACACGCAACGGCCGCGACTTCGCGCCGATCTGCAGACGCTGGGCGGAGGCGAATCGGCCGCACGCGGGCGTCATCGTCATCTGGACGCTGTCGCACCGGCAATACGGCGAGATCGTCGCGGGCGTAGAGCGTTGGCTCGACCGGATTCCCGACCCCGACGCCTGGCGCGGAATCGTCGTCGGGCTCTAGCCTCGGACTCCGTCACGCCGAGTGCAGATACCGAAGCACAGCGTGGACGCGCCGGTTCTCGGTCGAGTCCGCCGGCAGGTCGAGCTTCCGGAAGATGCTGCGAACGTGTGCCTCGACGGTCTTCGGCGTGACGAACAGCGCCTGCGCGATGCCGCGGTCGGTTCGGCCCTCGGCGAGGAGCGCGAGCACCTCGCGCTCGCGGGCCGTGAGCTCCGCGAGCGGCAAGGGCGTGGGTGAGCGCGGGAGCGTCAGGCGCGCCGCGGCGGCGGCTGCCTCGACGAGCTCGTGGTCCTCCAGCAGCGACGCGTCGTGGACGATCGCGAGGCCGCCCGGCTCGAGCATCGTCACGGCGCGGCCCTCGGGGACCTCCGACGGCCGGACCGCGATCTCGAGTGACGGATCGCCGAGCGCGCGCGCAAGCGCGGCCTGGACGCGCTCGCGTGACGGCCGCTCGCTCAGCTCGAGCACGAGCTCGCCGAGCGCTGCGCGGCGCAGGCGCGTCCGCAGCAGCCCGCCGAGGAACGCGAGCGGGATCGCGGCGTACGCGAGCGCGGCCCAGTCGAGCGCGGCGCCGATGTCCGACGCCGGCGGAACGCCGGCGTCGCGCGCGAGCCAGAGCACGGCGACGACGATCGCCGCGGGTCCGGTCCACGAGATCGGCTCGAGCGCGCGGCGGGCCGCAGCGGTCGCCTCTCGCCACCGCGCCACGATGTGCGCCAGGATCGTGCACCCGAGCACGATTGCCACCAGCGGCAGGACGACGTTCGCGAGCGCGTAGAGCCGGTGGTCGCCGTGGACGAGCAGGAGATTCTTCGGGCAGCCGTCGCAGCCTTCGAGGCGCGGATCGCGGAAGAGGTTGCCGACGACGTAGTTCCCGACCGCGAGCGTGTACGCCGCGACGACCAGGAAGCGCTCGCGCGGCAGGCGCACGCGGCCATACGGGTAGGTGACGATCAGGTGCGCGAGGACCGCGAGGAAGAGGTTGAACGCGAGGTCGTTCACCAGGTCGGGCAAGGACGCGTCGGCGTTCGAGAGCCCGGAGACGAGCCAGGCGGCGCCGGCGAGAAGGAGCAGCGTCCCCGTCCCGTTCTCGGGCCGGCGCAGGCGCGCCACGGCGCCCGCGGCGACGAAGGTGCAGCCGACGGCCGCACCGACGACGACCGGTAGCGGCGTGAACGGGTCCCACGTCATGTGACGATCGTCGCATGCGTCGATGAAATCCCCAAACCGGGCCCTGAGCGGGCAATTTCAGGGATTTCATCGATGACGCGAGCGGCTTCCCGCCCTACCGTCGGCTGCGTCACCTCCGACGGAAGGAAGCCCGACATGAAGCTCGTCTCACTCGCAGTCGCCGCACTCGGCCTCGCCGCTGCGGCGGCGATCGTCCTCCACTCCGCCTTCGGCGGGGCCCCGGTCGCCGACCCGGCGACGGCGCGTTGCAACACCCCCACTGTGCACTTCGGCCCGACCGTCACCCACGCGCGCTACCGCGAGGCCCCGGTGCGGTTCACGTGCGCGGGCGCGACGATCGCCGGCACGATCGCGCTTCCGCCCGGCCCGGGCATGCATCCCGCGGTCGTGTTCGTGGCCGGCGACGGCCCCGCCGGCCGCTTGACGTACCGCGGCGCGCCGCTCGTGCGCGCGTTCGTCCGCGGCGGGGTCGCTGTCCTCTCGTACGACAAGCGCGGCGCCGGCGAGTCGGAGGGCGTGTGCTGCCCCGGCGACCGCGACCACTTCAACCTGCTGGCCGCGGATGTCGACGGAGCCGTCAACGCGCTTCGCATGCGGTCCGACATCGACCGCGACCACGTCGGCCTGCTCGGCGCGAGCCAGGCCGGGTGGGTCGTCCCGCTCGCGGTCGCGCGCTCGCACCACCGCGTCGCGTTCACCGCACTCGTCGACGCACCCGCCGTGACCGGCGGCGAGGAGCGGCGCTGGAGCGGACTCGCCGGCGAGGAGGACGAGGACGCGCCGCCGCTGACGAGCGCGCGGAAGCGCGAGCTCGAGCCGAAGCTCGGCGCGCCCACCGGGTTCGACCCGAAGCCGTACCTGATGCAGATGACCGTGCCGGGCCTGTGGCTCTACGGCGGACAGGACAAGTCGATCCCGAGCGACCGCAGCGCGAGGATCCTCCGTCGCGTGCGGCCGCACGGCCTGCAGATCGTCGTCTTCCCGAAGGCGGGCCACGGCCTGCTCGACGTACCCCCGTCCGACAAGCGCGCGCTGCCGACGCTCGTCGCGTGGGTGCAGCGCGTGACCTCCTGACCTGAAGGGACACTGGTTGGGCGGACGCCGATCGGATACTCTTTGGATGTGGTTCAGATCCGAATTGCGTCCGTTTCCGATCCGCTGGCAAAGTCGAGCCGGGCCATCGAGTACGCACTGAGCCTCGTATCGCGCGCGCAGGTGATGAGTCTGCTCCCCGAGGGTCTCGAGGAGCCGCTACGGCTCGACACGAGGCTCCTGCTCGGGATCGGTCGGGAGGCCGAAGCGGCAGGGCTGGCCACCCATACCGTTCCGATGCTTCGACGCGGAGGCGACCTCGAGGAAGCGCTCCGCGCAACCCTGGAGGCGATCGACGCATCGCCGCACCCGGTCGGCGAGTGGGGTCCCGCCCGCGAGTTGCTCGGCGACGATCTCCTCAGCCGCCTCCTCGACGGCGTGTCGGCGTCGTCGATCCGCCGCTACGCAGCCGGCGATCGTGAAACGCCCGACGAGACGGCGTGGCGCCTGCACGCCGTCGCGCGCATCCTCGCGGGCCTCGTTGGCTCGTACAACGCGTACGGGATCCGCCGCTGGTTCGAGCGGCCGCGCCAGGGACTCGGGGGCAGGACGCCGTCGCAGGTCGTTCAGCGAGCGCGACGCGAGGACGATCCGGCGCTCGTGCAGGCGATCGCGCTGTCGGACTCGCTCATGGGAGCCGGGGGCGCAAGCTGACCGTGACGGAGGTCTGGTACAGGCACACCGACAACCGTTTCCCGTTTCTGTGGGAGTCGGATTCGCAGCCGGCGGCACGTTGGCACGGTGACGGCGAGGGACCCGCGCAGTACCTCGCAGACACCGCAGACGGGGCGTGGGCAGAGTTCCTGCGCCTCGAAGAGATCACGGAGGCGAACGATCTCGACGGCGTCGAGCGCGCGCTGTGGGCGGTCGAGATCGATCAGCGTGCGGAGGACGTCATGGAGCCGAGGCTTGCCGGACGCACGCTGACAGGATCCCTCGACAGCTACCCGACGTGCCGCAAGGAGGCGCGTCATCTGCGGGCAGCCGGCGCGTCGGCCCTCGCGGCGCCGTCGGCGGCGCTCGTCGGCGGCGGTGCACGCGGTCAGGTCGTGAGGGGCGGGCTCGCCGAAGCGTCCGATCGTGACGCGCGGGTGCTAGTCCTCTTCGGCACGCGGCCGCGCGCGCGCGGCTGGATATGCACTGCGACCGGGCGGCCGTCGCCACGGCTCCTCGAACTCGTGCGCGCCCTGTAACTCGGCGAAGATGACACGCACCGAGCGCCGTTCACCGAACGATCTCGAAGGCGCGCGTGCGGTCGCGTCCGAACCGGAAGATCGAGAAGTCCTGGTCGGGAAAAGCCTCGCCGATCGCAAAGGCCGTCTCGAGATCGGCGCCGGTGACGGCCTCGACGGACGCCGCACCGCTGCGAATTCCCTCCCAGTATCGCTCGGCGACGTGACGGCCCAGTCGGTGCGCGATCAGCAGCCACGTCTCGGCGAGTACGTGGTCGCTCGTCAGGAGCCGTTCGCCGCGCGCGAGCACCTCCTTCGCACGTACGTTGCTTCGATCCCCGCGGTCGGCCGCGGCGTAGAAGAACGAGCTGTCGACGAACAGCGTCAGCGGTCGGCCTCGACCGCCTCACCGACGTACCGGTGCTTGTCGCGGGCGACGTCTGAGCCGCCCGAGTCGCCGAGGTCGAACAGCGCCTGCGGCTCCCCCGGAGATGTTGGCTCGCCGAGATCGCGCGCCACGAGCCGGCGCACGTACGCAGCGAACGAGATCCCGAGCTCGGCGGCCCTCGCCCGGGCGCGGCGGTGCTCCTCGGGGGTCAGCGACACCTGGACGCGCGACATCATGATGGCGACATCATGACGCCTGCGACTGCTCGAACGGCCAGAAAGAGACGGCCCGCCGAGGCGGGCCGTCTCTTCAGACTCGGTGCGATGTCCTCTAGGCCGCGAGCCCGGCGAGCTCGCGCAGCGCTGCCAGCCGCGAGAGCGCCTGGCCCTCGAGCTGCCGCACCCGCTCGCGCGTGAGGTCGAGCTCGTGGCCGATCGCCTCGAGCGTCCACGGCTCACCGTCGAAGCCGAACCGCAGCTCGAGGATGCGCCGCTCGCGCTCCGGCAGGGCGTCGAGCGCCTTGCGGATGTTCTGGCGCCGCAGCGACTCCTCCGCCTCGTCGAACGGGTCCGCAGCCTCACGGTCGGCGAACAGGTCGCCGAGTTCGCCCTCGTCGTCCGCGCCGACGGTCTGGTTCAGCGAGACCGATGCGGACGCGGCGGAGAGCGCCTCGTCGACGTGCTGGATCGGGAGGCCGGTCGCCTCGGCGAGCTCCTCCTTCGTCGGCTCGCGGCCGAGCTCCACCTCCAGGCGCCGCGCCGCGCGCGACAGCTTCTGCTGGCGCTCGACGACGTGCACCGGGACGCGGATCGTCCGCGCGTGATTCGCGACGGCGCGCTGCACCGACTGGCGGATCCACCAGGTCGCGTAGGTCGAGAACTTGTAGCCCCGG
>DASXTR010000316.1:0-5721 GCA_036505325.1 Gaiellaceae bacterium
AGGCGAGCCGTCTTCTCCCACACGGAGACGTGCTTGGTGCTCTCGCTCGTGAACGGCTCCCGCTTCCAGCCGCTCCAGCGCTCGCGCAGCGTCATCCCGGCCAGCCGCGCCATCAGGTCGAGCTCCGACGGCCAGACGTACCGAAACGGCACCGAAAGGACATCGAGCTTGCCGTCCACGACCGTGTAGTGATGAGAGATCAGGCCCTGCGACACGACGTCGTACTCGTCGAAGCCGAGCCTCGTGGCACTCACGGTGAACGCGCGGACGGTCTCGCCGGGTGGTAGCCGCTGGAGCCCCGGAACGCCCACCTCGATCACGAAGCACCCGCCTGGCTCGAGATGCGCGGCGACGTTCTGGAAGCACGCGATCTGCTCGTCTTGCGTCGTCAGGTTCATGATCGTGTTGAAGACGAGGTACGCGACCGAGAACGTCCTCTCTACCGTGGTCGTGGCGAAGTCGCCGATCGTCACGCCGATGTTCTCGGCACCCGGCTTCGCGCGCAGTCTCGCGACCATCGCTGCCGACAGGTCTATGCCGTACACGCGGACGCCGCGCTGCGTGAGCGGCAGCGCGATGCGGCCCGTGCCGATGCCGAGCTCGAGCGCGGCGCCCTGGCCCGCCAGGTCGGCAAGGAAGTCGATGACGGGATCGACGACCGCAGGCTCGAACATGTCGGCCGCCGACGCGTCGTACCGCTCTGCCACACGCTCGCCGAAGTGGTCCTCGGGCATGGGCGCACTCTCTCAAACGCACTCGTCAGGTCGCCGCTGGTAGCCAGTAGGGTGCGGCAGATGCCACTCGAGCGGCCGCAGATCGAGAAGCCCGAGGGCGACATCCCCTTCGAGCTCGGCGTCGAGGACATCGTCGTCGGCGACGGGGACGAGGCCACGCGCGGCAAGAAGGTCTCGGTGCACTACGTCGGAGTCGCCTTCTCCTCCGGGGAGGAGTTCGACGCCTCGTGGAACCGCGGCCGGCCGTTCGAGTTCAAGCTCGGCAAGGGGCAGGTGATCCCGGGTTGGGACGCCGGCGTGCAGGGCATGAAGGTCGGCGGTCGACGCAAGCTCACGATCCCTTCCGCCATGGCGTACGGCGCACGCGGAGCGGGCGGGGCGATCAAGCCGCACGAGCCGCTGGTGTTCGTCGTCGACCTGCTCGCCGTGGAGTGAGCCCGCCGCGCGTGCCATGCGCTTCAAGGTGCTCTCGCTCGTCAAGTAGCAGGGGCGACCACTACGTCGCCTGAGCCGCCTCGACGCAGGCTCTTCCGCAACTCCACGAGCGAGAGCTGTGACTCAGGCGCGCGGGGCGAGCTTGTTGATCGCGGAGCCGCGCTGGCCGAGCTTGATGCTCGCCTTGCCGTTCTCGATCTTCAGCGTCGGGTCGACGCTCAGCTTCTTGCCCGCCTTCAAGTGGCCCGGTACGCCGCCGCCGCCCGGAATACCGCCGCCGCCGGGAATACCGCCGCCGCCGGGGACGCCGCCGCCGGCCGGAATCGCCGCGCCGGCGGGACCGGCGCCTGCTGCGAGCAGCGCCGCTGCCGACAGGCCGACCGTCACGGTCTCCTTGATCCCGTGCGCCTCGAACTCTTCGTGCTCGTTCATCTCTCCCTCCTGAAGTAGGTCGACCTCAGGACGCGGCGAGGAGTCGAGATCTTCCAGATCGGGTTGACGAGGCCGCGTGGCGTGCCTATGCCGCAGCGAGGGCGCGGCGGCGGTTGAAGCGCTCGATGCGACCACCCGCGGCGACCGTGCGCTCACGTCCCGTATAGGCCGGATGGCAGGTCGAGCAGACGTCGACTCCGATCGCCGTCGCGGTCGACCGGATCGTGAACGACGTGCCGCACGAAGCGCAGCGGACGTCGACCAGATTCAGCTTTGGATGCTGTGTCAAAGTTCCTCCTTCGGTGATTTGACGCCTTCGACCCGGCGGTCGCGGCATCTCTCTCATCAACGAGTCGGAGGTCGATGATGTTCCCGGAGCGCTTGGGCACGCCGGTAGGCTCGCGCGCGACCTCGTCGATCGCGACCCGATAGGATCAAGGCAGGCGTCCGGCACAACTGCGGTCCGCGCATGCCTTCCCTACCGTCTCGTCTGCTCAAGCTGGTCGCTCGCCTCCGTCGCGCTCGCGCGCCGATCCGCGTGCTGATCGTCGATGACGACCCCGGCTTCGCAACCGCGCTCGAGCTCTACCTCGAAGGCTACGAGGCGCTCGACGTGGTCGGCGTCGCCGGCGACGGCGGCGACGCGATCGACCTGGCGTTGATCCACCATCCGGACGTCGTCGTCATGGATGCCCGGATGCCCGTCGTCGGAGGCGTCGACGCGACGGCGCACCTCAGCGCCATCCGGGCGACGTCTCGCATCATCATGATGAGCGGTGACCGGGACGTGGGATCCGCCGCAGCCCTCGCCGGCGCGGCCGCGTATCTCCCGAAGGCGGACATCCACGATCGCCTTGTGGAGGTCATCGAGGCGGTCGCCGCGCCCGACTGAGCCTCAGGGCAGCAGCGAGCCGTTCACGTCGACGAGCGCGCCCTTGATGTGGGTCGCGCCGACGGCCTGGACCGTTGCGCTCGCACCCTTGACGGTCACCGGGCCGCTGCTCTCGACGAGCGTCGCGACGGCGCCTCGAAGGGTTGCGCGTCCGGCCGTGCTCTCGATCGTGACGTCGCCGCTCCCGGCGAGGCTCGTGGCTCCGCCGACGCCGACCGCGAGGTCGCTCCCGGTCTGGAGGGTCGTGGCGCTCCCGCTCGAGAGCGCGAGGTTCGTGCCGGCAGCGGCCGCGATCGACGTCCCGGCCTGCAGGGTGATCGCACCTGCGCTCTCGACCGCCACGGTCGTGCCCGTCAGGCGCACGGCCGAGCCGGGCCCGGAGAGGACGATGCCGGTGTCGGTGACGCTGATCGAGTAGGCGCCGTTCGGGCTCGTGAAGGTCCCCGAGAAGACGCCTGCAGGCCCCTGCGGGCCGCGCACCGCCCAGTCGATCGGCAGGTGGCCGTCGGCGCACTTGAGGGGCGCGCCGTCGCGGCCGACGACGTACAGCGCGCCGGTCTTGGGCACGTAGCACGCTGCGACGCGTTCGTCGCTCAACGCCGCGTACGCGGCGGTGCCGGCGCCGGCGGCTCCCACGAGCGCGGCGCCAAGCAAGAAGGCGAGGATCGGGCGGCGAAACAAGGTCGACATGGAGGGCTCCTTCCTGGGATCGTTCGCCTACAGGACGGAGAGCCCGGGCCGCGTCTTCCCGGATACTCCAGGACGTGCGGGCCGCGCTCGACGGAACTCGACGCATGCGATCGGACATGACCATCTCGATGGGTGTCACGGCCGACGGCGATCTCTGGACACGGGCGGTCGCCGGCGATGCGGCCGCCTTCGGCGAGCTGTTCGAACGGCACGCGAAGCGCGTCTACAACTTCTGCTTCCGGCAAACGGCGAACTGGGCCGAGGCCGAGGACGCCATGGCCGAGGTGTTCCTCGTCGCGTGGAAGCGTCGCGAGACCGTCGTGCTGACCACGGACGACCGGAGCGTCCTGCCGTGGCTGCTCGGCGTTGCGCTCAACGTGCTGCGGAACCGCGCGCGATCGACGCGGCGGGCCGCGGCCGCCGTCGCGCGGATCGACGCCCGCAACGTCGAGGGGGACTTCGCCGACGACCTCGTCGGGAGGCTCTCGGACGAGAAGCACATGAACGACATCCTGCGCGCCGTGCACGCGTTGCCGCCCCAGGAGCAGGACGTGCTCGCCGTGTGTGCGTGGGCCGGCCTCAGCTACGAGGAGGGAGCGATCGCCCTCGGCGTTCCCATCGGCACGGTGCGGTCGAGGCTGTCGCGCGCGCGTGCGCACCTCCGGGAACTCAGCGCGGCGAACGGACATGACGTAGGGAATGAACGAGTCGCTCGGGCAGCAGATGACAGACGTGGTTGAGCGCGTGTTCGCGGTGCCGGCGGAGCGCGACCTTCCGGCGGGGCACCTCGAGGAGCGCAGGCGGGCACTCTTGCAGGCCGCGGCCGCGCCTCCGGCGGAAGCCGGCCTGCGGCGGCGTCTCCGGACGGTCATCGGCTGGCTCGTGTCGCTCGCGGTGCTGGCCGCCGTCGCCGCCGCCGCCCTGACGCTGCTCGTGCTCGGGCCGCGCGTTCCGAAGGAGCACGTCGCCGAATTCGCGGCGGTGACGGGGGCAGCTTCCATCGTCTCGGTCGTCTGGCGACCGGCCGCCGTCCGCTAGCGCCCCGCGCTCACCATGACGAACCGTCGGCCACACCTGGCCCTGATCGGGCTGCTCACGATCGCCCTCGCAGCTGCGGCGCTCCTCGCCGTCCCGGGCTCGCCCCTGCACAGGCCGGCGCGCATGGGCCTCGACCTGCAGGGCGGCCTCGAGGTCGTGCTCCAGGCAACCCCGACGAAGGGACACAGGTTGACGACCGCAGATCTCGACCGGTCGGTCGAGATCATGCGCAGCCGGATCGACCGCCTCGGCATCGCGGAGCCGGAGATCCGGAAGCAGGGCCGAGACCAGATCGTGATCGAGCTCGCCGGCGTCCACGACCCGGGCCGTGCGCTCGACATTCTCGGGAAGACGGCGCGCCTGGAGCTGTACGACCTGGAGGCGTCGCTGCTACCGGGCGTCTCGATCGCCGCGAACGGCGTCCCGATCGCGAGCACGAGCCGGCACGAGCTGCTCACCCGCGCCCGCTCGCTTCCCGAGGACGTGATCGTCGTGACGTGCTCGGCGCGCACGGCGACGTCCTGCCCCGACCAGGCCGGGGGCTCGGCGCCGCCGAAGGGCGTCGCCTACTACTACCTCTTCGAGCACCGCACGGGCAGCCCCGCCCTGACGGGCAGCGAGCTGGAGCTGAAAGGGACCCGCCTGGACTTCGATCCGGTGTCGGGCCGCCCGGTCGTGACGATGCAGTTCAACGGGCGCGGCAACGAAATCTTCCACGAGGTCACACGCGCCGAGGCGGTGCGCGGGTCGATCCGGGGCTTCTACCAGCACTTCGCAATCGTGCTCGACAACGAGCTGCGGTCGTATCCGTCGATCGACTACAAGAAGTACCGGGACGGGATCGACCCGTCGGGCGGCGGCGTCGAGATCACGGGGATGGCTGGTGTGCAGGAGGCCAGGGAGCTCGCGCTCGTGCTGCAGACCGGAGCGCTACCGGTCGACTTCAAGACGATCGAGCGCACGGATGTGTCGGCCACGCTAGGCTCGGACTCGTTGCGGCAGGCGCGCAACGCCGCGCTCGCCGGCCTGATCGTCGTCGCGCTGTTCCTGCTGCTGGTGTACCGCTTCCTCGGGGTGGTGGCGGTGATCGGGCTCGGCATTTACGCCGCGTTCATGTACGCCGCGATCCTGCTCTTCGGCGTGACGCTGACGCTGCCGGGGTTCGCGGGGCTGGTGTTGACGATCGGGGTGGCCGCCGACGCGAACATCGTTGTGTTCGAGCGGATCAAGGAGGAGGCGCGGGCGGGCAAGTCGGTGCGGGCGGCGATCGCGGCCGGGTACGCGAAGGGCTTCCACACGATCATCGACGCCAACGTGGTGACCTGCATCACGGCGCTGGTGCTGTTCGCGGTCGCGACCGCGGGCGTGAAGGGGTTCGCGTTGATGCTGCTGATCGGGACGGTGATCTCGCTGATCACGGCGGTGGCGGCGACGCGGGCGATGCTGGGGCTGCTGGCCGGGTTCCGCTGGTTCGAGAACCCGGCGTTCATGGGCGCCTCC
>DASXTR010000317.1:0-26015 GCA_036505325.1 Gaiellaceae bacterium
AAGGGCTTCCACACAATCATCGACGCGAACGTGGTCACGGTGATCACGGCGCTGGTGCTCTTCGCGGTCGCGACGGCGGGTGTGAAGGGCTTCGCGCTGATGCTGATTATCGGGGTGGTGATCTCGCTGATCACCGCCGTGGGCGCGACGCGCGCGATGCTGGGGCTGCTTGCGGGGTTCCACTGGTTCGAAAACCCACGCTTCATGGGCGCCGCCGGCCAGCAGGGGGCGAAGTGGCTGCAGATCGACTTCATGAAGCGCCGCTACCTGTGGTTCGCGATCTCCGGTGCGGCGGTCGCGGTCGGCCTGATCTCGCTCGGAGTCCGCGGCCTCAACCTCGGGATCGACTTCGAGGGCGGTACCCAGATCACGTTCGAGACGTCGAGACCGGAGCAGCTCGGCGACGTGCGCACGCAGGTCGGCCGCCGCGACGCCGTGATCCAGGGGCGCGGGGCGAAGACCGGAGAAGAGTCGTACCGACAGTTCCAGATCCGGACGAAGCACCTCTCGAACGACGCCCAGGATCGACTGTCGAACGATCTGAAGCAGCGGTACGGCCGGCAGATCGCGATCGGGGTCAAGAACGTGTCCTCGAGCTTCGGCCGCCAGATCGCGCGCTCGGCGATCCTGGCGATCGTTTTCAGCCTGTTCTTGATCGTGCTCTACATCACGATCCGGTTCGACTTCAAGTTCGCGCTGCCGGTGATCGTGGCGTTGCTGCACGACATCGTGATCACCATCGGGGTCTACGCGTTGTGGGGCCGGGAGGTGTCGACGTCCACGGTCGCTGCCGTGCTGACGGTGCTCGGCTATTCGATCTACGACACGATCATCATCTTCGACCGGATCCGCGAGAACGTGCACATCCTCAGGCGGGCCTCGTTCGCGACGATCACCAACGTGTCCTTGTGGGAGACGATCCGGCGCTCGCTGGCGACGACGTTGATCACGTTGCTGCCGGTGGCGGCGCTGCTGCTGTTCGGCGGCGACACGCTGAAGGACTTTGCCTTTGCGCTCCTGGTCGGGGTCGCCTCCGGCGCCTACTCCTCGATCTTCATCGCCGCACCCCTGCTCGCGATCTGGAAGGGTGGTTTTCGACCCATAGAGCCACAAGTTTCGACTGATACGAGCGGGGGTACTCCAGCGCTGTCCCACCAGCAACGAGGTCGGCTTTCGTGAGCCCGCGCCCCTCATCGTTGCTGCGGCCCCTCCGAGTCGATCCCGGCGACAGGCCGTCTGCCGCGTGACGGTCCCGGATACCGGCAACGGCGTGGCCGTAGCGGTGGCGCCCGCCCTTGAGCTGCCGGCCGGCTCCAGCCTGTTGCGGCGGCTGGCGGCCCTGTTTCGTCCGCGCGAGGCCGACGGCGCGGCCGTTCTTCGGTTCGGTGACGTCCGCCTCGATCCGGACACGCGCCAGGTGCGCCGCGGCCGCCGGACGATCGAGCTGACGCCGATCGAGTTCAAGCTCCTGGAGCTCTTCCTGCGCAACCCGCGCCGCGTCCTGCCGCGCTCGCTGATCTTCAACATGGTCTGGGGCTTCGACTTCGGCGTGATGTCGAACTCGCTCAACGTCTACGTCGGCACCCTCCGCCGGAAGCTGGAGGCGGCCGGCGAGCCGCGCGTCATCCACACCGTTCGCGGCGTCGGCTACGTCCTGCGCGACCCGGCCGGACGTCATTAGAGCGGACATCCGGGCAAGCCCGGACGTCCTCTTCTGGTCGGCGCCGACAAGCGGCGCCTTAGGAAATCTTTCGCGCGCCTTTAGCAACGTTTTAGGCACGCCTCCCCGGGCGGCCCGATCATCGCCGCAGGGTTCCAATTCGTGGGGAGGTTGTCATGCGCAGGTTCGTCGTCGTCTCCGCTCTTTGCCTTGCCGTCTTCGCCGGAGCCGCCGCGGGCGCACCGCCGCTCGACCGGACGCTCGACGGGAGCGGCAACAACGTGCTCCATCCGGACTGGGGGCAGGCCGGCACCCAGTACGTGCGGGTCGCACCGGCGAACTACGCCGACGGCGTCGCCAGGATGCCCGCGGGCCCGCCGACCCGGTACGTCAGCAACCGGATCTTCAACGACATCGGCCAGAACCTCTTCTCGGAAGGCAGCGTCTCGCAGTGGGGCTGGGTCTGGGGCCAGTTCATGGACCACGACTTCGGCCTCCGCGACGAGACGCCCGCCGAGCACGCCCCGATCGCGTTCGACGCAGGCGACCCGCTGGAGGAGTTCAGGAACGACTTCGGCGTGATCGACTTCTTCCGCACGCCTGCCGCTCCGGGCACCGGGACGGCGACGCCGCGGCAGCAGCTCGACACGATCAGCAGCTACATCGACGCCTCGGGCGTCTACGGCGTCGCCGACGCGCGGCTCGACTGGCTGCGCGAGGGGACGGTCGACGGCGACTCGACGAACAACCTGGCGCGGCTGCTGCTGCCGGAGAAGTACCTGCCGCGCCGCGACGCGCGCGGCAACGCCGCGACGGCGCCGCCGATGGACCTCATGGGTCCGCTCGTCGCGACGCCCGCCAAGGCGATCGTCGCGGGCGACGTGCGCGCGAACGAGAACATCGCGCTGACGGCCTCGCACACGCTGTTCGCGCGCGAGCACAACCGGATCGTCGCTCAGCTGCCGGTCCTCCTGCCCGAGGAGGAGAAGTTCCAGATCGCGCGCCGCGTCGTCGGGGCGGAGCTGCAGTTCATCACCTACAACGAGTTCCTGCCCGCCCTCGGCGTCGACCTCGCGCCGTACGCGGGCTACAACCCGAACGCGAACGCCGGACTGTCGAACGAGTTCGCGGCCGTCGGCTACCGGGCGCACAGCATGATCCACGGCGAGTTCGAGCCCACGGTGCCGGCCGGGACGTACACGGCCGCGCAGCTCGACAGCTTTCGCGCGCGCGGAATCACCGTCGAAGAGGCGGACGGCCAGGTGACGCTCGTGATCCCGCTCACCGTCGCCTTCGGCAATCCGCAGCTGCTCAAGGACGTCGGCCTCGGTCCGCTGCTGCAGGGGCTCGGGAACGAGCGGCAGTACAAAAACGACGAGCAGATCGACAACGCGCTGCGCAGCGTGCTCTTCCAGGTTCCGAAGCCGGGGATCCCGGATCCGAGCGTCTGCGGCTCGCCGGTCATCAATCCGGACTGCTTCTCCGGCGTGGTCGATCTGGGCGCGATCGACATCGAGCGCGGCCGCGATCACGGGATGCCGTACTACAACGACCTGCGGCGCGCCTACGGGCTGGCGCCGAAGACGTCGTTCACCGCGATCACGGGCGAGTCGACGCAGAGCTTCCCGAGCGACCCGGCGATCGATCCCTACGACCCGATCAACGACCCGAACATCCTCGACTTCGTCAAGCTCTTCGACGGGAACGGCAATGCGATTCCGCTCGACAGCGACGAGGCCGGGGAGGATGCGGTCACGGGCGTTCGCCGGACGACGACCGCCGCGCGCCTGAAGGCGATCTACGGCAGCGTCGACAAGATCGACGCGTTCGTCGGAATGGTCGCCGAGCGCCACATCGCCGGTACGGAGTTCGGCGAGCTGCAGCTTGCGGTCTGGAAGAAGCAGTTCGAGGCCGTGCGCGACGGCGACCGCTTCTTCTACCTGAACGATCCGCAGCTGACGACGATCAAGACGCTCTACGGCGTCGACTACCGGCACACGCTCGCGGAGCTGATCAAGCTCAACACCGGCGCCACCACGCCGGCCAACGTGTTCAAGGTGGCGGCCTAGCGGTTCGCTACTTGCCGGGCTGAGGAACCGGCTTCGGCGGCTCGGGCACCGGGAACGCGGCCCAGCCCTGCTCCGCCAGCGTCGCGAGGCTGCTCGACTCGACGCCGGCGTCCGAGACCGTGAGTACCGAATCGCGCACGACGAGCGAGCGGCGGATCCCCGCGCCGCGCGGATGCTCGATCCGTCCGACCTCGTCGATCCCGCGCGCGCGGCCGACGCGGAACGCCACGGCCTTCTGCACGAACGGGACGACGACGAGCCCGGTGCGCGGCCAGAAGAGGAACGCGTGGTGGTCCGACTCCGCCTCCGACCAGCCCGGGCCGAGCGCCGCCCGGTGCAGGCGCGTCGGACTCCGGAGTGAGGACACGTCGAAAATGGACAGCTGGGTGCCGAGCGGCCGCCCCTGCTCGCTCGCATCCTGGCCGATGCCGAGCAGCAGGTCGTCGCCGATCGGATGCAGGTACGACGAATACCCGGCGATCTTTAGCGCGCCGAGTACGCGCGGCCGATCCGGGTCGGAGAGGTCGATCGTGTAGAGCGGATCGATCTGGCGGAACGTGACGACGAAGCCGACGTCACCGACGAAGCGGACCGCATAGACCCGCTCGCCCTTCCCAAGCTCGCCGATCCGGCCGGCTTGCACGAGCGCACCGCCCTGCTGGCGGAGCGTCGTGAGGAACGACTCGCTCTCGTCGCCGCGCCCCCACCAGGCGGGGGTCTCGGTGCTGACGACGCGCAGCACGCCGCGCAGCTCGGACAGCGACCACTGGCTGAGCAGGTATCCGGGCACGCTGCCGCTGCCGCGGTACTGCGTCCGCGCCGGATCGGAGATGTCGAACTTGTGGATCGCGGTGGTGACGCCGTTCTCCGCCTTCGTGGGCTTGGTGGGATCCGGACGGTCGTTCCAGCTCTCGGTCGTGGCGTAGAGGGTCTCCGGCGACGCGTAGACGATTCGCGCGTCGGTCATCACGCCGACCGAGTCGACCGGCTCGAGCCCCTTCGAGAGATCGACGGTGAGCACGGTCAGCATCCCCAGCCCAGAGAACGCGGCCGGCCGGCTGACGTGGCGGCACTGGACGAGCGGCCGGCTCCTCGGCGTATGCCCGGGCCGCGCGATCTTGTACGACGGCAGCCAGGTCCCGAGGCGCGACGAGGCGACGACCGCCCGGTTGTGTTCGCGCGCGGCGGCGAGCTCCTGGTCCGTGGTGCCGGCGGGCGTCTCGAACGGCAGCTTCTGCGGCACCTGCGACGCGGCGACGATCCGCGCGCTCCGGCCGACGAGCCGAGCCGCGACGTACGCGCCGTCCAGCGTCAGCGTCCGGACGACCCGCAACGCCTTCGGATTCGAGACGTCGACCTCCGCGACGACCGACTTCGACGGGACGTACGGCATCATGCGGGCGGCGACCGCGGGTAGCGGCTCGATCCAGTAGCCGCCGCGCGAGAGGACGAGCAGGCGATCGCCGTACAGGAGCAGCTCGTGGCTCCAGCCCGTGTCCAGCTTCAGCGTGTCGAGGAGCCGCGGGCGCCGCTCGCTCACGTCCACGGCGTTGAGCGTGCCGTTCGAGACGGCGAAGAGGGTCGTCCCGTTCGTCTTCACCAGGTCGGGCTCGTCGACACCCTCCTCCTGGACGTTCGTTGTGGAGTAGTCGACGCCCTGGCGCGGCGATGTCTCCTTCGTCGGCGTCGCCCCGGCCGTGGGAACGGGCGCGCCGCGGACGGCTGGAGAGCCGCCGAGCCCCCACGGGCCGACGAAGCGGGCGGCCTGGGACTTGACGTACCCGAGCAGGGCGCCGCAGGAGTGGAACGCGACGAGGCGCGGCGCCTTCGTGGCCGCGTCTGCATGCGCACTGGAGCGATCGGCCGTCCCGCCGAGGCCGGCGGCAAGCAGGACCGCCATCCCCGCGAACAGCGCGGCGCGTCTGCGGAAGTCCATCACGCTCGTTATACGCCGCCGCCCCCTCGAACGTCACAGAAATCGCGCCACCCGTACCCCGATAGGCCTGCTGGCCCCACTGTCGGCTGCGCCTCCCGCTGCGAGTGTGGCTCCCATGGACGCAATTCATCGCCTGCCGGACTCATCGAGCATCCTTACCCGTCTCGCCGCCGCTCGACGCGCCACTGTCGCGTTCGCCGCCGCAACAGGCGTCGTCGCCGTCCACGTCGCGGATGACGCCTTTCTGCAGCCCCGGGTGGGCACGTCGGCCGGCGACCATCTCGCGAGCGGCCTCGTGCCGATCGGCGCCCTCGTCCTGGCCGCGGTGGGCTACCCGCGCGTCCGCGCCGGTCTCCGCGCCGCGCTCGCGCTCTTCTTCGGTCTCTTCGCGCTCGTCGTCGGCACCACCGAGGCCCTCTACTACACGCTGAAGGTCGGGCCGTCCGGCGACGACTACACGGGCCTGCTCGCCATTCCCGCCGGGCTCGTGCTCCTCGGGCTCGCAGGCGCAACGCTCTGGAGGTCGCGACGCCTCGACGACAGCCGCTGGTGGCGCTACCCGCGCCGCGCGCTGATCGGAGCCGCCGGGGTCGTGTTCGTCGCCGAGGTCGTGTTCGCGATCGGGCTGGGCTTCGGGACGACGCACCTCATGCGCCCCGTCGTCCCCGCCGCGCATCTCGGGACGGCGTACGAGAACGTCGCGTTCACGACCAGCGACGGCCTGCGGCTCGAGGGGTGGTACATCCCGTCGAGAAACGGCGCGGCCGTGATCGCGTTCCCCGGCCGCAGCGGCCCGCAGAAGCACGCGCGCATGCTCGCCCGTCACGGCTACGGCGTCCTGCTCTTCGATCGCCGCGGCGAAGGCGCGAGCGAGGGCGACCCCAACCTCTTCGGCTGGGGTGGCGACAAGGACATCCTCGCCGCGATCGAGTTCCTGAAGCACCGCCCGGACGTCGATCCCGACCGCATCGGCGGCATCGGCTTCTCGGTCGGCGGCGAGCTGATGCTCCAGGCGGCCGCCGAGTCGGACGAGCTCGCAGCGGTCGTGTCCGAGGGCGCGGGTACGCGCTGGCTCAAGGAGGAGATCGAGGAGTACGACACGATCCCCGGCTGGGACAAGTGGCTCTCCCTCCCGCTCTACGCGGTCAAGACGGGCTCGGTCGCCGTGTTCTCCAACACCGCGCCGCCGCCGAAGCTGACCGACCTCGTCCCGCGGATCACGCAGCCGCTCTACCTGATCTGGGCACCGAACGGCGGCAACGCCGAGACGATGAACCCCGTCTACTACCGCCTCGCCGGCGGGCCGAAGACGATCTGGGAGATCCCCGATGCCAGGCACATCCAGGGCATCACCGCTCACCCCAGGGAGTACGAGCAGCGCGTGATCGGGTTCTTCGACCGCTCGCTTCCTGCGGACTAATGTGGCGCTGAAGTCCTCTCGAGAGGAGCGTCATGAAGATCACGGTGGTGGGCAGGGGCAACGTCGGCGGCGGCCTCGGGCGGCTGTGGGGCGCGGCGGGGCACGACGTGAACGCTCTCGGCAGCGACGGCGGCGACGCAGCCGACGCGGACGTCGTGGTGGTCGCAGTTCCGTCCAGCGCGATCGCAGACGCGCTCGGCAAGGTGAGCGGAGTCGAGGGCAGGGTCACGGTCGACGCGACGAACGCGTTCGACGGTCGCAACGACGACTTCGAGTCGCTCGCGCACTGGGTGAAGTCGATCGTCGGAGGGCCGACGGCGAAGTCGTTCAACCTCAACTTCGCCGTGCTCTACGACGAGATCGGCAAGCAGCGCGTGCGGCCGGGCAATCTCTACGCCGCAGAGGATGGCGCGCGCGAGGCGACGGAGCAGCTGATCCGCGACGCCGGCTACGACCCGGTGTACGCAGGCGGACTCGACAAGGCGCGCGCCCTCGAGGACCACATCGGCCTGATGATGGCGATCGTCCAGGGCGGGCTCGGGCAGCACTTCTACCGCTACGCGAAGCCCGGCGAGCAGTAGCGCCGTCACCCACGGTGCCAGGCACCGTCCGAAGACCGTCGCCGAATACGCCTGCAAATCGCCAACTTTCCTGCAAACGGGCAAGGCCGTTCGGACCTGTCCTCGGTGCCAGGCACCGTTACGGAAGTGTGACGCGGCTTGACGTGGCTAACGGCGTTAGCTAGACTTGGCTAACACTGTTAGTTGAGACCAGGAGGTTCGCCGTGCACACCATCAGCCTCACGCGCCGCAGCTCGATCGGCCGGCTCGCCTACGCCGCGCTCGCAGGCGTGCTCCTCGTCGCGATCGCGCTCGAGGTCGCAATGCACGGCACCGGCTACTGGCAGCTCGCTGCCTTCGGGCTCGGCCCTGACCTCGCGCTTCTCGCCGGTGCGGGGACGGGGCTCCAGAAGGGACAGCTCCACGCGCGGGCCGTGCCGCTCTACAACCTCGTGCACCGCTACTGGGGTCCTCTGCTGCTGGCGGCGGCCGCATCGTTCGATGTCGTCGCGCTCGGGTTCTTCGTGGGCGCGCTCGCGTGGGCGTTCCACGTCTCGCTCGACCGGTCGCTCGGCTACGGCCTCCGCACGCGCGATGGCTTCCAGCGCGCGTGACCGGCTCACGCCGCGGGCGCGGGAGATCGTCGACGCCGCGCGCGGGCTGCTCGAGGAGGAAGGGCCGGACGCACTCTCGATGCGCCGCGTCGCGGAGCGCCTCGGGATCCGCGCGCCGTCGATCTACAAGCACCTGCCCGACAAGCAGGCGCTCGAGACGGCCCTCATCTCCGCCGCGTTCGAGGAGCAGGCGGCCGCGTTCGAGGCGGCGATCGAGGCGAGTGATGATCCCCTCGCCTCCCTCGCCGCCGCGTACCGTGCGTTCGCGAACGTGCACCCGCACCTCTACCGCCTGATGACCGAGCGGCCGTTGCAGCGCGACCGGCTCGCGCCGGGCGTAGAAGAGCGCGCCGCGAGGCCGCTCGTCGAGGCGGTCGGCGGCGACCGCGATCGCGCACGCGCCGTGTGGGCGTTCGCGCACGGCATGACGATCCTCGAGCTCAACAGACGCTTCCCGCCCGACGCCGACCTCGACGCCGCGTGGCATCACGGACTCGAGGCGTTCAGCTAGCGATGAGCGACCGAAACAGCTTCTCCAGCTCCTCGTCCGGGTCGCCGCAGAGGCCGGTGTGCACCGCGGACGGCTGGATGATCGTGCTCGACGGCGCGACGAGCCAGTGGAACCGCTCCGTCACGTCGAGCTGCGCGATCGGGCCCGCGTCCCGGTCCCCGGCCGCGATGCGCTCGATGGCGTGCAAGTGCGAGCGCACCAACTCGACGTCCACCTCCGGCCACAGCGCGCGTAGCCGCGCCTCGTCGACGGTCGTGCGAGCTGCGAGGAACCGCAACGGCCGGCAGAACACGACGACGCCCGCGTTGACCGCCTCGCCGCGCTCGACCCGCGGCACGACGCGGAAGACCGCGTAGGAGAACGGATTAGAGCTCGCCACGCGCCCTCTCCGCCTCCTCGACGAACGCACGCGGCGACTCGAGCCGCGTGCGCAGGTACTCGACGTAGTCGGCGCGGTCGTCGCCGTCGAGCCACGCGTCGGGAACCGACGCCGCGACCGCGTCGAGCAGCTCGCGCGTCACGCGCGACGCGAGACGCTCGTCGGCGTCGCGGATCGAGCCGGCGAAGGGGAGCAGCACGTGGCGCGCGATCTGCATGAACGGACGGAGCTCGAAGTCGATCGGGCGGTCGTCGGTGTGGTGCCAATAGAGCGCGGCGCCGTGGTCGATCAGCCAGTGCCGTCCATGCCAGAGGAGCAGGTTCGGATTCTGCGGCATCCGGTCGAGGTTCGTCACGAGCGCGTCGAACCACACCACGTTCGCCGCGAGCTCCGCGTCGGGAACAGGCCCGGCGGCCGGCGAGAACGTGATCGAGCCCGGCAGGTAGTCGACGCCGAGGTTCAGTCCCTCGCTCGCGAGCAGCAGGTCCTGGATCTCCGGATCGGGCTCGGCCCGCGCGAGCGCCGGGTCGAGCTCGACGAGCGCGAGCTCTGGGACGTCGAACCCGAGGGCGCGGGCGAGCTCACCGGCCACGACCTCCGCGACGAGCGCCTTCGGCCCCTGCCCGGCGCCGCGGAACTTGAGCACGTACAGGCCGTCGTCGTCGGCCTCGACGAGCGCGGGCAGCGATCCACCCTCGCGTAGGGGTGTCACGTACCGCGTGGCGGCGATCGTGCGCAGGGTCACGGCCGCGCGAACGCTAGCCATATAGCCAGCTTGTGCGCGGCCGCCCAGAGGAGGAACATCGCAGGAATGAGGCACTGCGGCGCGAACCTCATCCGATGCGGCAATGTTCGGAAACTGACGCAGGGCGGAAGGTAGAGCGGTGTCCGTCCGGGCGACAGGACAGGATTTCGCGCTGTGCGCCGGTCGAAAGCACATTGACGGGTGGCGCCGGGCTCAGGTGCTAACTGGCCCACCGACCACAGGCGCAATGGGGCGCTAGAGAAAACGGAGCCGCCGGCGAGACGCCGGCGGCTCGCGTTTTACGTGCGCCTTACGTTCGGCACACCGCGCGATGACCGCTCGTGCCGATGATGTGCGCATGAGCAGGGGCCCACTCGCCGTCGCAGCCCTGGCGGTCGCCGTCTGGCTCGCCGTCGTGGCCGGGGCGGGCGCCGCAGGCGGCGATCCGATCGCGTTCCCCGCGGGCTGGTCGCACGCGGAGATCAACGTCACGCAAAACGGCGTGTCGCACACGCTGATCTACGATCGCGGCCGCGTGCAGTCGGTCTCGCCGACGGCGGTCGTGCTGAAGGAGCGCGACGGCAGCGTGGTCAGCGTTCCGGTCTCGGCGGCGACGAACGTCCGCGTGAACGGTCAGCCCGCGACGCTCGCGCAGGTCAAGCGCCGCTACCAGGCGACCACGATTCGCGTCGACGGCGGCTCGGCCACACAGCTGCGGGCGTTCTCGCCCTAGGATCCAACCATGGCCGGCACGATCCTCCTGGTCGAGGACGAGCCTTCCGTCGGCGAGCTCGTGCGCGGCTATCTCGGCCGCGACGGCTGGCGCGTCGTCTGGGTGCGCTCGGGGACGGAAGCCCTTGCCGAGCTCGACCGGCATCCCGTTCGGCTCGTGCTGCTCGACATCGGCCTGCCGGACATGGACGGCTTCGACATCTGCCGGGCGATCCGCTCGCGCTCGACCGTGCCGATCGTGATGCTCACCGCGCGCGACGAGGAGCCGGACCGCGTTGTCGGGCTGGAGGTCGGGGCGGACGACTACGTCACGAAGCCGTTCTCGCCGCGCGAGCTCGTCGCGCGAATGAAGGCGGTGCTGCGACGCTCGGAGCCGCAGGAGTCGCAGGAGACGCTCGCGCTCGCCGACGTGGTCGTCGACCGGCAGACGCGGGACGCGACCGTCGACGGCGAGCACGTCGAGCTGACCGCGAAGGAGTTCGACCTGCTCGCGTACTTCCTCGCCAACCCGGGGGTCGTGCTGTCGCGCGACGTGCTGCTCGACCGCGTGTGGGGCGTCGAGTATCCGGGCGGCACGCGAACGGTCGACGTGCACGTCGCGCAGCTCCGCCGGAAGCTCGGCCGGCCGGCGCTGATCCGCACGCTGCGCGGCGCTGGGTACAAGGCCGTCTCGTCGTGACACTCCGCGGGCGTCTCTTCGCCGCGCTCTTCGGCGTCGTCGCGCTCACGCTCGTCCTGACGATCGCGCTCGGCGCGCTGCTGACGCGACGGCAGGTCGACCACAACCAGGCGGCGAGCCTCGCGCGACGCGCCGACGACCTCGCCACGCGCGAGCGGCAGCGGCCGAGCTACGTCGTAGAGAGCTACGACCTCGGCGCCGCGCGCGTGCTCGTGCGCCGCCGCGAAGGCTTCGCCGGCATCGTCCGGGCCGACGTGCCCTCGGACGGGAGGCTGACGCTCGAGGGGCGGCGATACCTCTACTCGTACCGGCCGCTGCCGCAGCGCGGTCTCCTGCTCCTGCGTCCGGTCGAAGGCGGCTTCGGAGACTGGGGACCGTTTCTGCGCGACCTCGTCGTCGGCGGCATCGTCGCGGCGATCGCCGCGGTCGCGCTCTCGTTCTGGCTCGCGCGCTCGATCGCGCGGCCCGTGCGCCGCGTCGCCGAAGCGAGTCGCGCGCTCGCCGCGGGCGAGTACCACAAGCCCCTGCCGGTCGAGGGCCCGTTCGAGCTCGCCGCCCTCGCACGCGCGTTCAACGACATGGAAGCGCAGCTCGCGGCGTCGCGCGACGCGGAACGCAACTTCCTGCTGTCGGTGAGCCACGAGCTGAAGACCCCGTTGACCGCGATTCGCGGGTACGCCGAAGGGCTCGCGGAGGGGATGTTCCCGCCCGAGGAGGCCGCGGCGACGATCACGCTCGAGGCGCAGCGACTCGAGCGCCTCGTGCGCGACATCCTCGACCTCGCGCGCATGAACCGGCGCGAGTTCTCCGTTCGGCGCGAGCCCGTCGACCTCGCCGAGGTGGCGCGCCAGGCCGTGCGCCGGCACGAGGCGGCCGCACGCGACTTCGGGGTCTCGCTCGCGGCGGAGGGCGGCGAGACGTGGATCGAGGCGGATGCGGACCGCGTGCTCCAGGTCGCGTCGAACCTCGTCGAGAACGCGCTCCGCGAGACGCCGTCCGGCGGCGCGGTGACGGTACGCGTGGAGCCAGGCCGGCTCGTCGTCGCGGACACGGGGCCCGGCCTGGCGCCCGAGGACGTCCTGCGCGCGTTCGAGCGGTTCTACCTCTACGACAAGGCGTCGCGGGAACGGCCGGTCGGCACGGGCCTCGGGCTCGCGATCGTCGAGCAGCTCGCGCGCGCGATGGGCGGCAGCGTGTCGGTGGAGAGCGAGCCCGGCGGGGGCGCGAGGTTCGTCGTCGTGCTGACGCCGTTGCCCGTTCAGACGACGGTTACGACGACGCGCTGAACGCCGTTGTTGGCGTAGCCGCCGGCATTCCACTCCGCCTCGAGCGGCTGCTCGTTCCCCGCCTCGTCGCGCACCCGACAGAGGAGCGTGTGCTCTCCTCGTGTTGCCTCCCACGGCAACGTCCATCCGCGCCAGGCCCAGCGACCGAGGTTCTGGCCCAACCTGGCCGGCTTCCACGTCTCGCCGCCGTCGCTCGAGACGTCCACGCCCGCGACGGGCGCGAGTCCGGACCACGCTCGTCCCTGGAGCACGCACGCGCCCGCGTCGAGCGTACGCGCGCGCGAGAAGAACTCCGGCACGCCCGGCGGGACCATCAGCGCACGTGGCTGCATGCGGTCGAGGGGCGTCCCCTCGTCGTCGCGATCGCGACGCAACCGGTACGCCGTCGCCTGCTGGTAGCCGGCAAACGGATGGTGGAGGAGTTCGATCGACGCAAGCCACTTCACGTTCGTCATGCCGTACCAGCCCGGTACGACGAGTCGCAGCGGGAAGCCGTGCTGCGGCGGGAGCGGCGCGCCGTTCAGCTCGTACGCGAGCAGCACCTCGTCGCGCATCGCCTCGGCGAGTGGAAGGCTGCGCGCGTACGCGTCGGGCTCGCTGCCGCCCTCGATCCCGCGATCGAGCCCACGGAAGACGACGTCGACCGCGTCGCCGACGCCCGCCTCCTCGAGCAGCGGCCGGAGCGGCGTTCCGCGCCAGCGTCCGGTGCCCACCGCCTCGTGCAGCCACGGTTGGCTCGCCGGCCGCGGGTCGAAGTGCGCGCGTCCGTTCCCGGCACATTCCATGGTGGCCGCCAACTCGACGGCGGGACGCGCGCGCAGCTCGCCGAGCGAGAGCTCGAGCGTGCGTTCGCCGCGCACCGCGAGTCGCCACCCTCCCGGGTCGACGACGGGGATGTCGTAGTGGATCAGCAGGTAGTGCAGCCCGACGGGCGTGATCGGATACCGCAGCGCCTCGAGCGGCATGCCGTGATTGCGCGCCGCGAGCTGCAGCTCCTCCAGCGAGATGCCCACGCGCCGAGGCTACACCGTCGCTTGTGCACCAGAGAACAAGCTCGCCGTTCGTGCTCTGGTGCACAAGGTTCAGGGGCGCAGCGTGGTTGTGTCGACGGCCTCGAAGTCCGACCCGTGCAAGCGGCCGAGCGAGTGCAGGTCGTCGTTCGACCACTTCGGATTCGGTGCGCCGCTGACGAACCACGGCGAGCCGTTGTCCGCGAGGATCATTCCGTAGCGCTTGAGCGCCTGCAGGACGACGCGCGACTGGCGGGGGAACCCACTCGTGGCGAAGCCCCCCTTCAGGCGCACGCGCAGACCCATGGGCGGCAGCGCGGGATCGGTCTCGTCGCTCGCGAAGTGGCGGGCGGGGTAGACGTACGCGCGGCGCGTCGACTCGGCGGTGAAGCGCAGCGCATGCGGGATCGTGCCGCGCGCGACCTCGTCGTAGCGTGCGAGGCCGGCGAGGATCGGGAGCCCGGCCGCGTCCGCGGACGTCCAGCCGGCGGGGCGGAGCCTGTTCGTGCGCAGGTCGAAGATCGCGCCCGAGCCGGCGGCCCAGCCGCCGGCCTCGCGGCGGAGCGCGAAGAGCTCGTAGAGCCGGCACGAGTCGCGGTCGACGATCAGCGCGTGCCGGTCGCCCTCGCCGGTTTTCGGCTGCCCCTCGATCGGCACGCCGCGCGGGATTGGATAAGGCCCCCGGTCGGACTCGTCGGCGTAGTCGAAGCGCACACGCGACTTCGGCGTCTTCTTCCCGGAGACGACGACGTACGGGATGCCGATGCGCGAGCCGTCGTAGAGGCCGGAGCCGAAGTCCGCGTGCACGGTTGCGTCGAGGCCGATCGAGCGGATCAGCGTCGCGGAGTCCTTCGCGACCGGCAGCCTGTCGACGGGCCGGTTCCAGACGTTCGTCGCCGGGAAGACCGGGCAGCCGCCGACCCTGGGAAGCACCGGTGCGGCGCCTGCGAGCGTGACGGTCAGCGCCGCGGCGGCAAGCAGCTTCACGGCTGGAGTCGTACCACCGTCCACCCGTCGTCGCCTCGCTCGAACAGGTGACGGTCGTGGAGCCGGTCGTCCCGGTGCTCCCAGAACTCGTAGGTGTCCGGCACGAGGCGGTAGCCGCCCCACCAGTCCGGTCGCGGCGGCTCGTCCGGCTGCGCAGCGACGGCCGCCTCGAGCGCCTCGCGCGACTCGACCGGCTCCGACTGCCGCGACGCCGCCGCGCTCCGGCGCGACGGCGCCGGCCGCGTCTCCCAGTACGCATCCGACTCGTCGCCCGGCACGCGCTCGACGCGGCCCTCGACGCGCACCTGCCGCCCCGGCCGGTGGAAGAGGAGCGCGCCGCGCGGGTTCTCGTCGAGCTCGCGCCCCTTCCGTGACGCGTAGTTCGAGTAGAACGTGAACCCGCGCTCGTCGGCGCCCTTCAGCAGCACCATGCGCACCGAGGGCCGTCCGTCGGGTGTGGCCGTCGCGAGCGCGACCTCCTCGCCCTCGATCCACTCGCGAAAATGCTCGAGCGGGTCGTCCGTCACTCGGCGGTCTCCGGCAGCTCGCGCAGGCCGAAGATCGGCGACGGCAGCAACCAGAGGATTCCGAGCATCGCACCGACGGTCGCGAACCAGAGCGTCGGGCGGAGGCCGATCCAGCTGCCGAGGGCGCCGGCCGTCATCGTGCCGAGCGGCCGCACGCCGTAGTTGACGACCATGAACGCGCCGGACACACGCGAGCGCAGCCGCGCGGGGACGATGGCCGCGCTGATCGATCCTGCAGCGATGTCGAGCATCATGACACCGAGTCCCGACCCGAACTCGGATGCGAACAGCAGCGCGAGCACGAGCCACTTCGGCCCGCCCGCGGCCGGGACGAGCACGAGCGGCGCGGGAAAGAGCACGCACCCGAGCGCGAACGTTGTCCCGACTCCGATTCGTCGGCTGATGCGACCGGTCACGACCGACCCGAGCACGCCGCCCACCGCGCCGGCGCCAAGGACGAGCCCGAGCGTCGCGGGGCGCACGTGCAGCGAGCGGGTCGCGTAGAGGATGAAGAGCGCGAAGAAGACGAAGTTGAAGTAGTTGATGGTCGCCACGGCACCGAGGTTCGACCGCATCACCGGGGAGCGCCAGAGCCAGCGGGCGCCGGTCATCACGCCCTCGCCGTCCTCCGTCGCGCCGGGCGGCTCCTCCACGCGCATGCGGCCGAGGAAGAACGCGGAGACGAGGAACGAGACGACGTCGGCGGCGAGTGCGTACGGGGCGCGCAGCAGCTGGACGAGGACGCCGCCGACGCTCGGCCCGCCGAGGAACGAGAACGCACGGCTTCCGTGGAGCAGCGAGTTTGCGTTCATGAAGTCGTCGCGCGGCACGAGCGCAACGAACAGCGCGGAGTACGCGACGTAGAACAACACGCTCAGCGCGCCCGTGAGGAATGCGACGACGTACAGGTGCGCGAAGGTGAGATGGCCGAATGCGTACGCCACGGGGACGGTCGCGAGCAGCAGTGCGCGCCCGACGTCGGTGGCGAGCATCGTCTGCCTGCGCCGCCCGCGGCGATCGACCCAAGCGCCGGCGTGGAGCGAGAAGAGCAGGTTCGGGACGAGCAACACGGTCGTGAGGAATCCCATCTGCGCCGCATTCGCGTGCAGCACGAGGACCGCCGTCAGCGGGAGCGCGATCAGCGAGATCTGGTCGCCGAACAGCGAGACGGTCTGGCCGACCCAGTAGCGCCGGAAGTCGGCGTTCTCGCGCAGGAGCGGCGGGATCACGGGCGGGGTACCGCGCGCACGCCGACGTGGAGGTACCGCGCGCCTCGCGGCAACTGCTCGCGGTTGTGCCGGTAGTACGGCTCGAGCACCTCGCGGATCCGCTCAGCGATCTGCTCGAGCTCGCTCGGCGTCGCGACGATCGTCGACTTCGTGAACGTCGCTGCGTCGCGCCACGCGCGCGAGAACGACTGCTCGTGCTGGAGATAGGAGCGCACCTCGTCGTCGTCGAGCTGCAGGAGCGCGGCGCGGGCGAGCCTGGACGCCGCCTCGAACTCGGGATCGCCCGTCGCCGGAAAGTCGACGCCCACGACGCGCGCCCGCCAGCGGCGCTCGCGGCCGTCGTCGGACGGCGCCTCCTCGACGAACCCGTGCCGCGCCAGCGTGCGCAGGTGGTAGCTGCACGAAGACGGGCTCTCGCCGACGTCGGCGGCGCATTCCGTCGCGGTCGCGTCACAGTGCAGCTGGAGCCGCCCGAGGATCCGTAGGCGCGTGGGGTGCCCGAGCGCCCGCAGCGCCGCAGGCGCCGTCAGCTGCGGGTGCTCAGGTGTGAAAGGCATATTTCGAAAATACCCTTTCACATCCTGAAGCGCAAGACACGATCTGCACTCCGGAGTGGGAACGTGGCCCTAAGAGACGGTGACGGCGTCGAGCAGGCTGCGAACCTTGGCCGTCAGCTCGGTGGAGCTGAACGGCTTCTGCAGGAACGCTGTGCCTTCGGCGAGCACGCCGTGGTGGACGATCGCGCTGTCGGTGTAGCCAGACATGTAGAGGACCTGCAGGCTCGGGCGAAGCGGCGACACAGCCTGCGCCACCTCCGGGCCGCTCATCCCCGGCATCACGACGTCCGTCACCAGGAGGTCGAGTGGGCCGCCGTGCGAGCGGACGATCTCGAGGGCCGAGGCGCCGTCGGACGCCTCGAGCACCGCGTACCCCGCGTCGTCGAGGATCTCGGCGACGAGCCGGCGGACGACGTCCTCGTCCTCGACGAGGAGGATCGTCTCCGTGCCGATGGCGGCCGTGGGCTCGGGACCGGGGTCCGCCTGCTGCTCGACCGGAGCGTCCACGCGCGGGAGCGAGATGCGGAACGACGTGCCCAGGCCGGGCTCGGTGAGGACATCGATCTGTCCCCCGCTCTGCTCGACGATCCCGTACACCGTTGCGAGACCGAGCCCAGTACCGGCGCGGCCTTTCGTGGTGAAGAACGGCTCGAAGAGCTGCGCGCGCTCCTCCTCGGTCATCCCGACGCCCGTGTCGGTGATCGCCAGCACGACGACGACGCCGCCGACGTTCGAGGTTTCGATCGTGAGCACACCGCCGCCGGACATCGCGTCGCGCGCATTGACGACGAGGTTCACGATCACCTGCTCGATCTGCGTCGGGTCGGCGCAGACCGCGCCGAGGCCGGGGTCGAGGAGCGTCACGAGCTCGACGTCTTCGCCGATCAGCCGCCGGAGCATCGTCTCCATCTCGCGCACGGCGACGTTGAGATCGAGCACGCGCGGCTGCAGCACCTGGCGGCGGCTGAACGCGAGCAGCTGCAAGGTCAGCGCGGCGGCGCGCGCCGAGGCCTTCTCGATCTCCTCGGCATGCTTGCGCAGGCCCTCGTCCTCGAGCCTGGCGCTGAGGAACTCGGCGTAGCCGGAGATCGCCGTCAGGAGGTTGTTGAAGTCGTGCGCGATGCCGCCCGCGAGGCGGCCGACCGCTTCCATCTTCTGCGCCTGCCTCAGCTGTTCCTCGAGCCGCTTCTGCGCCGTGAGGTCGCGGAGCGCGCCGAGGTGCCGTCCCGGCTGAACGTTCGCCGTGGCGGAGAACGCGACGTCGCGGAGACTGCCGTCGCGCGTGCGGAGCTGGATCTCCCCGTCGAGCGTACCCTCGCGGCGGAACACGTCCCAGAGGCCGGGGACGACCGACGGGTCGGCGACGACGTCGTCGACCCGCATCGCAAGCAGCTCCTCGCGCGTCAGACCCACGAGCTCGCACGCTGCGTCGTTCACGTCGACGAAGCGCCGTTCGTCATCGGCGATCAGCTTCGCCAGCAACGAACGTTCGAAGACCGCGCGGAAGAGCTCCTCGGTATGGGCAGGCTCGGTCAACCGATGAGCCCCTGCCGAAG
Organism: Gaiellaceae bacterium; assembly: GCA_036505325.1. Lineage (GTDB taxonomy): Bacteria > Actinomycetota > Thermoleophilia > Gaiellales > Gaiellaceae > PALSA-600. The sequence goes on from DASXTR010000317.1 coordinate 18,458, forward strand.
CGCCGTCGCGACGGCCTGCGTGCGCGTCGCCGCGCCGAGACGGTCGCAGGCCTTGCGCAGGTGCGTCCGGACGGTCTCGGAGCTGATGCCGAGGCGGCGGCCGATGTCCTCGTGCTGCAGCCCCTCCGCGAGCAGCGTCAGGACTTCGAGCTCGCGGGTCGTGAGCCGCGCCGCGGCGCCGTCCTGCATCACGGCAGAGTCGAGGTACGAGCGGCCCCCGAGAACGGCCTCGAGCGCTCGGACGAGGTCGGCGAGGGGCGCCTCCTTCAGCACGAGCCCGGATGCACCCGCGTCGAACGCGGCGCGCGCGGTGTGCTCGTCCGCGTCGGCCGTGTAGACGACGATGCGGGTAGGCGGCGACACCTCGCGCAGCTCGCGGACGAGCTCCGCGCCGGCGAGGCGCGGCATGCGGTAGTCGACCAGCGCGAGGTCCGGCGTCTCCTCGCGCGCGAGCTCGAGCGCGCGGCGCCCGTCCGCGACGGGACCGAGCACGTCGAAGCCGGCGCCGGCGAGGTATGCGTGGACGGCCGCGCAGAGAGCAGGGTGGTCGTCGGCGAGGAGGCAGCGCGGGTCGCTCATGCCCTCATCCCATCGGCGATCCGGGCAGGAGTGTTGAGCCCCGCCGTCACCAGGCCGCGCACGCGGCTTGCGAGGACGTCGAAGTAATCGCCGCCCTTGACGACGTGGTCGGTCGCGCCGCGGCGGAAGGCTTCGATCGCCGTCTCCTCCAAGTCCTGTCCGGCCAGCATCACGATCGGAACGTGCGGGTGGTTCGCGCGCATCGCGTCGAGCACCTGAACGCCCGAGCCGTCGGGCAGCCTGTGGTCGATGACGGCGAGCGACCACGTGGAGCCGCGCATGAGGTCGCCGGCGGTCTGCACCGTCCGCGCGCGCGCGACCCTCGCGCCGCCGATGGCGGTCTCGAGGGCCTCGGTCACGAGCACGGCGTGGTCGTCGTCGTCCTCGACGAGGAGGATCGGCACGAGGCCGGCGCGCGGCTCGACCTCCGTCCGCTCGTGCAGGCGCGGCCCGTCGGGGCCGAGCTCGAGCTCGCCAGTCTCGATCAGCGCGAGCGCGAGGTCGACGACCTGCGCGTCCCACTGCGTGCCGCGGCAGCGCCGGAGCTCCGCGAGAATCTCGTCGGGCGTGAGCGGCGTGCGGTAGAGCTGGCGCGAGCACATGACCTCGATCGCGTCCGCGACCGCGACGATGCGCGCGCCGAGCGGGATCTCACCGCCCGCGAGGCCGTCCGGATAACCGGCGCCGTTCCACCACTCGTGGTGATGACGCACGATCGGACGCGCCGTTGCGAGCAGGTCGAGCGGGGCGAGCAGCGTGTCGCCGATCTCGGGGTGCTCGCGCACGACCGCGTACTCCTCCTCGTCCAGCGGCCCAGGCTTGAGCAGCACACGGTCCGGGATCCCGATCTTGCCGACGTCGTGGAGGATTGCCCCGAGCCGGATCTGCTCGACCGCGTCGTGCGGCAGCCCGCGCAGCTCGGCGAGCCGGACCGCCAGCGCAGCCAGCCGCTCGCAGTGTCCGTGGAGATACGAGTCGCGCGCCTCGATCGCGTTCGCGAGGGCGCTCGCGAGCGTCGGCGCGAGCAGCCGCTCGCGGAGCTCTGCCTCGGTGCGCGCGGCGCGGTCGAGTGCGTCTTCGACGGCGGCGACGAGCTCGTCGTGTGCGAACGGCTTCGTGATCAGCCCGGCGGCGCCGCGCGTGAGCGCGCGGCTAAGGGTGTCGTAGGTGCCGGCCCCCGTAACGAGCACGACCGGAAGGCTCGCGCGGCGCGCCCGCACGGCATCGAGCAGCTCGATCCCCGACAGGCCCGGCATGACGACGTCGCTGACGACGAGCGAGACATCGATCTCCTCGAGGAGTGCGAGCGCGCGCTCGGCGGTCTCCGCGCAGACGATCTCGTAGCCCGCGGACTCAAGGATCTCGGCCATCAGCGCGCGGATCACCGTCTCGTCGTCGATGACGAGGATGCGCGTCACGCGGCCTCCTCGTCGGCATCGGCGAGCGGAAGGCGCAGTGTGAACGCGGCGCCGTGGCTGGGCGCGGACTCCACGGTGAGGCTGCCGCCGTGCGCCTCGGCGATCCCGAGGCTGACCGACAGACCCAGACCGGTGCCGCCCGTCAGGCGCTTCGTCGTGAAGAACGGCTCGAAGATCCGCCCGAGCGTCTCGGGGTCGATCCCCGGCCCGGTGTCCACGACGGTCGCGACCGCGAAGCCGCCTTCCGTCCGGACGTCGACACTCACGGTTCCGCCCTCGGGCATCGCCTGGCGCGCGTTCGCCATCAGGTTGAGGAAGATCTGCTTCAGCTGGTTAGGGCTCGCGAGAACCGCGGCGCTGTGCGTCTCGTAGCTGTCGACGATCTCCACGCCCTTGTGCGCGTTCGTCCGCCGGACGAGATCCACGGTCTGTTGCACGACCTCGTCGAGCGCGACGACATGGCGCTCGTCGGCGTTCTCGCGCGCGAAGTCGAGCAGCGCGCGGACGATCTCCTTGATCTCGAGGCCCGTCTGCTGGATCAGGTCGAGCCGCGAACGCATCTTCGACTCGGGATCGACCTCCTTGATCAGGAACTCCGTGAGCCCGAGGATTGCGAACAGCGGGTTGTTGATCTCGTGCGCGACGCCGGCCGCGAGCTCGCCGATCGCGGCGAGCTTGCCGCTCTGTGCGAGCTGTTGCTCGAGCCGCGCGCGGTCGGAGAGATCCGTGACGAGCGCCAGGCGCGCGATCGGCTCGCCGTCCGTGTCGACGACGGAGCGGCTCTCGACTCGAACGGGGACGAGTGCTCCGTCCTTGCGGCGGAAGAGGCGCTCGACGGCTCTCTCGTCCGACGACTGCTCGAACGGGCCCTGCTCGTCGTCGCACCACCACGGGTACGGCGGCCTCCGGCCGATGATGTCCTCTGCGTCGTACCCGAGCAGGTCGAGGAACGCGCGGTTGACCTGTTCGATCGCGCGCGTCTCCGGCCTCAGCGCGGCGATCGCGAGCGGGAGGTTGTCGAAGAGCGCGGTCGCGTAGTGCTCGTGCACCACCGCGCGCTCGTGCTCGGTGCGCTCGGCGACCGTCGTCAGCCGGACGAGAGTCAACAGCGTCGACGCCGCGGCGGCGCCCTCGTCATCGCCGAGCTCGACCGCGAAGCCCGCCTGTAGGCTCGCGCGCCAGCGGCCGCGCGACAGCGGAACGCGGACGACCGTCGCGATGTGACCGAGCGCCCTACGCATCGCCGGCGGCAACCCCTCGAGCTCCGGCGGGCCGACGGCGGGCTCGCCCGTCGCCAGCACGTCCGCGGTGACCCGGTCGCCGGGAACGAGCAGGCCCAGGTCGCCCGAGCCGGTGCCGGCGGCCGCGCGGACATAGCCCTGCGAGAGGTCGGGCGTCCAGACGACGATCGAGACGCGGTCGCAGCCGACCAGCTCGAGCGCTGCGTCGGCGAGGGCCCGGAACGCCTCGTCGAGCGTGGGTGCTGCGTTGATCGCGAGCGCCGACGCGACAAGGGACTCCGCGAGGGAGTCCGCACCCGAGGCCGGGCGCGCAGAGGAAAATGTGTCAATTGGCCGCATCTGGTGAAAGTGATCCGGAGGATCTAGGTTCACTATTGGCATCGGCACCGTTGGTCGATATCCCTCTCCTTGTGTGTTCCCTGTCACCCGTTCTGGGGAGGCCGCGTTAGCGTGGGCGTTGCCTGCCTCGTCGCCGACGACCACCCCGCCGTGCTCGAGGCGGTATGCGACTACCTGGAGTCGGCCGGGATCGAAATCGCCGGCCGCGCGACGAGCGGGGAGGAGGCGCTCGAGAAGATCGAGCTGCGGAAGCCGGCCGTCGCGCTCGTCGACGTGCGGATGCCCCAGCTGTCCGGGATCGAGATCGCGCGGCGGGCCGCGCGATCGGCGCCGCAGACCTCGTTCGTCCTCTACACCGGCTACGGCGACCGCGCGCTCCTGACCGAGGCCCTCGACGCGGGCGTGCGCGGGTTCGTGCTGAAGGAGGCGCCGATGGACGACCTCGTCCGGGCAGTGGAGACGGTCGCGGCGGGGGGCACCTACGTCGACCCGGTGCTCGCCGGGTCGGTCGCGATCGCCGCGGGCGAACGCGCGGCGCAGCTCACCCAGCGCGAGCGCGACGTGCTCCGCCTGCTCGCCGATGGGCTCTCGAACGAGGAGATCGGCAAACGGCTCTTCATCTCGGCCGAGACGGTGCGGACCCACATCCGGAAGGCGATGGACAAGCTCGACGCCGACACGCGCACCCAGGCGGTCGCCAAGGCGCTCCGCGAGCACGTCATCATGTAACGGCGGTTACTTCGTCCGCTTGCGCTTCGGTGCGAACGCCTTCGCGTTCGCGGGAGCCGCCGCCACCGGGCGCGCGCCGATCAGCTCGGCGAGGAGGGCGCGGAACTGCGCCGGCGCCATCGCGGCCGACTCGTCGTGCGGAGTCGCGGGCTTCATCGCGTTGTCCGACGACTGCCAGTACGACCACGCGAGGGTCGAGGCAAAGCGCTCGCAGCCGTACTCGCCGTGTGCCGCGCCGGGATCGCCGGCGTAGTACCAGGCCCGTCCGCCCAGCGTGGTCGCAAGCGTGGCGCGCTTCGCGTCGTCGATCAGCAGGAAGTCGACCTGGTGGCCGAACTCGTGCTGCACCGTCCCCCAGGAGAAGCGGCCGGCGTCGAGCAGGTCGGCGTCGAGGAAGACCTGGCCCGGCGTCGCGTACGAGTCGACGCCGCTGGCGAGGTGCACCTGGATCATCTGCGGCAGGATCTCCCAGGGGAAGCTCGACGCGTTCAGCGCCGCCCGGACCTGTGCCTGCTCCGCGGGCGTGCCGCCGGTGAACGCGAGGCCCGGAGCGCGGGCGAACGCATCGGTCGGCGCCGCGAGGAGTCCGAGGAGGACGAAGAGGAGGAGAAGGCGCCGCATGTCTACAGGGTCGGGCCGGATGGGGCCAGGGGGGATTCCCGGAGGCCGTCCGCGCGAATCCCCGTTCCGGGTGAAGGACGGTCGCCGCTACAAGGAATCGAGTACGGCCGAGCGGCGCGATTCCCGCTCCAGCAGCCGGAAAAGCCCGAACGCGGCGGCTGCATAGGCGACCCCGACGCCGACCCCGGTCCAGACGAGACCGGACACGTCCGCCAGCGTCGCCCCGGCCGCGACCTCGCGTGCCGCCGTGATCCCGTGCGTCAGCGGCAGGCAGCGCGAGACGGCCTCCATCCACGGCGGCAGCGAATCGACGGGGATGTTGACCCCGCAGAAGAGCAGTAGAACGAGGCGTCGCGCGCGTGTGCGAACTCGCCGACGCCCCAGTACGGCGGCAGCAGCAACGAGATCCAATGCGTCCAGCCCGGGAGCACGGAGATCGAGAAGACGAGGCCCGACAGCAACCCAGATCGGGTACTCGAGGAGGTTCGAGAGCGCGTTCGCGTGCCGGTAGAGGATGAATGTGGACGCCATCAGCAGCCCGAGCAGGCCGAGCGAGAGCACGGTGACCGGCACGGCGAGCGCGAACAGCCAGGGATGCTCGAAGTGCAACGGCACGCCGAGGAAGATGCGACCCCAGACGAGGGTCGCGACGAGGGCGTACGCACCGACGAACGCATTCGAGAGCGCGAACGGCAGGTAGGAACCACGCGGAGACGCTGAGCGTCTTCACGTTCATCACGAACCCGGTTCGGAGCAGGGCGAGCATCTACGCCGTTTCCAGGGTCGCGTTCCGGCGGCTCGCGTTCTCGAGGTATCGAAGGAGCGCATATCCGAGGGCCGCGTATGCGGCGCCGACCGCGAGCTCCACCAGCACGAGGCCGGACACGTCGCCGAGCGCTGCCCCGTCGGCGACCCGCCGCGCCGCCTCGAGCCCGTGGGTCACCGGCAGCGCCTCGGCCGTAGCCTGCATCCACGCCGGCAACGTGTCGAGCGGGATGTTCACGCCGCAGAAGACGAGCAGCGTCGCGTCGAGGAGGTTGATGAGGACGATCGAGTCGCGAACGCGCAGCCCGATCGCTCCGCCGAGGAACCCGAAGCCGGTGCACGAGAGCGACGTCGCGAGGATCACGACGGCCAGCGACAGGAGCGACGACGCCGGGACGCTGACGTGCAGGAGCAGGCCGCCGCCGACAAACGAGACGACGCACACGAACGCCGCGTTCACGGTCACGGGCAGCGCACGTCCGAGGAAGAGCGCCGCGCGGTTCGCCGGCGTCGCAAGGAGCGGGGCGAGCGTCTGCGAGTAGCGCTCGCCGGTGATCGTGAACGCCATCGCGAACAGTCCAGGCAGCGCCGCGATCTGAAGCGCGTTGCCGATCACGTAGAACCGATCCGACTCGAGCCCCGCCGCGCGGCCGAGATACGCGAAGAACAGCACCTGGAAGATCGGTGCGACGACGAGCGTCGGCAAGAAGATCCACGGGTTGAGCCAGTTGAAGAGCGCGCGGTACGAGATCACGCCTCCAACGAAGAACACGCGGAGACCGGCGACGAACTCAGGGCGCGTAGCGCTGAAGATCCGCAGGTTCGTCATGTCAGCGAGAGCGTGGCGCGCCGCCGCGCCGCGTCGACGAACCGGTCGACGATCGCGACGCCGATCGCCCCGTAGACCAGCGCGAGGCCACCGCAGACGGCGAGGTCGCGCCACGGGTTGCCGCCGAGCGCCGAGTGCAGCAGCGCGCGCATCCCCCAGGTGGGCGCGAGCGCCCACGAGACCGGGTGCGACCAGCCCGGGAGCACGGCGAGCGGGAAGAACAGGCCGCTCGCGATCCACACCGGGTACTCGAGCGAGTTGCCGATGTGCGACGCGGTCCGGAAGCGTACGAGGACCATCCCGAGCGCGAACCCGAGCACGCCGACGGACGCGATCGTCACCGGCACCGCGAGCACGAAGGCGAGCGGGTGCTCGAGCGGCAGCGGGATCCCGTACACGAGCCGCCCCCACACGAGCGTCGTCCCGAGCGCGTAGATGCCGGCCGACGAGACCGCGATCGCCATCGGCAGCAGCACGAATGCGAACGGGACGGGCGCGGCGACGAGGAGCTCGAGCGTTCCCCACCACCGCAGCCGCTGGATCGCGCCGCTCGAGTCGATGGCGGCCATCGACCAGATGCCGGCGACCGCCGAGCCGAGCGAGGCGTACAGCAGCGTCTGCGGGTGGCCGCCGGCCCGGTACATGAAGTACGCGAGCGTCGCGTTCACGATCGGCCAGGTCGCGCCGACGCCGATCGCGAACGGCGAGCGGGACATGATCTTGAAGTGCACGAGCCAGCCGAGCGCGAGAACGCGGAGCGTCCTCATTCGTCGGCGGTGACGAGTGCGACGTACGCGTCCTCGAGCGTCGGCTCGCGTGAGGTGACCCGGCCGACCGCGACGCCGTCGAGCTGGCCGAGCAGCGAGTGCGTCATCTCTTGCTCGCCGGTCGTCTGGACGACGAGGAGCTGCTTCTGCTCCTGTTCCTCGACGGTGACGGCGGTGACGCCGTTCAGCGACCGCAGCCGCTCGACCGCCGGCTCGTCGACGCCGAACACCTCGATCTCGGTCACCGTGCCCTCCGCGACGCCGCTCTTC
>DASXTR010000318.1:0-4881 GCA_036505325.1 Gaiellaceae bacterium
GGTCTGCGTCGGCAGGAGCGACTCGGCGAGCCCGCGGCGGCACCACAGGAAGCCGAGCCCCGCCGACCCGAGCAGGTACTTCAGCACTCCCGCGGCGAGCACGTCGACTCCGAGCGCGCGGACGTCGAGCGGGTACGTGCCGATCGCCTGGTAGGCGTCGAGCACGACCAGTGCGCCGCGCTCGTGCGCGATCCGCGCGATCTCCTCGACGTCGAGCCGCGCCCCGTTGCGGTAGCAGACGGCCGTGATCGAGACGACCGCCGTCCGCTCGTCGATCGCCTGCTCGAACCGCTCGACCGGGATCTCGGCGCCGTCGGCGGGAACGTGGACGACCTCGGCGCCGCGGAGCTCCTGGGCGTGCCAGATCTGCCCGATCGTCGGGAACTCGAAGTCGCTGATCACGACGCGCGGCCGCTCGCGGAAGTCGATCGCACTCGCGAGCGCGCTGACGCCGGCCGACAATGACGTCGTCACGGCGACCTCGTCGGGCTCGCCGTTCACGAGCCGCGCGAAGGTCGCGCGCGCGGCCTCGCCGCGCTCGACCCAGTAATCCCAGGGCGCACCGCGCTCGTCCCAGCCGTCGAGGTAGTCCACGTAGGCCGCGCGCACGGCGTCCGAGAGAGCGCCCTGCGAGCAGGAGTTGACGTAGACGAGCCGCTCGAAGACGGGGAACCGGTGGCGGCAGCTAGCGACCGAGGTAGGCCTTCCTCAGGTCGTCGTTTGCGATCAGCTCGCTCGCCTTCCCGTGCAGCACGCAGCGGCCGGTCGAGAGAACGTAGCCGCGGTCGGCGATCGACAGCGAGACGTTCGCGTTCTGCTCGACGATCAGCATCGCCACCCCTGCGTCGTTCACCTGCTTGATGATCTCGAAGGTGCGCTCGACGAGGATCGGCGCGAGGCCCATCGACGGCTCGTCCATCAGGAGGAGCTTCGGCTGCGACATCAGCGCGCGGCCCATCGCGACCATCTGCTGCTCGCCGCCCGACAGCGTGCCCGCCAGCTGGCTGCGCCGCTCGTACACGCGCGGGAAGAGCCCGTAGACCCGCTCGAAGTCCTCCTTGCTGCCGCCGCCGCGCAGGTACGCGCCCAGCTGGAGGTTCTCGAGGACGGTCATCGGCGCGAACAGACGCCGGTTCTCCGGCACGATCGCCATCCCCTTGCGGATCCGGTAGCTCGTCGTCCGCCGCGTCACGTCCTCGCCGGCGAACCGCACGCTGCCGTTGCGCGGCTGGACGATCCCGAGGATCGACTTCAGCGTCGTCGACTTGCCGCTCGCGTTGCCGCCGAGCAGGCAGACGAGCTCTCCCGTCCGGACCTCGAGGTCGAGTCCCTGGAGGATGTGGATCGGGCCGTAGAACGTGTCGACGGCCGAGAGCTCGAGCAGCGACTCGCTCACTTCGTCTCCGCCGCGCGCAGCCCGAGGTAGGCCTCGACGACGCGCTCGTCTGTGGCGACCTCGTCGAACGATCCTTCGGCGATCTTCGCACCGTGGTCGAGCGCGACGACGCGGTCGGAGATGCCCTCGACGACGTGCATATCGTGCTCGATCACGAGGATGGTGTAGCCGCCGTCCGTGCGCAGCTTCCCGATCAGCTCGGTGATCTCGCGCGTCTCGACGGGGTTCATCCCGGCGGCCGGCTCGTCGAGCAGGAGCAGGCGAGGGTTCGTCGCGGTCGCGCGCGCGATCTCGAGCCGGCGCCGGTTCGCGTAGGAGAGGCTGTAGGCCGGCTGGTTCCAGCGGTAGCCCATCAGCCGGTCGCCGAAGAATGCGAGGCGCTCCTCGGCGAGGCGGCGGATCTCGCGCTCCTCGCGGCGCATGCCGGGCGTCCTGACCATCGAGCGGAAGACGCCGGCCTTCGTGTGGCCGTAGGCGGCGGCCATCACGTTCTCCTTGACCGTCATGTTGAGGAACAGCCGCAACGTCTGGAAGGTGCGCGCGATCCCGCGGCGGGTGATCACGTGCGGGTCGAGTCCGACGAGCGACGCGCCGTCGAAGGCGATCTCGCCCTCGTCGGGCTCGTAGACGCCGGTGACCAGGTTGAAAAGCGTCGTCTTGCCGGCGCCGTTCGGGCCGATCACGCTCACGATCTCGCCCTCGTGGACGTCGAGGTTGAGGCCCTCGATCACCGTCAGGCCGCCGAAACGCTTCCAGACGCCGCGCAGCTCGAGCAGCGCCGCCATCAGACGATCTCCACGCGGCGCTCGCCGAGCAGGCCGGCCGGGCGGGCGACCATCGTCGCCACGAGGATCGCGCCGAGGACGATGAAGCGGGTCGCCTCCGGCTTCGACAGCATCACGTTCTCCCAGACGAAGGCCGCGAGGTACAGCGTCGGAACGAGCAGCGCCAGCCGCGTCCTGCCGCGAACGAGCGTCAGCGTCAATGTGAGCGCGACGAGCGTGACGTAGGAGACCGCCGGGACCCACGACGCAAGGTCCTTCGGGACGATCACCCAGTGCGCGATCGCGTCCGCGGCGCCGCCGCTCGTCGTCCCGCTCACCCACGTGTCGTGCAGCGCCCCCGCGACCGCGTGCGCGACGAAGCCGAGCGCCGCCGTTCCCGCCAGCACGAGAGCGAAGCGCGCCGACAGCCGGTAGACGGCGACGAGCCCGAGCACAATCGCGGCGTAGAAGACGGCGCGCGAGTCGCCGGGGCTGCGGAGCACTTCGAGCAGCACGCTGATCGCGACCGCTCCCAGGACGACGCCCGCCTGGCTGCCGGCGCCGCCGAGGATCACCATCGTGTAGATCGTGATCAGCAGCGGGAACGCGAACGTCTGCGGGAAGATGCCGGCGTTGAGCGCGGCGAAGAGCGTGCCCGTGAACGCGGCGGTCGCGGCGCCGAACGCGAACGCGAGCAGCTTCAGCCAGTTGACCGGCATCCCCATCAGCTCGGCCGCGAGCGGGTCCTCGCGCAGCGACCGCCACGCACGGCCGGTGCGCGAGTCGTTGACGAAGCGCAGCGCGACGTAGACGACGACGAAGAACGCCAGCGCGACATACAGGTACGCCACGTTGAAGATCCCCTCGGCCGAGACCTGGAGGTCGTGGCCGAAGAGGTTGAGCGGGTCGAGGCTCGAGATCCCGTTCGAGCCGCCCGTCACGTCGTGGCCGAACAGGTGGTCGCCGTTCGTCGCCACGGTGATGAAGATCTGGAAGAAGAAGAGCGTCACGATCGCCAGGTAGTCGCCCACGAGCCGCCACGACGGCAGGCCGACGAGCAGGCCGATCACCGCCACGGCGGCGACGACGACCGGGATCGTCAGGAGCGACGGCAGGTGGACGTCGAACTTGCCCGAGCTGAGCAGCGCGTAGCCGTAACCGCCGAGTCCGTAGAACGCGATGTAGCCGAGGTCGAGCAGCCCGCCCCAGCCGACGACGACGTTCAGCCCGAGCGCGAGCAGCATGTAGAGGACGGTGTCGAACGCGACGCGCCGGACGTAGCCGCTGTCGAAGGGGACCGGGAGGAGCGCGACGAGCGCGACGAACGTCGTCAGCCACGCCCACCAGGGAACGGTCCGCGTGCGCTCCTCGAGCCCCCCGAGCCACCCGCCGCGCCGGCTGCGGCGCTCTTCCTGGCGCGCCACCCACTCGTCCTGGCCGATCCGAGGGCCGGCGGTCGTCGCCGCGCCCGGAACGGCCTCCTCGAGCGGGTCGTGGGTCTCGTCCATCAGACCTTCTTGATGTCGGGCTTGCCGAAGAGGCCCTGGGGACGGAAGAGCATGAACCCGATCAGGAGCGTGAAGACCGCCAGGTCGGACCAGCGCGTGCTGACGTAGCCCTGCGTGAACGACTCGGCGAAGCCGAGGACGAGCCCGCCGGCCATCGCGCCCGGGATCGACCCGATGCCGCCGATCACGGCCGCGGTAAAACCCTTCAGCCCGGCGACGAAGCCGATCGTCACCGAGGCCGGGGCCCGGAGCGCGAACATCACGCCGGCGGCGCCGGCCAGCGCCGAGCCGAGCACGAACGTGAAGACGATCACGCGGTCGATGTCGATCCCCATCATCGCCGCGGCCTCGCGGTCGTACGACGTCGCGCGCATCGCCTTGCCCGTCGTCGTGCGCGTGACGAGCAGCCAGAGCGCGATCATCAGCACGAACGCCGAGACGATGATGATGATCCGCAGCAGCGGCACGCGCACGTTGCCGATGTCGATCCCCCTGAAAAAGAGCGCGCCGCCGGAGAGCGAGAACGCGTCGTAGTCGCGCTGCTGGGCGCCGAACATCAGCTGCATCGAGTACGTCAGGAAGAACGAGACGCCGAGCGCGCTGATCAACGGCGCGATCCGCGGCGCCTCCCGTAGCGGCCGGTACGCGAAGCGCTCGATCGCGACCCCGAGGGCGGCGCAGCCCGCCATCGCCGCGAGCACGATCAGGACGAGCAGCAGCCAGACCGGCACGACGGGATCGGCCGAGCCTCCCAGAGCCTGCAGCGCGCCGAAGCCGATGAACGAGCCGACCATGAAGACGTCGCCGTGGGCGAAGTTGAGCAGCTTGAGGATCCCGTAGACGAGCGTGTACCCGAGCGCGATGAGGGCGTAGACACTCCCGAGCGTGAGGCCGTTGACGGTGAACTGGATGAAGTTGTCCACGGGAGTCGCCGCCGAAGACCGGGGCGGCCCCTGTTGCAGGGCCGCCCCGACCTGGTCTCGTCCGCCGCTACTCGACGAGCTTGTACGAGCCGTTCGACTGGATCTGGAAGATGTAGAACTTCCCGTTCAGCGGATCGTTCGTCTTCGTCGAGAAGCGGAAGTTGCCGCCGAGGATCCAGTTCTTGACCTGGACGGACTTCACGTTGCGCAGCACGGCGCGCCGCTCGACCTTGCCGCCCCCACGCGCGCAGGCCTTGCTGATCGCGTTCAGGGCGACCTGGACTGCGCCG
>DASXTR010000319.1:0-9715 GCA_036505325.1 Gaiellaceae bacterium
CGTCGCGAGCGCGAGCGCCACGAGCGCGGCGCCGGCGAAGATCACGCCCTCGTTCTTGGTCAGCGCACCGGCGGCGAAGAACGTCGTCGCGAGCGCGAGCATCCGGGGTTCCCCGGCGTCGAGCCACTGCGCTGCCGCGACAAGCGCCGCGGCCACGAAGAGGGCGAGTGGGACGTCCGCGTAGGCTGTGAGCAGCTGCCCGGTCACGCCGGGCGCGGCGGCGACGGCGACGAGCGCGGGCCAGAGGAGAGGCGGCGGGACGCGGTCGCGGAGCAGCGCGTGCAGCGCGGCGATCCCGGCGACGCCGACCAGCAGGAACTGGAGATGGACGAGCCGAGGGTCGAACCCGCCCATCGCGCGCGCCCCCACGGCCTCGAGAGACGGCACGAGCAGCGGGTAGTCGAGGTGGAGCGGCGCCGCGGCCTTCGCCGCGAACAGGTCGGGGTCGGCCCAGCCGAAGAGCGTGAGCGCCTTCGCCTTCATCCCCCACATCGCCCAGCCGTCGTAGTCGTCCAGTGGCTTCGCCGCGAACGTCGGCCACGCGCGGACGAGCAGGGCCGAGAGGGCCGTCAGTCCGGCCGCGCCCCAGATACTTACCTTCCGATAACTATTGCCACTCGATAACAGTTGCCGGGGGATAACCGTCGCCAACCGATAACTGTTGCGACTCGGCAACAGTTGCCGGGTTGTCACCGTTGCGGGCCGCTGACCGCCGACGAGGGACGCGACCGCGACCGAGACGATCGCCGCGACCGCGAGGCCGATCCAGCCGAAGCCGACGTGCACAAGGGCGAGGTGCGCCGAGACGATCCCGACCGCGCCGAGCCCGAGCAGGTACGACGCGCCGAGAGGTGCGCGCAGAACCGACGCGATGCCGAGCCCGACGCAGAGCTCGAGCGCGTTCGCGAGCAGCAGCCGCGCGGTCACCGCGCCCGCCGCAGGTGGAAGACGACGGTCGCGTCCCCCGCGGAGTCCGCGGGCACCGCCGGCAGGAGCCAGAAGGTCGCGTACGCCCGGTACACCGCCCCGCGGTTCGTCAGGCCGACCTCCCTTCCCTCCGGGACGTCCAGCCACCACCGGTCGCGGCGATGCACGCGTGCGCGCCAGCGGTCGAACGTCGCCACCGGCAGGTGCTCGTGCACCGCCGCGGCGCGCTCCGCCTCGCGCGCGCTCAGGTGTGCGCGCTCGTGGCCGAGGTGCGTCCACGACTGCCACCCGCCGACGACGGCAGCCGCCGCGAGTGCGGCCGTGAAGCTACGACCGACGAGCGCCGGACGCACGTGCGTCGACGACGATCGCGGCGATCGCGCCGAGAATGAGGCCGATCAGCGCGCCGACGAGGATGGAGTTGCGCCGCGACCGCGCGGTCGACTTCACCGCCGAAGCCGGCTGGATCACCCTCGCGCTCTCGACGTTCTCCGCGAGCGCGAGCTGCTGCTGAATCGTCGTCTGCTGGTCGAGCAGCTGCCCGCGCCGCTCCTGCGCGCTGTCCAGCTGCGTGGCGAGCAGCAGTCGCTCGTCGAACGCCCGCCGCTGGTCATTGATCGCTCGCTCCAGCAGCGTGATCCGCGGCGCGAGAGCGTCGAGACGCTCCTGGATCGAGCCGAGCTGCCGGTTGAACGTTCGAATCTTGGTACCGACGTACGGCGTGGTGGTTCGACCTTTGACGATCGCCGCCAGCCCGTTCGCCTCGCACTCGACCTTCTTCGGCTTCGGCCCCTGCACGGTGACGGTGATGAGCGGCGCAGCCGTGCGCGCGGCGCCGGTGCCGGTGCCGACCTGTGCTGACGACACCTTGCCGCGCAGCGCACCGACGCGGCCCTGGCACTCCGACGCCGCCTGCTTCAGCGCGGACTCGCTGCGGACGATCTCCGCAACCGCGCGCGGATTCGTCGCGAAGCTGTTGATCGGCGCGCTGCCGGTCGGCGAGAAGGGCTGGCCGAGCGTCATCAGCGCCTGCGCCTTGTAGTTCGCGGCGCCTCCGAGCGACACCACCGCGCCCGCGAGCACACCGAGGACGAGCCCGCCGACGGGAAGCCACCACCAAGCGACGAGCGCCGCCCGCCAGTGCGCGAGATCGACCTCGCGCTCCTCGTACTCCGCGCCCGTCATCGGGCGGCGACTCTAGACGACGCCCACGACCAGTGCTCCGCGAGGCCCTCGCGGAGCGGCGTCGTCGCGCGCCAGCCCGTCGCGCCCTCGAACCGCGTCGTGTCCGCCCGTGTCCGCATCATGTCGCCGGTCGCGGGCGGGCCGTACACGACGTCCAGCGGACGACCGGCGATCTCCTCGAGCAGCGCCAGCGCGTCGCGCAGGCTCGCCTCCTCGCCGCCGCCCACGTTGTAGACGCCCGGCGGCGCGCCGAGCGCGCGCATCGTCGCGTCGACAACGTCGCGGACGAACGTGAAGCTCCGCGACTGCGTCCCGTCGCCGTACACCTCGAACCGCTCGCCGCGCGCGAGTGCGTCGACGACGCGGGCGAAGGCCATGTCGGGCCGCTGCCGCGGCCCGTACACCGTGAAGTAGCGGAGCGCGACCGCCTCGAGCCCGAAGCTCCGCGCGTACGCGTCCGCGAGATGCTCGCACGCGAGCTTCGTGACCCCGTACGGGTTGTTCGGCCGCGGGTCGACGTCCTCCGGCGTCGGGTAGCGCTCGGCGTCGCCGTAGACGGAGGAGGAGCTCGCCCAGACGACCTTCACCTCGGCCGCGACGGCTGCTTCGAACAGGCGCTGCGTCGCGAGCACGTTCCGCCGCAGGTACTTCTCGAACACGGTGCCGAAGCTGCGCACCCCCGGCTGACCGGCGAGGTGGAACACGCCGTCGAAGCCGGCCAGGTCGAGGTCGTCCTGCGCGAGGTCGACGCGCCGCACCTCGAGGCCGCGGGCATTCTCCTCCTTGAGCGCAGGGTCGTAGTAGTCCGTGAAGCAGTCCAGGCCCACGACCTCGTCGCCGCGCGCGACCAGCGCCTCGGAGAGGTGCGAGCCGATGAAGCCCGCCGCGCCGCTGACGAGGTACCGCATCCGCCGGAGGGTACCGGGCCGGACGGCGAGTGCTTAGTCCAGGATGCGAATGCCCACGACCGCTAGCCTAGCGAGTGCAAAGGGAGTTTGCAAAGAGATTTTGCATGCAGATCGATCGTTCGCTCTCCGCCGCTCGCGTCCGCGCCGCCGCCCACCCGCTGCGGCTGCGCCTCCTCGAGCTCTTGCGCGAGGGGCCGGCCACGGCTTCGGGCCTCGCGCGGCGCCTCGGCGAGTCGTCCGGCGCGACGAGCTACCACCTCCGAGTGCTCGCGAAGCACGGCCTGATCAAGGAGGACGCCGGGCGGTCGACGGGCCGCGAGCGGTGGTGGCGCCGCGAGGACGAGCGGATGACGCTGATCAGGGAGTCACCGGCGGACGAGCCCGAGTACGAGGCCGCGGTCGCGCAGCTTCGGGAGGTCTTCCTCGAGCGGGACGAGCGCGCGCTCGGGGCGTTCCTCGACGAGCGGCCCGACACAGCGCCGTGGCTCGAGGCGGCATTCGTCGGCGGCTGGACGGTGTACGCGACGGCGGAGGAGATCGAGGAGCTCACGCGCACGATCCTCGAGACGATCGACCGCTTCCGCCGCCCGCCCGCGGAGCGTCCCGAGGGCGCACGCCGCGTCTACGTCACCTGGCGGGCGCTGCCGCAGCCCGACGAGTAGGAACGCATGCCGTGCGTAGCGCGGCGACCACCCGTGCGAGCTTTCGGCGCGCGCCTCGCGGCGCCGCCACGACGACGTTGCAGACTCGCGTACCGCCCGCGAGCGGCGGCGCCGCCTTGGCCGCTTCGATCGTGCGGTAACGCGCTGCGAACACGCCCCGCATAACCTGCGTCGCGCCCGGCAGCGGGCGCACGTGGCCGAGCCGCGCCCGGGCGAAGCCGGCGCGATGCAGGATCGCCAGCAGCTGCGCGGTCGTGATCGGCCGCAGCGGCGCGGCCTTCCGCTTCTCGTCGAGGCCGTAGAGGCGCGTGTAGCCGACGAGGTACATCCGCGTCAAGTCCGCCACGACCGGCGAGTACTTTCCGTCCGGAAACGTCCAGACGACGCGGCCGGTGCGCGCGTCGAGTGAGTACGTGCGGCGCTTGAGCGTCGAGAAGTAGACGCGTCCCGCCAGCACCGTGGGCGACCCGGAGATCGGCCCGTTCGCATTGAACTTCCACTTCACGTCGCCCGTCGCCGCGTCGAAGCAGAAGAACCGCCCGGAGTACGACCCCACGTAGACGCGCTGCCGCCACACCGCTGGCGACGCGTACACGTAGCCGCCCGTCGACTGCGACCAGCGCAGCTTCCCCGTCGCCGCGCCGAACGAGTACACCTTGCCGTCCGTCGATCCGATGTACACGCGGCCGTAGGCCGCCGCCGGCGTCGAGTAGAACTCGCCGCGGTGTCCGAGTCGCTGCTGCGCGCCGGCCTTCCACACGACCTTGCCGGTCTTCTCGTTCAGCGCGTACACGTGGTGGTCGTACGAGCCGACGTAGATGCGGCCGCCGGAGAACGTGAGCGCACCCTTGACGCGGCCGCCGGTCTGGTACGACCAGCGCAGCTTGCCGGTGTTCGCCGAGAACGCATAGACACGGCCGGTCCAGTCGCCGACGAACACGCGTCCGTCGACCACGACCGGCGACGACTCCGACGGGCCGATCCGCTTGCGCCAGCGCACGCGGCCCGACCCCGCGTAGAGCGCGACGAGCTCGCCGTCCCTCACCTTCTTCGCGTTGCACGGGGGGCGATTGAGGAGCGCGAAGTAGACGAGCCTGCGGTTCACGGCGGGCGACGCGGCCTGGCAGCGGTTCGTCGCGCGCTTCCACGCGCGCTTGCCGGTCTTCGCGCTGATCGCGTAGAGGACGCCGGCGTTGTTCGCGAAGAAGAGGCGGCCGTACGCGATCACCGGCGGGAACTCGACGAGGCTCTGTGCGCGGAACATCCACACGCGCTTGAACGGCGGCGCGAGCTCGACCCCGTTCGCGAAGCGCAGCCGCTCCGGGTCGTGTCCATAGGTCGGCCACGAAACGCCCGGCTCGGTCGGCCTCGTCGGGGCGAGCTGCTGCGGCACGAACTCGACGGTCGACGAGCCGCGCACGTCGCGCGCCTGCTCCTTGCGGTGGACGACGAACGCGCCCCCGACGCCGAGCGCCAGCACGACGAGCAGCGCCGCGACGACGATCGCCGCGCGCCTCATCCGACTCGGCCCTCGACCGCGTACAGCCGGGAGTAGCCGTGGAGGAGCAGCCGACGGCCCGAGCCGGAGACGGGGACGTACTCGCCGTGCGGGAACCGGAGCAAGACGCGGCCGGTGTGCGCGTCGGCGCCGACGATCCGGCCGCGCGTCGAGCCGGCGTACGCAACGCCCCCGACGAGCGTGACGGCGCCGGAGATCGGGCCGCCGGCCGAGACCGTCCAGTTCGTTGCGCCGGTGGCGGCGGACACGCAGTAGAGGAGGCCGTTGTAAGAGCCGAAATAGACATGTCCGCCGGACAGGGCCGGAGAGGAGTACACGTAGGCGCCCGTCCCGCGCGACCACAGGCGGCGCCCGCCCGTCGTGAAGGCGGTCAGCGATCCGCCGGTCGAGCTCGGGACGAAGACGCGCCCGCCGCCGACCGCCGGTGTCCCGTAGACACGTCCGTTCACGCCGCGGCTCCACCGGACGCTGCCCGTCTTCGGCGCGAGCGCGAGGACGCGGCCGCAGTAGTCGCCGATGTACATGGAGCCGCCGGCGAGCGCCGCGCTCGAGGTGATCTTGCAGCCCGACCGGTACGTCCACCGGACACGGGTCCGCTCCAGGTCGAGCGCATACACCCTGCCGTCCCAGGTCCCGAAGAGATCGAGCCCGTTCGCGATCACCGGGGACGATTCGATCGGGGAGCCGATCACGAGCTGCCGCTTCAGCTTCCCCGTGTCGCGGTCGAGGACGCGGACGACGCCGTCCATCCCGTGCACGACGAGCTCGTCGCCGTAGACGGCCGGCGACGACGCCATCTTCCCGCCGGGCGGGTCGTAGCGCCACGAGACCTTGCCGTTGCGCATGCTGATCGCGTAGATCGTCCCGTGATAGTTGCCTATGTAGGCAACCCCTTCGGCGACGACGGCCGGGAACTCGATCAGCGACCCGATGCCGCGGCTCCAGACGACCCTGAACGGCGGCCGCACGCGGATCGTCGACTGCGCCTGCGTCCGGGCCGCGTCCGCGCCGTATACGGGCCACTGGAGCGACCGCTGGTAGATGCGCATCGTCGAGCGCGGGTGCTGCCGGTACCAGAGACGCACCGCGCGCGGGATGTATCCGCGGTGCCGCGCTGTCGTGACGAGCGCGGCGCGCCGCCGGATCGGCACGCCCGCGACGCCCTTCGCGTTCGTGAGCGCGGACCTCCGACCGACGGCGACGCGAACGCCGGCCAGTCGTCGTCCGGTGTCCCCGTCGAGCACCGTGACGAGCACGTCGCGAAGCCGCGGTTCGGTCTTTACCGGAGCGTCGCCGGGGGACGTCGGCGCGGATCCGGTCGGACGAAGCTGCCAGCCGCAGCCCGCGAGCAGCGCCGCGAGCGCGAGCCCTGCGACCGCGCGCCTCACGCCTCCTCGGGCACGACGAGCGCGTCGAGCAGCTCGACGGTCCCTCCGACGTCGTGGAGGACGACCTGCGAGAAGAACCGCGTCATGACTATCCCTTCGCGGAACTCGCCGAGCCGCGGGTCGGGACGTTCGCCGTTCGCGAGGGCGACCGCGAGCTCCGGGTAGCGCGAGCCCGCCGCGGTCGGAAGCGGGAAGCCGCCGCCGAAGCGCGGGTTGACGTCGGTCACCCACTTCGCGTCTCCGTCTCGGAAGCACTGAATGTTCGCGGGCCCGCGGATGCCGAGCGTCTCGGCGACGAAGGCGCCGAACTCGATCAGGTCCCAGTCCTTGATCGTCTTGCCCTTGATCGACTCGCCGCCCTTCGACTCGATCATCGTGCGCGGCACGGCGCCGAGGCAGCGGCCGTCGAGGTCGCTGAAGATGTCGATCGAGAACTCCTCGCCGGCGCACAGCTTCTGCACCATCGAGGGCACCGGCGTGAAGTGGAGGAAGAAGTCGAGCTGATGCGACGTCTCGGCGCGGTAGATGTGCCGCGAGCCGAAGCCCCGGCGCGCCTTGACGAGCACGGGGAACGGCACGTCGTCGGCCACGTCGGTCGGCAGCCAGGTGTCCGGGCTCGGGATGCCGCGGGCGACGAAGAGCTCGTGCGCCAGCCACTTGTCGTCGACCGCCTCGATCACGTCCGGCGGCGACACGAGGGCGACCGCAGGTGTCAGATCGGCGCGGGCGAGCAGGGCGCCGTCGAGGTCTGTCAGGGGCACGACCAGTCGGACGTCGTGGAGCGCGATCAGCTCGCGCAGCGCGTCCAGGTACCCGGGCTCGTCGACACGCGGCACCAGCGCGCGGCGGTCCGCGTGGTAGAGCGCGGGCGCGAGCTCGTTCGCGTCGACCGCGATCGTCGTCGCCCCGGCCCGGCCGAACGCGGTCACGATGTCGACGCGCTGCCCCGCGCACGTGAAGAGGACCGCCGTCACGGGCGAAGAGGGTACCGCGCAGCGATGATGGTTCCGTTACGAACACCTGGCTCTTCCGGCCATGTCCCCACTCCGGACTCCGGACGTGGCCGTTCGGGCCGTGTCCCCACTCCGGAGTCCGGACACGGCCCGAGGCGACGGCTCAGCCGTAGAGGAGGAACGGAAGCTGTGCGACGGCGCAGGCCGTGAGCACACCTGCCGCTACGAGCCACGCGAGGCCGCGCAGGCGCTCCAGGGCGTAGCCGAACCCGAGCGCCCAGCCGGCGGCGGTCGAGAGCATGTAGGTCGCCTTGAGGACGTCGCCGTCCTTCGTCGGGTACGAGACCGTGAAGAAGAGGAAGCCGAGGATGCCCAGCGCCGGCAGGAGCGCTGCCGCCAGGCGCGGCGGCGACCGCAGGGACGCGAGCAGGAACATGAGCCACCCGGCGACCGCCAGAGCCGTGGGCGCGAGGCCGACGACCGATTGGAGCTGCAGCTCTCGGCGCGCGTCGCCGCGCGGCAGGTCGGCGACGCGACCCTGCCAGGCCCAGATGCCGAAGTAGTCGCCCCAGAGCTCGGTGTACGTCGTCGGGAGCGCGCGGTTCAGGAAATGCGGCCGCCAGGGGGCGGTCACGACGTCGGGTAGGCCGGGGTCGACGTAGAACGCCACCGGCCGGCGCTTCCACAGCGGCTTCTCGACCGTCGGCCGGTTGAAGACCGGCGAGCCGCCGTACTCCGAGCGCTGGTGGAGGTACCACGGGAGCGCGATCAGCCCGGCGAGCGCGACGACGACGGCGAGCTCGCGCCACCGCCGTCCGACGAGCAGCGCGATGCACACGGCCGCGACCGTCCAGAGCGCGAACGCGCGCACGAGCTGCGCGGCGCCGAGCGTGGCCCCGAGCGCGAGCGCATAGCGGCGGTCCCCGAACGTTCGCGCGCACAGCCACAGTGCGAGCGTCGACAGGAAGAGCGAGAGCGTCTCCGGGTGGAACATCGCCTCCGTCTTCACCGTCACGGGCACGAGCGCGACGAATGCCGCGGCGCCGAGCGCGAGCCGGTCGCGACCGGGCCAGAGCTCACGCGCGAGGGAGAAGACGAGCAGCGTCGTGCCGAGCAGGAGCAGGACGTTGA
The DNA here is from genome assembly GCA_036505325.1 of Gaiellaceae bacterium. Lineage (GTDB taxonomy): Bacteria > Actinomycetota > Thermoleophilia > Gaiellales > Gaiellaceae > PALSA-600. The sequence continues at coordinate 8,674 of DASXTR010000319.1, forward strand.
ACACCGTCGCCGCGCGGTGCGGCTCCCCGGCGCCGGCCTTGCGCGCGACCCAGTCGAGCGTCCCGGCGATCGCGTAGTAGCCGGGCGGCGTGTAGTACTCGCCGGTCCCGTGGGGGAGGTGGCCGTCCGGGACGAGCCCGTCCGCGTACGCGATGTGGTCGGCGGCGTCGTAGCCGTGGCCCGGCGGGTAGTGGCGGACGTTCCAGAGGCCGAGGACGACGACGAGGGCGCAGAGCGCGCCGAGCAGGGCGCTAGTGCCCGGCCTTCTTCCAGCCACCCGTCTCGCCCTTGTACGTGCCGCCGAAGAGCGCGCGCGGCGTCCGCAGCAGGATCAGCAGGTCGGTCTTCCAGTCGCGGTGCTCGACGTACCAGACGTCGAGCTCGATCCGCTCCGCCCACGGCAGCGAGGCGCGTCCGTGGATCTGCGCCCAGCCGGTGATGCCCGGCTTCACCTCGAGGCGGCGCCGCTGCCGATCGTCGTACTGCTCGACCTGGTAGCGCAGCGTCGGCCGCGGGCCGATGACGGACATGTCCCCGCGCACGACGTTCCAGAGCTGCGGCAGCTCGTCGAGGCTCAGCCGGCGCAGCGCGCGGCCCGCGCGTGTGATGCGCGCGTCCCCGCGGTTCACCGCGTAGCCGGCACCGAGCGCCTCGGCCCCGACGACCATCGTCCGCAACTTCAGGAGCTCGAAGTCGGCCCCGTCCTTCCCGACGCGCGTCTGGCGGTAGAGGACGGGCCCGCCGTCCTCGAGCTTCACAGCGAGCGCGGCGAGCGCCAGCGCCGGGCTCGAGACGACCAGGCCCGCTCCGGCGATCGCGACGTCGAGCGCACGGTTCACCGCGTACCCTCCGCGGCCTCCCACGTCGCGGGCACGCCGCGCCGCAGGTAGTTCCACAGCGCCTGCACCGTCGCCCACGAGACGAGCACGTAGTAACGCGCGATCCCGACGCCGACGCCGGCCGCGAGGAGCAGCAGCAGCTGCGCGGCGAGGACGACGGCGTAGACCCACCCATGCGTGACGAGCGCGAACGACGTCGCGAG
>DASXTR010000320.1:0-12781 GCA_036505325.1 Gaiellaceae bacterium
ACGCCGTCGACCTCGATCACCGCGGTCGTGCCCATCGAGAACTCATGGCCGGTCATCCACGTGCCGCCGCCTCGGTAGCGGCCGTCGGTGATCCGCACGACGCGACCGGCGACTCCGACCGGCGGCCCGTGCAGCACGTCCGTCTTGCCGCCGACCTCCGCGTCCAGAGCCGAGCCGACGCCGGCCTGCGCCGCCGCGCGCGCCACCGCCGCGTCCGCGATCGGCACCACCGCGCCGGTCGCGCCCTGCCGGAGCAGCTCCGCGAGCAGCGCCGTACCGTCGCCCGGTGAGCCGCCGCCGATGTTGTCGGCGATGTCGGCGAGGACGACGGGTCGCTCCCGCGCCTCGAGCGCCCGCGCGACCGCGGTCGCGGGATCGTCGCGCACGACGACGAACTCGTTGCGGCGACGCTCGACCTCGTCCGTCAGCTCGGAGGCGACCGCGCGTGCCGCGTCCTCGGCCCACGGCTCGTATGTGACGATGACGCTGAAGCCCGCGCGCTCGACGTCGCTGTACGGAAAGCCGGGAAGCAGCGCGACGCGCACGACGCCGTCGTGCGTCGAGGCGTCCGCCTGCGCGCGCAGGTCGCGCATCGGGCTCTGGTCGGTGGCCTGCGCCAGCGGCGTCGAGAGCAGCGGCGTCTTCGCGACGAGCGCGCGCAGCTTCCGCCCGCCGAGGATCCCGCGCAGTAGCCCGGCGGCCTCCTCGCCGCGCTCGCGCATGTCGACGTGCGGATACGTGTCGTACGCGATCACCGCGTCACACAGCTCCACCATCTCCTGTGACGGATTCCCGTGGAGGTCGAGGACAGCGACGACCGGCACGTCGCCGGCCACGCGCCGCACCAGGCGCAACGTCTCGAGCTCGACGTCGTCGGCGCCCTCGCCGACCATCGCGCCGTGCAGGTTGACGAGCAGCGCCTCGGCGCGCGCACGCGCGAGCTCCGTCGCGAGCTCGTCGAAGATCGTCGCCAGCGCGTCGCGCGTGACGCGTCCGGCGGGCCACGCGCCCGCGGTCGTCACCGGGACGAGGTCGAGGTCGCCCGCGGTCAGCATCCCGCCGACGACGCTGCCGGTGCCGGCGTGCCGGCGGACGATGTCGTCGCCGCGCAGCAGCTCGTGCGCCCGGAAGTCCTCGATCGCGGTCGGCCGAGCCGAGTACGTGTTCGTCTCGTGCCAGACGCCGAGAACGCCGGCGCGGCTCATGCGCCGGCGAGCGCGGCCCGCGCCCGCTCGAGCGTGACCTCCACCTCGCGCTCGCCGTGCGCGGCCGAGACGTACCAGATTCCGCGCGCCGCGACCCACACACCCTGTCCGACGAGCGCCTCGGCGAGGCGACGGTACCGCGCCGCGTCGAGCAGCTGCACGTCGCGGAAGTCGCGCACGTCGCCGTCGTCCCCGAACGACGCGTGGAACGCCGCCGGCAGGCCCCGCACGCGGAGCGGAACCGACGCCTCCGCGGCCAGCTCGCGCAGGCCGGTCATGAGTTCCGCGCCGAGGTGCTCGATCCGCTCGTACGGGCTGTCGTGCTCGAGCACGTCCAGCGTCGCGAGCGTCGCGGCGACGCCCATCACGTTCGCGTTGAACGTCCCCGCATGTGTGACCCGGCCGGTGGCGAACAGCTCCATCAGCGACGCGCGGCCCGCGAGCGCGGCCACGGGCCAGCCGGCGGCCATCGCCTTCCCGTACACCGCGAGGTCGGGGATAACGCCGAAGCGCGCGGTCGCGCCCCCGAGCGCGAGCCGGAAGCCCGTGATCACTTCGTCGAAGACGAGCAGGATCCCGTGGCTCGAGCACAGCCGTCTCACGCCCTCGAGGTAACCCGGCGCCGGCGGAATCGCGCCGGCGTTCAGCATCATCGGCTCCATCAGCACGGCGCAGACGTCCTCGCCCTCCCGGTCGAGGAGCTCGGTCAGCGCGCCGAGGTCGTTCCACGCCAGGACGATCGAATCGGCGAGTGCCTCCGCGGGCTGGCCGGCGCTCGCCGGCGCCGCCGGGCCCGGCTCCGGCGCGAGCAGGACGTTGTCCAACCACCCGTGGTAGTGGCCCTCGAAGCGCACGAGCCGGCGCCGTCCGGTCGCCGCGCGCGCGAGCCTGATGGCCGCCTGCACCATCTCGGTGCCGGTCATCCCCAAGCGCACCATCTCGGGCCACTCGAGCACAGCACAGAGCCGCTCCGCCGCGGCGACCTCGAGCGGATGCTGCGCGCCGTAGACATTGCCCTTGGCGCACGCTTCCGTCACCGCGCGGAGAACCGGCTCCGCCGCGTGTCCGAGGAAGGCAGGCCCCTGGCCGAGCAGATAGTCGACATAGTCGCGCCCGTCGACGTCCCACAGCCACGCGCCCTTCCCGCGCGCGAAGAAGATGCGCGGGCCGTCCAGCCGCACGTTCGAGTTGACGCCGCCGGGGATCCGGCGCTCGGCACGCTCGCGCAGCTGCGCGGTGTCGGTGACGAGGCTCATCGCGCCGCGTCTCCGACGTCGATCGCGATCATCTTCACCTGCGTCATCTCGAGCAGCGTGTACATGCCGCCGATGCGGCCGGTGCCGCTGCGCTTGCCGGTGAAGCCGCCGACCGGCGTGTGCGGCTGCCAGTACGCCGAGGTCTCGTTCACATTGACGGCGCCGGTCTGAAGTCGCTCCGCGACGCGCATCGCACGGCCGATGTCGCGCGTGAACACGCTGCCGAGCAGGCCGAGCGGGCTCGCGTTCGCCCAGGCCAGCGCCTCCTCTTCGTCGCCGAACGTGAGCACCGGCGCGACGGGCCCGAACGTCTCCTCGATGTTCAGCTTCGCGGAGGGCGGCACGCCGTCGATCACCGTCGGCTGGTAGTAGAGACGCGTCGGGAACCCGTCGTCGCGCACACCGCCTGCGAGCACCTCCGCGCCCTGCGCAACGGCATCCGCGACGTGATCGTCCATCTTCGACGCGGTCGGCTCGTTCGCAAGCGGCCCCATCGTCGTCGCCTCGTCGAACGGCGACCCGAGTCGCACCTTTCCCGCCTCCCCGAGCAGGCCGGCGACGAAGTCGTCGTGTACGCCACGCTGCACGAGGATACGCTCGGTCGAGTCACAGATCTGCCCGGCGTTCGCGAAGCTGCCGAAGGCCGTGCGCGCGACCGCCGCCTCGACATCGGCGTCGTCGAAGACGATCGTCGGTCCATTGCCGCCGAGCTCGAGCAACATCGGCTTGCCGGCTGCACGCTGGGCCACTATCTCGCCCGTCCGGCTGCTACCGGTGAGCCCGACGGCGACGATGCCGGGGTTCGCGGCGACCTCGTCGCCGACCTCCGCCGGCTCGCCGAGCACGAGGTTGAGCGTCCCGCGCGGCACTCCGGCGTCGAGAAAGCATTGTGCGAGGTGCGCAGCCGAGAGCGGTGTCCACTCGGAGGGCTTCCACACGATCGCGTTGCCGGTCGCAAGGCCGGCGGACAGGTACTCGCTCGGGATTGCGACCGGGAAGTTCCAGGGTGTGATCACGCCGTAGACGCCTCGCGGCTGGCGGATGGTCAGGATCCGCTTCGCCGCGTCCGAGCTCTGGTGAACGAGGGTGTCGAGCCGCTTCCCGCACTCGGCGGCGTCGCGGAACATGTCCGCCGCAACCTCGACCTCGGGCAGCGCTTCGGTGCGGTACGGCTTGCCCTGCTCGGCGCTGAGGTCGCGCGCGATCTCTTCCTTCCTACCGAGCAGCGCATCGGCGACCTTGTGGCAGAGCGCAGCGCGCTCGAACGCGGTCATGCGTGCGAGCGGCGCGAGCGCTGCGCCCGCGGACTCGACCGCCCGCTGCACGTCCTCGCGGCTCCCTTGCTCGACGAGCGCTACCACCTCGCCGGTGGCCGGGCTCGACACAGTCGCCGGCTCGCGCGCGCCGCCCTCGACCCAGTCGTCGCCGATGAGGAGGCGCACCCGCTTCGCCGTGCCGGGCGTCACGGCAGCGGATCCTCGGCGAACTGCCGCACGAACTCGAGCGCCCGCCGATACGCAACGTCGACGACACTCGCGCCGATCTCCGCGCTTGCGAGCCGCGGGTCGCCCAGCGCCCCGTTCTCCGTCCACTCACCGAACCAGGTGGGACGGTCGACGACTGCCCGCGGCGGGTCGGTGAGCCGCCGCGCAGTCCCCGCCGGCTGCGGCTCGGAGATCCGGTCGGCGCGCAGCGAGTCGGGCGCAAGGACCATCGCCACCGAGGTTTCGATCTCGCACGCGTGCCCGTACCGCTCGCTCTGCGCGAGGCGCGCGGTCTCGTCCGCGGCGAGCTGCGACCACATCACGCCCGCGACGATGGAGCCTTGGTCGCGGCGAACGGCGCGGGCGGCCAGACGGATGCCGTCGATGTTCCCGCCGTGGCCGTTGACGACGACCACCCGCCGGACGCCCCAGTGCGAGAGGCTCTCGGCGACGTCGGAGATGAAGCCGACGAAGGTGTCGGGCCGCAGCGTGAGCGTGCCCGGGAAGCCGAGGTGGTGCTCCGAGAGTCCGTAGCCGAGCGCGGGGCACAGCAACGCCAGCTCGCCGAGATCGTCCGCCAGGCGGCGTGCGAAGGCGGTGGCGATCGCGATGTCGGTGTCGAGCGTCAGGTGCGGCCCGTGCTGCTCGCAGCTCCCGACCGGGACGAGCGCGAGCCGGGTGCGCTCGAGCGCGTTCGCCGCCTCGGGCCACGTCAGGCGCGCGAGCTCAGGCATCGAGCGCCGTCACCAGCCGTCCCACTGTCTCGCGCAGCCCATCGGCGACCTCCTCGATGCGTTCGGGCGACAGCCGCCCAGCAGGCGCGCTCAAGCTGATCGCCGCAGGCACCTCCGTGCCCGGAACCGCGACGGCCACGCACCCGCCCCCGAGCTCGTTCTCGCCGCTGTCGAGGGCGAAGCCGCGCCGGCGCACGCCGGCAAGGTCGCGCAGATACTCCTGCGCGTCGGTGATCGTCCTCGTCGTTACAGGCGCCATTCCTTCGGCCGCGAGAATCCGCAGGACGACGTCGTCGTGTAGCTGCGCCGCAAGTGCCTTGCCGAGGGCGGTCGAGTGGATCGCGTTGCGGTCGCCCGGTCGGGCTGCGAAGCGGATCGCCATCGGACTCTCGACGATGTCGAGATACGCCACTGCGTTCCCATCGAGCACGCCGAGGTTGATCGTCTCCTGGAACCGATCTCGCAGCTCTTCGAGCAGCGGCCGCGCGACGGTGGCGAGGTTCAGCCGGCGACCTCGTGCCGGGAAGGCCGAGCCGAGGCGGTAGACGCCGTCCGGCGCCTCGCGCTCGACATAGCCGCGCGCCTCGAGCGTCGCGAGGTAGCGAAACGCCGAGCTGCGCGGGAGCCCCGCACCCCGCGCGACCTCGGCCAGCGACGCGCCCCGCGGGTGGCGCCGAAGGACATCGAGGACGTCGAGGACGCGGTCGACCGCGCGGATCGAGTAGGTCGGCGGTGTTTCATCTACTGAGACGGAACCTGACACGCGGCTGACGCTATCTCGTTGCCGCGAATGCGTCAATGCGTGGCGAATAGCGCATTGACAGCCCGCCCGGGACTTGGTAGAACCGGCGCGCTTGCGCGTCCCGGACGTTCCACTAGCTGAAACGCACCCGCGCGCCCGAAGGGCGGCGCGGAAAGGAGTTTGGGAAGGAGTGAGGGATGGAGCTTGACCACTGGGAAGAGGAGCTGCTCGAGGTTGCCGAGCGAAAGCTCGAGCGCGGCGAGATCACCCGCCGCGAGTTCGTGCGGCTGCTCGGCGTCCTCGGGATCGCAGCCGCCGTGCCCGGCGCGCTCGCGGGCCGGGCAAAGGCCGCGGAGGCCGCCCAGGCCGGCAGCGTCCGCTTCCTCATCGCCGAGAACTTCTGGGCGAACTGGGAGCCGTACCAGAACACCGCCCAGAGCCAGTTCCGCATCAACGAGCAGATCTACGACCACCTCGTCGAGTTCCCGACCGGGAACATCGGCGCCCCGAGGCCGGCGCTTGCGACCTCGTGGCGGCGCGTCGACGGGCGGACGTGGGAGTTCAAGCTCCGCAGCGGCGTGAGGTTCCACAACGGCCAGGATTTCACTGCGAACGACGTCAAGGCGTCGATCGAGCTCGCATCGGGCGCGACGAAGAAGAAGACGGTCGACGCGGGGCTCTTCTGGGTGCCGACGACGGTGAAGATCGTCGACGACAACACCGTCCGCCTGACGACGAAGCAACCGTTCGGCGCGCTCTTCTCGGCCCTGCAACACTCGCATATCGTCTCGGCGGCCGACCTCGAGGGCCCCGCGGCGGCGCTCAAGAAGAAGCCGAACGGCACCGGCGCGTTCAAGCTCGTCAAGGACGAGCCGACGAAGAAGACGATGACGAGGAACGACGAGTACTGGCGCCGGCCGGCGCAGATCGCCCAGCTCGTGTGGGAGTACGTGCAGGATCCGCAGACACGCCTGAATGCGCTGCTCGCCGGGCAGGCGCACGCGATCGACCGCGTCCCGCCGGAGCACCTCCCGATCATCAGCCGCTCGTCGAAGCTCGCGCTCGCATCGCGCACGGGCATCGAGATGGTGAACCTGTGGGTGCGCCCCGGCCGGTCCACGCTGTGGGCGCAGAACGCCGCCTACCGGCGTGCGGTCAATTGGTCGATCGACCGCGACGCGCTCGTGCGCAACCTCGTCAAAGGCCGGTCGCGCGCGGCGCAGAGCGTCATCCCGAGCGGGACGCTCTACTGGCGCGCGCAGTCGCCGAAGTACACGTACAACCCGGCGCGGGCAAAGGCTGAGCTCGCCAACGGCAATCTCGCGGACGGCGGCCCCGAGTTCGAGCTGTGGGTGGCGAAGGGCTTCCTCCCGCGGGCGGTCGAGGTCGTCGAGGTCATCGTCGACAACATGCGCAAGGTGGGCCTGAAGCCGAAAGTCCGCACGGCGGACGTCGCCGGCGTGATCGACGACATCTTCAGTAAGAAGGGCACCGGGCTCATGTACCACCTGAGCTGGTCGAGCAACGGCGACCCGATGACGGCATTCCAGGTCTACAGCCCGGCGTTCGCGTGGTACTTCGGCGACAAGACGATCGCGAACCTGCTCGACGCGGGGATGAGGGCCACGAACCCGGCCAAGCGGCAGCAGACCTACGCGAGGCTCCAGGCACACATGTGGAAGCAGGTCTGGCACGTGCCGCTCTACTACAGCGACTTCACCGTCGGGCACAGCAAGAGCCTCAAGGGCCTGCGCGTGACGCAGAACTTCTCGACGAACTTCTACCCGGCGCGCCTCGCGTAGCCGGCGGACCGGGTGCAGGCCTTCACGGAGACCTGCACCCGGTCGTACGCTTAGCACGGCATGGCCGTCCGGATCCTGCGCCGGGCCGCTCAGATGCTGTTCGTCGTCTGGGGCGCGGCGACGCTCACGTTCTTCGTGCTGCGGCTCGCCGCGGGCGATCCGGCGCGGCTGGTCAATCCACCTGGCACGCCCGAGGAGATCGTCACGCAGGTGCGTCACCGCCTCGGCACCGACCAGCCCCTGCTCGTCCAGTACAAGGACTTCCTGGTCGACCTCCTGCACGGCGACCTCGGTCGATCGTTCCACGGCGAGCAGTCGGTGCGGGACGCGGTGTTCGCCGCGCTGCCGAACACGCTCGAGCTCGCCGGCGTCACCATGGTGATCGCGTCCCTCCTCGCACTCGCGCTCGGGATCCTCGCCGCGCTCTACGCAAACCGTCTCGTCGACCGCGTCGTCCTCGTCTACGTCGCGCTTGCGCAGTCGACGCCGAACTTCTGGTTCGCCGTCGTACTCGTCCTCGTCTTCGCGATCCAGCACCCGTGGCTGCCGGCGATCGACAAGACCGGCCCGGAGAGCTTCGTGCTGCCGGTGACGACGCTCGTCGTGATGCTGACGCCGGTGCTCATCCGCACCGTGCGGCAGTCGTTTCTCGAGACGCTCGGGGAGGACCACGTGCGCGCCGCCCGCGCCCGCGGTCTTCCGGAGCGCCGCGTGCTGCTCGTGCACGGACTGAAGGTGGCGGCGCTGCCGCTCGTGACACTGATCGGCCTGCAGGCCGGCTTCGTCCTCGCGGGCTCGTACGTCGTCGAGTTCGTCTTCAACTGGCCGGGCATCGGCAAGCTGACGCTCGACGCCGTCAACAGCCGCAACTTCCCGATGATCCAGGGAGGCGTCCTCGTCGCGGCGTCGGGGTTCGTGCTGGTCAACTTCGTCGTCGACGTCGCGTACTCGTTCCTCGACCCGCGGATACGCCGTGGAGCCCGCTAGCGACCTCGTCCAGCGCACGGAGGATCTCGTCGCCGGTGCACGGCCGGCGGGACGGCTCACGCTGCGCCGGCTCGCGCGGCGCAAGATGGCGCTGCTCGGTCTCATCGGCGTGCTCGCCCTGCTCTTCGTCGCGGTCTTCGCGGGCATCGTCGCGCCGCACGACCCGCTCGAGCAGGACATCGAGCACACGCTCGCACCGCCAATCTGGGCAGGCGGCAGCAGCGACCACATCCTCGGCACCGACGGAGTGGGGCGCGACATCGCAAGCCGGCTCGCGTTCGGCGCACGTACGTCGCTCGAGATCAGCGCTGCCGCCGCGCTGATCGGCGCGCTGCTCGGGCTCGTCACCGGCGCAATTGCCGGGTTCTTCCGCGGTTGGGTCGACACCGTGCTGATGCGCATCGGCGACGTCCAGCTCGCGTTCCCGTTCATCCTGCTCGCGATCGCGGTCCTCGGCGTCATCTCCGACCGCAAGCCGATCCACCTGATCCTCGTGCTCGGGATCCCGGGCTGGATCGTGTACGCGCGCGTCGTTCGCAGCCGCGTGCTCGCCGAGCGCGAGAAGGAATACGTGCTGGCGGCGCGCGCGATGGGCGCGGGCTCGTGGCGGATCCTGATTCGCTACGTGCTGCCGTCGGCGTGGCAGGTCGTGCCGGTGATCATGCTGCTCGACCTCGGCTTCCTCATCATCATCGAGTCGACGCTCAGCTTCTTCGGCCTCGGGATCACGCCGCCGACACCCTCGTGGGGCTCGATCCTCGCCGACGGCCGCCAGTACATGGTGCTCACGCCGTGGCTGCCCGTGCTGCCCGGTCTGGCGATCATGTTCACCGTGCTCAGCATCAACCTGCTGGCCGACGGTCTCGGGAGCGCGCTCGACCCGAAACTCGCGAAGGGCGCGTACCGCCGGCAGGTGCTGCGGCTCCCCGAGTGGCGCCGCGACGACGAGGACGGCCCGCAGCCCCTGCTCCGCGTCCGCGGGCTCGTTGTCGACTTCCCGCTCGGCGAGCGCGTCGTCCACGCCGTGCGCGGCGTCGACTTCGACGTCGCGCGGGGTCAGACGCTCGGCGTCGTCGGCGAGAGCGGCTCCGGGAAGTCGGTCACCGCGCTCGCCATCGCCCAGCTCCTCGACAGTCCCGGCCGTGTGACGGCAGGGTCGATCGTGTTCGACGGACGCGATGTTGTCCGTTTGGCCAACAGGGAGATGGCGGCGCTCCGCGGCCGGCGGATCGCGATGATCTTCCAGAACCCGTCGTCGTCCCTCAATCCGGTGCTGACGATCGGCTTCCAGCTCGCCGAGACGCTGCGCGAGCAGCTCGGGCTCTCGCCGGGGGAGGCGCGCCGGCGCGCACGAGCAGCGCTCGCGGAAGTCGGCATCGGCGACCCCGATCGCGTGCTCCGCCGCTATCCGTTCCAGCTCTCCGGCGGAATGAACCAGCGCGTGATGATCGCGATGGCGATGGCGCGCGAACCCGACCTGCTGCTCGCCGACGAGCCGACGACCGCGCTGGACGTCACGACGCAGGCGCAGATCCTCGAGCAGCTGCGCGAGATCACACGCCGCTCGCAGACGAGTCTCGTCCTCATCACACACGACATCGCGCTCGTCGCCGAGTACGCCGACGTCGTGCTCGTCATGTACGCGGGCCGCATCGCGGAGTACGGACCGGTCGACGCCGTCGTCAACGACCCGAAGCACCCGTATACCCAAGCGCTCTTGAACGCGCTTCCGCACGTGGACGTTCCCCGCGGCACGCGGCTGGAGCCGATCCCGGGCGAGCTTCCCGACCCGGCCGACCCGCCGCGCGGCTGCCCGTTTGCGCCGCGCTGCCCGTTCGTGATGGAGGTCTGCGGCGACGTCGATCCGGAGCAATTCGTCATCGGCGCCGACCGCACCGCCGCCTGCCATTTGTGGTCGCCCGAGCGGACGGAGGCGGTCGCGCGATGACGCTGCTCGAGCTGCGCGACCTGCACAAGCACTACGGTGCCGTCCGTGCCGTCGACGGCGTCTCGCTCGACGTGCGCCGTGGCGAGACGCTGGGCGTCGTCGGCGAGAGCGGCTGCGGTAAGTCGACGCTCGCCCGTACGCTGCTCCTCCTCGAGCCGCCGACGAGCGGCGAGATTCTCTTCGACGGCATGCCGCTCGCGGCGCGAGATGCCAAGCGGCTGCGGCGGCGCGCACAGATCGTCTTCCAGGATCCGTACGCATCTCTGCCGCCACGCATGCGCGTTCAGAAGATTCTCGCCGATCCGCTTGCGATCCACGGTACCGCGCGCGCGGAGATTCCCGACCGCGTGCGGCAGCTCCTCCGCGACGTGGGCCTGAAGGACGACGTCGCGCGCAAGCTCCCTCACGAGCTGAGCGGGGGCCAGCGCCAGCGCGTCGGCATCGCCCGCGCGCTCGCCGTGCGCCCCGCGCTCGTCGTCGCCGACGAGGCTGTGTCGTCGCTCGATGCATCTGTGCGCGCACAGATCCTCAACCTCTTCGACGACCTCCAGCGTGCGCACGACCTGACGTATCTCTTCATCTCGCACGACCTCGGCGTCGTGAAGTACATGAGCCACCGGATCGCTGTCATGTACCTCGGCGAGATCGTCGAGCTCGCGCCGGCGGGTGAGCTCTACGCGCAGCCGCTCCACCCGTACACGGCGGCGCTCATCTCGGCCGTGCCGTCGCTCGAGCGCCGCGGCAGCCGGATCCGGCTTCCCGGCGAGCCGCCGAACCCGAGCGAACCCCCGCCGGGCTGCAAGTTCCACCCACGCTGCCCGCTCGCCACCGACCTCTGCCGGGTCGAGCCGCCGCCGCTGCGCGAGGTCGTGCCCGGGCGGCAGTCAGCCTGCCACTACGCGGAGCAGGTGCCCGCCCGGATGGGGACCGAGGCGGCGTGACGCGCGTCCCGCTCGCCGTCATCGGTCTCGGGTTCATGGGCTCGCGCTGGGCGCGCGTGCTCGCCGAGCATCCGGGCGCCCACCTGCGCGTCGTGTGCGACGTGCGCGAGGACGTCGGCCGCGAGACTGCGGAACGTTACGGCGCCCGTTTCGTCGCCGACCCGCTCGAGGCAGCGTCCGATCTCGAGGTGGCGGCCGTCGCGGTGTGCACGCCCGAGCACCTTCACGTCGAACCGGCGCTCGCAGCGATCGACGCCGGCAAGCCGCTGATGGTCGAGAAGCCGCTGGCGCATTCGGCCGAGAACGCCGAGCGAATTCGCGACCGTGCTCGCGGACGCGGTGTGCCTGTGCTCGCGGGACACATCCTCCGCTTCGAGCCGCGCTACGCAGCCGCGCGGAGGGCGATCGAGGAGGGAGAGCTCGGGGACGTGCAGGCGGTCCGGCACGAGCGGATCGGGCTCGTCGCCGACCAAGAGGTGTTACGCGGCCGCACGAGCATCCCGCTCTACTACGGCGTCCACGAGTTCGACCTCGCGCGCTGGTACGCCGGCGACGTCGAACGCGTCTACGCGGAGCGGAGCGAGGGCGTCCTACGTGCGCACGGATACGAGCTCGCTGACCTCTACTCGGCGGTTATCCGCTTCACGTCGGGCGCCCACGGGACCGCGATGCTCGGCTGGTCGCTCCCCGGGGAGACCACGGGCTACGGCATCGCCGGCGTGACCGTCATCGGCGAGCGAGGCTTCGTCCGTGTCACGCAGGGCGACGTCGGTCTCGTGATCGTGAACGAGAGCGGCATGCGTGGTGCCGACGTGTACTACGCGCCCGAGGTGCACGGCCGCGTCCGTGGCGCGCTCGCGATCGAGGCCGACCACTTCGTCGCGGTCGCCCGTGGCGACGCCGATCCCCTCTGCACCGCCGAGGACGGGACGGAGGCGGTGCGAGTCAGCCTGGCGATGGAGGCCTCCGCGGAGTGCGGCCGGCCCGTCGATCTCGCGGACACGGTTCGCTGATCGCTCCGACCCTAACCGGACAGCTTTCAAGCCTTCCTCAGCGCCCCACTTGGCCAGTGTGCTCAGAGCCGCCCTGATGCTGGTGCGCGAGACGTTTCGGTCTCAGCTCGCGTCAGCAGCGGATGTGGCGAGCACGTCGGAGAGCGCCGCGACGAGCTCTGTGTTCTCTTCGGGAGTTCGGATCGTGATCCGCAGATGATCCGTGCTCAGACCGGGGAAGCTGCTTGCGGGTCGCACCGCGAAGCCGCGAGCGAAGAGCGCGGCAGCGATGCGGGTGCCGTCCGGCACCTTGACGAGCAGGAAATTCACGTCCGACGGCCAGACCCGGATGTCTGGCAAGGCGCCGAGCTCATGGTGCAGTGCCGTGCGCGCCGCGGACACCTCACGCGACACCTGCTTGCGTGTCGTGCGGTCGTTCGCGCAGACCTTGATCGCCGCGCAGGCGATTGCGTTGACGCTCCACGGCTGACGGTTTGCGGCGAGGCGCGCGACCAAATGGTCGTCGGCGGTGAGGAAGCCGGCGCGGAGGCCGGCGAGGCCCCAGAGCTTCGTGAACGAGCGCACGACGACGTAGCCGGCGGCGGTGAGGTCGCGGCGCTCGAGGAGGCTGTGGCGACTGGTTCGCGCGAAGTCCATGAACGCCTCGTCGACGACGACGATGCGGCCCGG
>DASXTR010000321.1:0-3591 GCA_036505325.1 Gaiellaceae bacterium
TACGACACGCTCGGGCAGGGCGAGCGGCGCGTCGGCTGGCACCAGCACGGCCAGCTCGGGACGCTGCTCGTCGGCTTCACGACCCTGGCCGCGATGGTCGCCGACAGCCGGCGCGCGCTCGACGTGCTCGCCGAGCGCGAGGAGATCGACGCGTCGAGGCTCGGCCTGCTCGGCGCCTCGGGAGGCGGCTGGTCGAGCATCTTCACGGCGACGCTCGACGAGCGCGTGCAGGCGGCGGCGATCGTATGCATCGTCAACACCCACCGAGGGCAGATCCGGGCGGCGCGCGGCACCGGCTGGGACGGGGCCGTCTGCCTCTGCAACCAGCTGCCGGGCCTGGCTGCGATCGGCTCGATCGCCGAGATCATGGCGCTCGCCGCGCCGCGCGCGCTGCTCCAGGTGAACGCGGTCGACGATCCGCCGTTCCCGATCGAGGGCGCGCGCCGGGTGGCCGCCGAGCTGCGGGAGCTCTACCCGGCCGACGCGTTCGATTACGTGGAGGTGAGCGGCGGCCATGGACTACGCCCAGAAGCGCGTGCTGTCGCCGTCGACTGGCTCTGCCGCCGCCTAGCTGCCCCTCACTCCGGAGTGGTGGGTGCGCTGCCGGCCGAGCGCGCGGACGAGCCGCTGCTCGACGCGCCGTACCGGACGACGTACATCGACGACCCGGCGGCGCGGCAGGACTTCGTGCGCGGCGCGCGTCTCGAGGGCGAATGCCTGGAGGAGAACGTCGACTCGAACCTGCCGCTGCTCGAGCTCGCGCGCGCGAGGGCGACGGAGCTTCGGACCGCGCGCCGTCCCGCCACGCCGGATGTGTTCGGGCCGTTTCCGGAGCCTGGGCCGATAGCGACGATCGTTGAGAATCGCGTGCCGTACGACGGCGGGTACGCCGAACGCCTCTCGTTCGCGAGCGAGCCGGGGGTGCGGCTCGACGCGGTCCTCGTCCTGCCGGATGCCTGGGACGACGACGCCCCGCCGGTGGTCGTGCTGCTCGACGCGGGAGGCAAGGCCGCGGCGCTCGACTCTCCCGAGGCGGCGGTCGCCCGCGCGGCGGGCTGCGCGCTGCTCGCGCCCGACCTCCGCGGTACCGGCGAATCGGCGTGCGCGGAATGGGAGACCGCAACCACGGCGTTCATGCTCGACCGCGACCTGCTCAACCAGCGCATCTGGGACACGCGACGCGCGGTCGAGACGATCTGGCGCCGCGCGGTCGTCGGACAGCAGGTCGACCGCGCGCAGATCGCCGTCTGGGGCAGAGGCTCGTTCGGCCTCGTCGCGCTGGCGGCGGCCGCAGTCGACGAGCGCGTCGCCGGCGCGGGCACGAGCGAATTCGTGCGCTCGCTCGAGGAGCTCCTCGTGCCGCTTCCTCACGCGACGCCGATGGTCTACCGCTACCGGCTGCTCGAGCAGCTCGACGTCGCGGAGCTCGAGGCGCTGATTCGTCCGCGCCCGGTCGCGCGCGACGATCTCGCCTCCCTGCTGGAGGCGCTCGCGTGACGATCGTCGAGGTCCGGCCGGGCCTCTACCGGCTCGAGGAACCCGACGGGCGCCGGCGCCTGTGCCAGTACGTCGTCGTCGGCGAGGAACGGACGCTGGTCGTCGACGCCGGTCTGCCGGAGAGTCCCGAGCGCGGCCTGCACCCGCTGCTCTCGGCGCTCGGCTGGCACGCGCGGCCGGTCGTGCTCCTGCTCACGCATCCCGACGCCGACCATCGCGGCGGTGCGTCGGTTCTGCGCGACGCGTTGCCGCAGCTCGAGGTCTGGGGCCACGAGCTCGACCGCGACCAGCTCGCGGATCCGGAGGTCGCGCTCGCGGAGCGCTACCTCGCCTTCGCCGCGAGCGACGGCGTCGGACCCCCACCCGAGCGCGTCGAGGCGATGCGCGGCCGGCTCGGCCGGCCCGTGCGCCTCGACCGCGCGCTTGCCTCGGACATGGACCTCGACCTCGGAGGCCGCCACGCGCAGATCCTGCACATGCCGGGCCACAGCCCGGGCAGCGTCGTCGCGTGGCTGCCGGACGAGTCCGCGGCGCTGATCGGCGACGCCGCGATGGGACGCGGCATTCCGTTCATCGAAGGAGGTCTGATGTACCCGCCGATGTACGCGCCGCCGGCCGTGTACCTCGAGACGATCGCGCGGCTGGAGGCACTCGGTCCGAACCTCATCCTTTCCGGCCACGAGCCGCCGCTGGAGGGCGACGACGCGGGGCGGTTCCTCGCCGAGAGCCGAGCGGCGGCACACCGGCTGTCGGCCCTCGTCCGCGAAGCGCTCGTCGGGTCGCGAACGCTCGCCGAGCTCTGCGCCGCCGTCAACGAGAGCTACGGCGACCTGCCGGTCGACGGCGCTGCGAACATGGCCATGACCGTGGACGGCGCGCTCGCCGAGCTCGAAGTCGCGGTCGATCCCGGCCCTCCGCGCCGCTTCACGAGGATCAGATGAAGATCGTCGATGTCCGCACCACCATCGTCGCGGTGCCGCAGAAGCGGGAGTTCCGCTCGAGCTGGCGCCGGGGCTACCAGGGCTCGACGCCGCAGATCGCGGTCCTCGTCGAGCTCGAGGCCGACACCGGCCTCGTCGGGCTCGGCGAGTCGCCGGCCGTCTACGCGGGGCGGCCGGAGGTGACGGTCGCGATGATCGACGCGGTCCGCGATCTGCTCATCGGCGCCGATCCGTTCGAGCACGACATCGTCCGACGTCGGATCTACGCCGAGACGGGAATGGCGCATCTCGGCACGCAGGGACTGTCGTGGGCGATCAGCGGCGTGGACACGGCGCTCTGGGATCTCGTCGGCCGGGCGGTCGAGCAGCCCCTGCACCGCCTCTGGGGCGGCGCCTGGAGAACGCGCTCTCCGTTCTACGGCGACGTCCCGCCTGCGGGGCCGGCGCAGATGGCGGAGGACGCGGTCGCGTGGGTCGAGCGCGGCTTTCGAACGCTCTACGTCAAGGTCGGCTTCGGCGCGGACCTCGACGTCGCTCGCATCCGTGCGATCCGCCAGGCCGTCGGCGACGGCCCCCGGATTCGGGTCGACGCCAACCAGGCCTGGAGCCCGGCCGCCGCACGGACGACCATCGAGCGCCTCGCCGAGCTCGACCTCGAATACGTCGAGCAGCCGACCCCCGCGAGCAACCTCGACGAGATGGCCGCCCTGCGGCGGATGGTCGGCGTGCCGATCCTCGCGCACGAGGCCTCGCTCACTGTCGAGGGGACGCTGAACACGATCGCGAAGCAGGCTGCCGACGCGCTCCAGCTCGACCCGCGGTTCGACGCGGGGATTACCGGCGCGCGCACGGCCGCTCTCATGGCCGAGGCCGCCGGGTTGCCGGTCGTCACGCACACGTTCGGCGAGCTCGGCGTCGCCACCGCCGCCGTGCTGCAGCTGCACGCGGCTCACCGGAACTTCGTCCTCGACAACCAGACCTACTACTGGAATCTCGAGGACGACGTGATCGTCGGCGGGCTGATGCCGTGGCACGACTGCGAGCTCGAGATCCCGACCGGCCCCGGCATCGGCGTCGAGCTCGACCGGGAGCGGGTCGCCCACTTCGCGGCGCTCTACGAGCGCGAGGTGCGAGGACGTGTCCTCCCCGCCCC
>DASXTR010000322.1:0-3171 GCA_036505325.1 Gaiellaceae bacterium
CACGCCGAGCTGCTCAGCCGCGCGGGCGACGCCGCGGGCGCCGCGCGCGCGTACGAGCGGGCGATCGCGCTCAGCAGCAACGCCGTCGAGCGGGCGGAGCTCGAAAGGCGTCTGAGCGCGCTGCGCTGATCGAGTCAGTTGTAGCTGCCGCTGCATCATCCCGCTGCTAGATTCGAACCGAGTCCTGCGGGCCCTCGGGTTCGCGGGCTCGACCTCTTCTTGCGGAGCCGGGAAGGCGCCCCCCTCTCGTTGAGAGAGGTGGTCATCGCTCTCGCTCGCGGCGCCGTTTGTGATTCCTCGATTCGACGGTTAATCGAGGAGGTTCGTGTGATGTGGCAGCAGGGTCAGGTGTTCAAGTTGAAGGCGAAGAGTCTGGACGGGCAGCCGCTTTGGGCATATCGCTACCGGCTCGAGGGACAACGCACTGGGGGGCGATGAGTTTCGGGGCGACCGTCCGTAGTACCGGTGACACCCAATCCACCGCTACACGGAGGCTCCCATGAGAAGGCTCACTGCATCATTCTTCATCTCCCTCGACGGCGTCGTGGAGGCGCCGCAGAACTGGCACTTCCCCTACTTCAACGACGAGATGGGGGCGGTGGTCGGCGAGGCGATCGCGGCCAGCGACGCGTTCCTGCTCGGGCGCCGCACCTACGAGGAGTGGGCAGCGTTCTGGCCGACCGAGGCGGCCGCGGAGAGTCCGATGGCCGGCCCGATGAACGCGACGCCCAAGCACGTCGTCTCGACGACGCTCGACAAGGTCGAGTGGCAGAACTCGACCCTGCTCGAGGGCGACCTCGCCAAGGCCGTCACCGAGCTCAAGGCGAAGCCCGGCAAGAACATCGGCATGTCCGGGAGCGCCACCCTCGTGCGGTCGCTGCTCGAGCTCGGCCTCGTCGACGAGCTGCGCCTGCTCGTCCATCCGCTCGTCGTCGGGTCCGGCGCGAAGCTGTTCGAGAACGGCACGGCATCGGTATCACTCGAGCTCGTCGACTCGCGGACGTTCTCGACCGGAGTCGTCGACCTCACCTACCGTCCGGTGGCCGCATGAGCGGCCACTCGACAGTGCGATCGAAGGACGGCACGTCAATCGTGTACGACAGCGCCGGCGACGGGCCGGTGCTGATCCTCGTCGGCGGCGCGTTCAGCTACCGTCGCTACAAGAGCTGGGTGCAGCTCGCAGAGCTGCTCGCGCCGCGCTTCCGCGTCATCTCCTACGACCGCCGCGGCCGCGGCGACAGCGGCGACGCGCCCGAGCACGCGGTTGAGCGGGAGATCGAGGACCTCGACGCGCTCGTCCAGGCGGCGGGCGGCTCGGCGCACGTGTTCGGGATGTCGTCCGGCGGCGTGCTCGCCCTACGGGCGGCCGCCGCAGGCGTCCCGATCCGGCGGGCGGTCGTCTACCAGCCGCCGTTCAGCGTCGACGCGAGCGGGCACCTGCCGCCGGCGGACTTTGGCGAGCGCCTCGACGAACTGGTCGCATCGGGGCGGCGGAGCGCGACGGTCAGGTACTTCATGCGGCAGGGGATGGGCGCGCCGCGCGTGCTCGTCGGCGTCCTGCGCGTCGCGCGGCCGATCTGGAAGAACCTCGAGGCCGTGGCGCACACGCTGCCGTACGACTACGCGGTGATGGGGGATACCGTCCACGGGAAGCCGCTCGCCCGCGAGCCGTGGGCCTCGATCGCGACGCCGACGCTCCTCGTCGACGGCGGCAAGAGCCCGGCCTCGCTGCGCAAGGCATCCGACGCGCTCGCAGAGCGCATGCCGAACGCCGAACGGCGCACCCTCAAAGGGCAGAGCCACAACATCTCGATGAAGATGCTGGCGCCGGTGCTGGAGGACTTCCTGCTTGATCGTCGCTGACGTACCCGACCCGCGCGTGCTCGAGGCGGCCCGGCGTGGCGACGAGGACGCCTTCCGCGACCTGGTCGAGCCGCACCGCCGCGAGCTCCACGCGCACTGCTACCGCATGCTCGGCTCGCTGCAGGACGCCGAGGACGCCCTGCAGGAGACGCTGCTCCGCGCGTGGCGCGGGCTCGGCGGCTTCGAGACGGGCAGGGCGTTGCGGCCGTGGCTCTACAAGATCGCGACGAACGCGAGCCTCGACGCGCTCGCGAAGCGACCCAAGCGCACCCTGCGCCTCGTCGACGCCGCGCCGTCGCAGCCCGCCGACGGCCCGGGCACGCCGCTCGTCGAGTCGATCTGGATCGAGCCGTACCCGGACGAGCACCTCGGGCTCGACGACGGCTATGCTGCGCCCGAGGCGCGATACGAGCAGCGCGAGAGCGTCGAGCTCGCGTTCATCGCCGCGCTGCAGCACCTGCCTGCGCGCCAGCGGGCCGTGCTGATCCTGCGCGAGGTGCTCGGGTTCTCGGCGCGCGAGGTCGCGCAGTCGCTCGACACGACGGCCGCGTCGGTCAACAGCGCGCTCCAGCGCGCCCGCAAGACGGTCGACGAGGCGCTGCCCGACCGCAGCCAGCAGGCGACGCTGCGCTCGCTCGGCGACGAACGCCTGTCCGGGCTCGTCCAGCGCTACGTCGAGGCGTGGGAGAGCCGCAGCGTCGACCTGATGGTCGCGGTGCTCGCCGAGGACGTGACGTTCGCGATGCCGCCGTTCCCGCACTGGTTCAGCGGGCGCGACACCGTGATCACGTTCATGGTCGCCACAGGGAAACCGACACTGCGGTACGTGCTCACGCGCGCGGGCGGCCAGCCGGCCGTCGGCTGGTACGTCCGCAGGGCACCTCGGGACGTGTACCTCCCGACATCGATCGAGGTGCTCGCGCTCGAGGGCGAGCGCGTGAAGGAGGTCACCGCTTTCGCGTCGCCCTCGCTGTTTCCGTACTTCGGCTTGCCGGCGGAGCTGGTGTGACGTATGTCGTGCGCGACATGCAGGAGCACGGTCTCGTCCTAGGATCCAATCTGAAATGAGATGACGGGCAACCTCGACTCCTACCCGCTGCACGCAATCGGCATCGTTCGATCACCGCTCAAAGACCGCAACAGCGCACCGAATCAAGGCAGCGAAGAAGCACCCGACGCGTGGATCGAGCTAGCGCCGTCGGTCCAAGACGGGCTCGATCGGATCGAAGCTGGCGACGAGCTGATCGTCATCACCTGGTTGCACGAGTCTCGGCGCGACGTTTTGAAGACGCACCCACGAGGGGACAC
>DASXTR010000323.1:0-4738 GCA_036505325.1 Gaiellaceae bacterium
GCGCGAGGCGAGGTTGAGCGGCGCGTAGACGGCCCCCGCGGCGTTGGCGCCGAACCAGGTGCGCAGCACGTCCGGCCCGGTCGGCATCCACGACGAGATGTAGTCGCCCATCCGGACGCCGAGGCGTTGGAGCCCGTTGCCGGCGCGCCACGCTTCCCGCACGGCTTGCGCCCGCGTCCACTGCTCGTCCTCGAAGAGGACGAACAGCTTGTCGGGGTCGGCGGCGGCGCGCGCCGCCAGGAGATCGGGGACGACGCACTCCTCGCGCGTCGGGAACAGGAGCTCTGAAGATGAATCTGCAACCGTCACCCTGGTGCCTCTTCCGTTTGCTTACTGAACTGAATTCGCTTAAGCTACTCGATGTGCGCACTCCGTGTCAATTCGCGCGCCCCGCATGAGCGAGATCCTGCAGCTCCGGCTGCCGGTGCCCTACCTCGGCTCGGTCAACCTCTGGCTGCTCGCGGGCGACCCGCTCACGCTCGTCGACGCGGGGCCGGGGAACGACGAGGCGCTGGCCGCGCTGGAGCAGGAGCTCGACGCCCACGGCCACACGGTCGAGGACATCGAGCTGGTGCTGATCACGCACCACCATCTCGACCATTCCGGCCTTGCCGCGACGATCAAGGCGCGATCGCGCGCGCAGATCGCGGCGCACCGCCGGACCGCGCAGTGGGGTCTGAACTACCACCAGCGCGCCGGGGCCGAGCGCCGGTTCACACAGGCGCTGATGGCCGTCCACGGCGTGCCGGAGGACCTCGTCCGCGCGAGCGAGCCGTTCTTCGACCACATCGTCCGCGACTCGAGCGACTACGAGACCGACCGGGTGCTCGCCGACGGCGACACGATCCGCGCCGGCGGCCGCACGCTGCGCGCCGTCTTCCGTCCCGGCCACAGCACGACCGACACCCTGTTCGTCGACGAGGAGTCCAACGACGTCTTCGTCGGCGACCACCTGCTCGCCGAGATCACGTCCGGCGCGGAGATCATGCCGACCGAGCTTCCGGGCGACGAGCGCCGCCGCGCGCTGCTCGAGTACCTCGGCAACCTGCGCAAGACCGAGGCGATGGAGATCCGCCGGTGCTACCCCGGGCACGGGCCGGTGATCGACGACCACCGAGCGCTGATCGAGGAGCGGCTCGCGTTCCATTCCGAGCGCCTCGACCTGATCGCGGGGCACGTGCGCGACGGCTGCAGCACGGCGTTCGAGGTCGCGCGCCGGCTGTGGTCGGACGAGACCGCCGAGAGCCAGCCCGTCCTCGTGATCTGGGAGGTGCTCGGCCACCTGGACATCCTCGTCAACCGCGGGACCGTCAAGGAAGTCGTCGACGACCGCGGCCACCGTCAGTACCGAGCCAAGGAGGCGGTTGGGCATGCAGCAGGAACGAGCTGAATCGGTGGCGCCGCCGCCGCACGACCGGTTCGATCTGACGGGGCGCGTCGCGCTCGTCACCGGCGGCACGCGGGGCCTCGGCCGCGCGATCGTCCGCGCGCTGGCGCAGGCCGGCGCCGACCTCGTCGTGTCGAGCCGGAAGCAGGAGGCGTGCGAGGACGCGGCCGACGAGGTTCGCCGCGCGGGCCGGCGCGCGCTCGCGCACGTGTGCCACATGGGGCACTGGGACGAGGTCGACGCCCTCGTCGAGGCGGCGTACGCCGAGTTCGGGCGCGTCGACGTCCTCGTGAACAACGCGGGGCTCGCGCCGACGTACCCGAACCCTCAGGGCATCACGGAGGAGCTCTGGGACAAGACGCTCGGCGTCAACCTCAAAGGGCCGTTCCGGCTGACGTCGCTCATCGGGGCGCGCATGGTCGAGGCCGGCGGCGGATCGATCGTCAACATCAGCTCGATCGGCGGCGTCCGCCCGACGCACGACATCCTGCCGTACGCAGCCGCGAAGGCCGGCCTGAACGCGCTCACAATCGGATTCGCCGACGCGTTCGGACCGACCGTGCGCGTGAACGCCGTCATGCCCGGGCCCTTCCTGACCGACATCGCGAAGCACTGGAACCAGGAGGCCTTTGCCGAGCGCGCGCGGACGTTCCCGCTGCGGCGCGCCGGCCAGCCGGACGAGGTCGCAGCGGCGGTGCTCTACTTCGCGAGCGACGCGTCGAGCTTCACAACGGGCGCGGTCCTCGCCGTCGACGGCGGCGCGCAGTGGTGCATGCCGGGTGGAGGCGACCTGGCCGCCGGCTACACGAGCATCTCCGACGGCAAGCGCGAGTGGGGTTGAGCCGGGACCGCGCGTTCGTCGCGACCCTGCTGCTCCTCGGCATCTCGCAGGGGGCGTCGTACCTGTTCATCCGCGTCGGCGTCCGCGACCTCTCGCCGCCGGCGCTGATGGAGATCCGGCTGCTCTTCGCGGCGCCGTTGCTCGTGGCGTACTGCGTCGCACGCGGCGGGGCGGCGGAGCTCCGCGCAGCGTGGCGGGCGGGGCTCGTCCTCGGCCTCCTCGGCGCGGCGATTCCGTGGACGCTCGTCGGTTGGGGCGCGCAGCACGTCGACGCCGGCGTGACGGCGATCGCCAACGCCGCGGTGCCGATCTTCGTCGCCGTGATCGCCGCGAAGGTCCTCCCGGGCGAGCGCGTCACCGGCATGAGGCTCGCCGGCGTGCTGCTCGGCCTCTGCGGCGTCGCGCTCCTCGCGGGCGTGCATCCGCAGGGCGGCTGGTGGGGTGTGGCGGGGACGCTGTCGGTCGTGGCGGCGGCGCCGGCCTACGCGCTCGCGACGCTCTACGCGCAGCGCCAGCAGGTCTCCAGCCTCGCGATCGCGACCTCCGGCCTTGCGTGGGCGACCGTCCTGCTGCTGCCCTTCGCCGTCGCGACGCTCCCCGCTCACGTTCCGAGCTCGAAGACGTTCGGCGCGGCGATCGCACTCGGGGTCCTCTGCACGGCGCCCGCCCACGCGCTCTTCTACTGGATGGTCTCGGCGCACGGCGCGTCGCGCTCGGCGCTCGTCACCTACATGACGCCCGTCTTCGCGCTCGCACTCGGCGCCGTGTTCCTCGGCGAGCAGGCGACGCTCCCGAAGCTGGGCGGGCTCGCCCTGATCGTGACGGGCGTCGCGCTCGGCTCGGGCGTCGGCCGCACACGCCGGCCGGTGCCGCTTGCGCAGAGCGCGTGACCGAGCGCTTCTCGGTTCTCGCCGTCAACTGGGTTCGGTTTCCGGGCGGCGACGAAGACGTGTCGGAGCCGTCGCCGGCATGGCCGCTCGAGGCGGTGCTCGACGGCGCCGTCGCCGCCGGTTTCGCCGCCGTCGGGCTCGACCACTACACGACGGCCGCGCACGGCCGGGTCGACGACCTCGGCACGTTGCTGAGCGCGCGCGGACTCCGGTGCACGGACGTCGGCGTGCTCCCGGTCGGCGAGGACGGCGTCCTCACTGCGGCCGAGCAGCTCGCGCGCACTGCGTCCATGACCGGCGCCAAGCTGTGCATCGCCGCCTTCTACGGCCCGGCGCCGAACGCTGTCCGCGACCTGCGCGGCGCGGCCGAGATCCTCGCGGACGCGGGTGTGAGGCTGGCGCTCGAGTTCACCGCGTACGGCGACCTGCGGAGCCTGTCGCGCGCAAGCGACCTGTGCGAGGCCGTCGGCTGGAGCCGCTGCGGTCTACTCCTCGACGCGTGGCACTTCTTCCGCGGCGGTGCGCCGTGGCCGCTCCTGCGGGCGCTCCGCGGCGACCGAATCGCGCTCGTCCACGTGAACGACGGCGCGTCGCCGAGCGGGCTCGACCCCGTGTTCGAGGGGCGCTTTCGCCGGCTCCCGGTCGGCGCCGGCACGTTCGCGATCGACGAGTTCGCCGCCGTGCTGGAGGCGATCGGCTACGACGGCCCGATCAGCGTCGAGGTGCTCTCGACGGAGCTGCGGCAGCTGCCGCCCGCCGAGGGCGCGCGGCAGCTGCTCGAGTCGCTCCGCGATTCGTGGCCGGCCTGATCAGGTCCCGGTCCAGACCGGATCGCGCTTCTCGAGGAACGCGGCCACGCCTTCGGCGGCGTCGTTCGAGTTGAGCGTGACGCCGACGGCGAGACGCTCGACGAGCATGAGCGTGTCGACGTCCGCATCGAGTCCACGGTTGAGCGTCATCTTCGTGAGCGCCATCTGGAACGGGCTCTTGTCGGCGAGCTGCGCGACGAACCGGTCGACGCACTCGTCGAGCTCCTCCGCAGGCGCGACGGCGTTGACCAGACCCCACTCGTACGCCTCGCGGCCGCTCAGCAGCTTGCCGGTCAGCATCAGCTCTTTCGCCTTGCGCTCGCCCATGATCCGCGGCAGGCGGTAGATCGGGCCGGCACCGCCGAAGAGGGCGCGGTTCATGTGGAAGTCGCCGATCTTCGCGTCCTCGGCCGCGATCGAGAAGTCGCAGTTGATGAGGATCTCGAACCCGCCCGCCGTCGTCCATCCCTCGTGGACGCTGACCGACGGCTTCGGCGAGCGGAAGATCGCGTCGCAGATGCGCGCCGAGCGCTGCGCGATCTCGTAGGCGCCCGTCGTGCCGACGAAGTCGCCCTGAAGCTCGTCGAGGTCGAAGCCCGAGCAGAACGTGCCCTCCCGGCCGCGGATCACGATCACGCGGACGTTCGGGTCGTTCTCTGCGCGAATGCGCGCCTCGTCGAGCTCCTGGAGGAGCTGCTGGCTCACGGAGTTGCGCTTGTGGGGGCGGTTCAGCCAGATACGGGCGACGTGACCGTCGACCTCGTACTGGATCGGCTCGGCTTCGACTGCGACGGGCATGGCACGCTCCTCC
>DASXTR010000324.1:0-9229 GCA_036505325.1 Gaiellaceae bacterium
TGATCTGGAGCGGCACCACGAGCAGCAGCGGCTCCCAGCCGGTCAGGAAGTACGCCGCGAACGTCGCGAGCGTGAAGATCGAGTTGAAGTACACGCCGCCGAGATCCGTTCGCAGGCGGCCGCCTTTGCCGAGCCGATATGCGTCGGTGACGTCGGTGTAGAACGCGGGCCAGACGATGTAGACGCCGACGCCCATCTTCCCGGGCTTCGCGCCGCCGTACGCGCAAGCTGTCGCGTGGCCGCACTCGTGGAACGCCGCGCTCACGATCACGAGGCCGAGCAGCAGCAGGATGAAGAGCGGGTCGTACAGCGTCTGGCGCAGCGATTGCGCGACGCCGTGGAAGAAGAAGAGCCACACGTCGAGCGCGACGAACGCCGCGAGCACCGCGGCGACGACCGGCGGGTAGTAGAGCGGGCGGAACAGCGACGTGATCGCCGCGACCGCGCGCTCCGGGACGACGCCGGTCTTCATCTTGAGCGCGAGGAGCGGATCGAGCTTCTGCAGCTCGGGCGCCGAGCCGTCCGCCTGCGCGACGATGCCGAGCGGGCGCAGCTTCTTCTCGACGAGCAGCTTCACGCCCTCGGCGTCGAGCCCGCGGTCGACCTGCCCGGAGACGCGCTCGCCGATCTCGGCGTAGCCGCGGCGCCCGTCGATACTCTCGGCTACCAGGTACAGGATCTGCGGCATCTGGACCACCTGGCCGTCGCTCCGGCGGGCGATGTAGGGCGCCTCCCTGAAGCCGGAGCCCTCGTACTCGCCGATCAGCTCGACGCCGTCCGCGACGTGCGGGGGCCGCGAGTCGTCGACGGGCGCCTCGTCCGGCTCGGGACGGACTACCTCGGTCTGCTCCTCGCTCGGCGGCTTCGTGGTCGAGATGGTGGTTTCCCCTTCGAGTGCCGGGCGGACGGCCCGAAGGGCCATCCGCCCGGTGATTGCGTGCTCAGTTGCTCTGATCGATCGGCGCGTACTGCTCCGCGTTGGCGTACGCGACCGAGTTGTCGCTCGCGACGTTGAGCGCCACCGCGGCGTTGATCGGCGCGGCGATGTTCGCGTTGATCAGCGACATCGCAGCGCGCTCCGGCAGTTCCTCGCCGGCGAGCTCGTTGAGCTCCTCGCGTGTGAGCTTCCTGTACTCGTCGCTCATCACGAAGTCCCCGGGAGGCCGCCGGTCAGGTTGCCCTGCTCGATCGGCGTCTGCTGCGTCGCGTCCGCGTACGCGACCGAGCTGTCGGACAGCACATTCGCGGCGATCGCGGCGTTCACGGGAATGGCGAGGTTCGCGTTCACGAGCGACATCGCCGCCCGCTCGGGCAGCTCCTCGCCGGCGAGCTCGTTGAGCTCTTCGCGGGTCAGCTTCCGATACTCCTCAGGCACGAGTCACCTCCTCTAGTTCGACTGCGTGATCGGCGCGGTTTGCTCGGCGTTCGCATACGCGACCGAGCTGTCGCTCAGCACGTTGAGCGCGACCGCAGCGTTGATGGGAGCGGCGACGTTCGCGTTGATCAGCGACATCGCGGCGCGCTCGGGCAGCTCCTCGCCGGCGAGCTCGTTGAGCTCCTCGCGCGTCAGCTTCCGATACTCATCACTCATTGCTCTCCTCCTTCCGTTCAAATCGCCTTCGGCGGCGGGTCGATCGGGAACATGGCGTCCGTGTCCTCGACCGGTATCGGCGGGTCGTAGGGGGACAACGTCGTCATGACGTCACGGTCGGGAAGCTGCTCGGCGCGCTGCGCCTCGAGCTCCTCCGGCGTGAGGTCATCGGCGTCGCGACGGTCCTTCGGCCTGGGCTTCGCCATCGGGTCCTCCTCGGGTCGTCGTTGCCGCCTTGCGGGAGGTGCCCTCGTTCACGTTTGCGGCGATCGTGGCGTTGATGTCGGACGCGATGTCGACGCCTCTTCCGGTGTACCGCAGACGGCGTTGGATCACCTTGCGAAGCTGCATATGGAGGTAACGGGGAGTGCCCGTATCCGGTCACGGGCGCGGCCCGTTTCGTCAGCGATGGTTGACGCGGGGTCTTCCGGCATCGTCGACCTGGCACGCGCGGCGACCGACGTCGCGGAGCCCGAGCGGTCGCTCGCCGCACTCGCCGAGTTGCGGCAACGGGTCGACGAGCTCGAGGAGTTCCAGGTGGAGAACGCGCTGCGCCGCGGGTGGTCGTGGTCGCGCATCGGCCGTGCGCTCGGGCGCACGAAGCAGGCGGTGCACAAGCGGTACGCGCGCCTCGGAACCGACGGGCCGCGCCCGGGCCGCGTGATCGTGACCGGCGAGGCGCGGCGTGTGGTCGCGCTCGCACGCGCCGAGGCGGAGCAGCTCGGATGCTCGGCAGTCGGCGTCGAGCACCTGCTGCTCGCGCTCGTCACCGCCGGCCACGCGCCCGACGTCTCGCTCGAGCAGGCACGGGCAGCGGCCGCGAAGCTGCCGGTGTCGCGCGGTGGGGCGGGCGGGATCTCGCGCGCCGCGCGGCACGCACTCGAGCAGTCGCTGCAGGAGTGCGTCGCAGACGGCGCCGCGGAGCTGCGGCCCGAGCACATCCTGCGTGCGGTGCTGCGCCACCGGCACGCGGCTTCGCTCCTGCGTTAGCCCTGCAGCGGCGCCGCGATGCGGCCGCCGCGGCGCCCGCGCCCGGCCGCGCGCAAGGCACGCGCGTACGCCGCGCGCGCCGTCGGGGCGCTCGCCATCACCTCCCCCGTCGACCGCATCTCGGGGCCGCGTGCGTCGGCGCCGGGGAAGCGGTCCGCGGGGAAGACCGCCTCCTTGGCCCACGCGCGGCTCGGCGTTGCCTTCTCGGGCAACGAGAGGTCGGCGAGTGTGTCGCCGAGCAGCAGCCGCACCGCGTGCTCGACGAGCGGGATGCCGGTCGCCTTCGCCGCGAACGGAACAGTGCGCGACGCGCGCGGGTTCGCCTCGAGCACCCAGAGCTTGCCGTCGTGCAGGACGAGCTGGAGGTTCAGGAGGCCGCGCGCGCCGAGGCCGCGCGCGATCTCAGTCGCGAGCGCGCGGATCTCGCTCTCGAGCGCGGCCGTGACCGACGGGCCGGGGAAGACGCAGGCGGAGTCGCCGGAGTGGACGCCCGCCGGCTCGACGTGCTCGAGGATCGCCGCCACCCACGCGTCCTCGCCGTCGCAGAGCGCGTCGACGTCGAGCTCCGTCGCGCCCTCGAGGAAACGATCGACGAGACACGCGCCGTCGACGCGGAGCTCGTCCGCCGCGCGCGCGACGTGCATGCCGCGGCCGCCGAGCACGTGATGCGGCCGCACGAGGACGGGGTAGCCGATCCGGTCGGCGACCGCGGCGGCCTCGTCGCTGTCCGCGGCCGCGCCCCATGCCGGCGCGCGCTCGCCGGCGAGGCGCGCGAACCGCACGCGGTCCTCGGCGGCGTCGATCGCGTCGAGCGGGTCGCCGAGCAGCGGGACGCCGGCGCGCGCGAGCGCGGGCGCGAGCCTCAGCGGCGTCTGCCCGCCGAACGAGACCGCGACGCCGACCGGCTGCTCGAGGGCGCACACGTCCAGCACCGTCTCCTCGGTCAGCGGCTCGAGGTACAGGCGGTCGGAGGTGTCGTAGTCGGTCGACACCGTCTCGGGGTTCGAATTGACGAGCACCGCCTCGTACCCGAGCTTCCGCAACGCCTGCGCGGCGTGCACGCAGCAGTAGTCGAACTCGATCCCCTGCCCGATCCGGTTCGGCCCGCTGCCGAGCACGATCACCGCGCGGCCCGACGGCGGCGGCCCTTCGTCGACGGTCCCCGGCGCGAGGTAGTAGTAGGGCGTCCGCGCGTCGAACTCCCCGGCGCACGAGTCGACCGCGAGCCGCACCCGGTGCTTGTGCACCGGAGCACGAACGACCTCCCGAAGCCGGTCGGCGAAGTACGGGTGGATCCCCGGCAGCTCGAGGCCGCGGCGCGCCGCCTCCAGCAGCAGATCCCACCGGTCGGGCCGCACATCGGGGCCGTTCAACGCTTGTGACAACTTGTCACTAGCGAGGTCGGGCGGGAGGGCTTGCGACTCGCGGCCGTCGAACGCCTTCTGGAACGCCTCCGCGAACGTGCGCCCGAGGCCGAGCGACTCGCCGACCGCCTGCATCTCCGCGCCGAGCTTCCGCGCGGCGTCCGGGAACTTCTCGAAGTCGAACCGCGGCGCCTTCACCGCGACGTAGTCGAGCGCCGGCTCGAACGCCGCCGTCGTCTTGCCCGTGATGTCGTTCGGCAGCTCGTCGAGCGTGTAGCCGACCGCGAGCAGCGCGGCGAGCTTCGCGATCGGGAACCCGGTCGCCTTCGAGGCGAGCGCCGACGAGCGCGAAACGCGCGGGTTCATCTCGATCACGCGGAAGTCGTTCGTCGCAGGATCGACCGCGAACTGCACGTTCGCGCCGCCGGTCGCGACGCCGACCGCGCGGGCGGTCGCGAATGCCGCCTCGCGCAGGCGCTGGTACGACGCGTCGTCGAGCGTCTGCTGCGGCGCGACGGTCCACGAGTCGCCGGTGTGGACGCCCATCGGGTCGAGGTTCTCGATCGAGCACACGACGACCGCGTTGCCGCGCGCGTCGCACATCACCTCGAGCTCGTGCTCCTGCCAGCCCGCGAGGAACTCCTCGACCAGCACCTGACCGACGGGGCTGGCGGCGACCCCGTGCTCGATCGCGCGCCGCAGCTCGTCCGGTGTACGGGCAACCGCGCCTCCGGTGCCGCCCAGCGTGAACGCCGGGCGCACGATCGCAGGCACGGGGAAGTCGACCGGTGCGTGCGCGACGACCGAGCGCGGCACCGGCAGGCCGACACCCTCGACCGTCGCGCGGAAGAGCTCACGGTCCTCGGCGCGGCGAATCGCGTCGAGGTCGGCGCCGATCAGCTCGATTCCGGTCGGCGCCAGCTCGACCGCGAGGTTGAGCGCCGTCTGCCCGCCGAGCGTGGGGAGGATCGCGTCGGGCCGTTCGCGTGCGATCACCTCGATGACGGTCTCGGCGTCGAGCGGCTCGAGGTAGGTCGCGTCGGCCCATTCGGGGTCGGTCATGATCGTCGCGGGGTTCGAGTTGACGAGCACCACGCGGTAGCCCTCGCGCCGCAGCACGCGGCACGCCTGGGCGCCGGAGTAGTCGAACTCGCACGCCTGCCCGATGCGGATCGGGCCGGAGCCGAGGATCAGGAGTGTGCGAAGGTCGGTGCGCTTCGGCACGCTGCGGCCAGCCGGTCGAAGAAGGGAAGGGCGTCGAGCGGCCCGGGCGAGGCCTCGGGATGGAACTGCACGCTCGCGAAGCCGTCCCCGACGAGCCCCTCGCACGTGCCGTCGTTCAGCGAGACGTGCGACGCGTCTTCGTCGGCGACGACCGCGTAGCCGTGGTTCTGCACGGTGACGAGGACGCGCCCCGTCGCCAGGTCCCGCACCGGGTGATTCGCGCCGCGGTGGCCGAACGGCAGCTTGATCGTCTCGTAGCCGAGCGCGAGCCCGAGGAGCTGGTGCCCGAG
The DNA here is from genome assembly GCA_036505325.1 of Gaiellaceae bacterium. GTDB lineage: Bacteria > Actinomycetota > Thermoleophilia > Gaiellales > Gaiellaceae > PALSA-600. The sequence continues at coordinate 5,460 of DASXTR010000324.1, forward strand.
GCAGATCCCGAACACGGGCACGCGGCCGAGCAGCTCCCGGATCGTGTCGATCGCGGCGGCGAACACCGTCGGGTCGCCGGGCCCGTTCGAGATCAGCACCGCGGCCGGGTCGGCCTCCATGATCGCGTCCGCGTCCCACCAGCCCGGAACGACGAAGGCCTCGACGCCGGTCTCCGCCAGCCTGTGCGGGATCGACCGCTTCGTGCCGAGATCGAGCACGACGACGCGCGGGCCTGCGCCGACGGAGTACGGCTCGCGTGTGCCGAGCGTGCGGGTGAGCGGGCGCCCGTCGATCGGCGGCTCCGCGAGCGCGCGCGCGTGGAGGGCCTCGACCGGCGCGTCCCCGAGCGCGCAGCGGAGGACGCCGCCGCTCCGGATCCGGCGCACGAGCGCGCGCGTGTCGATACCCGAGAGGGCGACGATCCCGCGGTCGCGCAGCCAGGCCGCCCACACCGGGCGGGCATCGTGCATGACGACGCCCTCGCACTGGACGCGCACGGATTCCATCCGAGCGTCGTCGACGCCGTACGTGCCGACGAGCGGGTATGCGAAGCAGAGCACCTGCGCCACGTAGCTCGGATCCGTGACCGCCTCCTCGTAGCCGGTCATCGCGGTCGTGAAGCACGCCTCCCCGGCGGCCATGCCCGGCCCGCCGACGCTCACGCCCTCGAAGACGCTTCCGTCTTCCAGCACCAGGTGCGATTGCATAGAACTCATCTCTCATGCATAATACGCAAAATGGCGACGACCGCAATCCTCGGCTGTGCCGGCTACGCCGGCCAGGAGACCCTCGACCGGGTGCTGGCGCACCCCGGCCTCGATCCCGTCGCGCTCGGCTCCGACTCGCTCGCCGGCAAGCCGGCGTGGGCGCTCGACCCGCGTCTCGACGGCGATCTGCCGGCGTTCACGACCAACGCCGAGGCCGCCGCGAGCGGGGCCGACGTGCTGTTCCTCTGTCTCGGCCACGAGGAGGCGGCGGCGTTCGCGCCGCCCGCGGACGCGGTCGTCGTCGACCTTTCCGGCGCCCACCGGCTGCGCGACGGCGCGGCGGCGACGGAGTGGTACGGCGTCGCGCCCGGCCCGTGGAGCTACGGGCTCCCGGAGCTCTTCCCGCCGCAGGGACGGCTGGTCGCGAATCCCGGCTGCTACGCGACCGCCGCCCTGCTCGCTCTCGGCCCGCTCGCGGGTGCGATCGCGTCCGCGGTGATCGACGCCAAGTCGGGCGTCTCCGGCGCCGGGAAGGCGCTGAAGCCGAGCTCGCACGCGGGCTTCGTGCTGGAGAACATCTCGCCGTACGCTGTCGGCGCGCACCGGCACGCACCGGAGATCGCGCAGCAACTCGGCTTCCCGGTCTGCTTCGTACCGCATCTCCTCCCGGTGCGCCGCGGACTGCTCGCCACGTGCTACGTGCGCTCGGACGCCGATCTTCGCGCCCTGCTCGAGGAGGCGTACGCCGATTCGCGCGTGGTGCGCGTGTTGCCGGATGGGACAACGCCAGAGCTGGCGCGCGTGCACGCGACGGACACCGCCGAGATCGGGCTCTTCGAGGACGGCGCGACCGGCACCTCGATCGTCGTCTGCGCGCTCGACAACCTCGGCAAGGGCGCCGCCGGCCAGGCCGTCCAGAACGCGAACCTCGCGCTCGGCCTGGACGAGACGGCCGGCCTGCGGCTCACCGGGGTGCCGGTGTGAGCGTCACCGCTCCCGCCGGCTTCGTCGCGTCGGGCGTCCGCGCCGGAATCCGCCGCGAAGGCAAGGACCTCGCGCTCGTGCGCTCGCTCCCAAGGGCGACCGGCGCTGCGCTCTGGACGCAGAACCGCGTGCAGGCCGCGCCGGTGATCGTTTCGAAGGCGCACCTCGAGCTCGCGCAGCCGCAGGCGATCGTGATCAACTCCGGCGTCGCGAACGCGGCCACCGGCGAGCGCGGCGAGATCGACGCGCTCGCGACGGCGGCGGAGGCGGCACGCCTGCTCGACCTCGACGTGGAGGAGGTGCTCGTCCTGTCGACCGGCGTGATCGGCGCGCCGCTCCCGCTCGACCGCATGCGCGGGGGGCTCGTCGACGCGGCCGCCGCGCTCTCGCCGGACGGCGGCGCCGACGCGGCCGAGGCGATCCTGACCACCGACACGCATCCGAAGCAGGTGGTCGCCGCGCGGGACGGCTTCACCGTCGGGGGCATGGCGAAGGGCAGCGGGATGATCCACCCGAACCTCGCGACGATGCTCGCCGTCGTCACGACCGATTATCCGCTCGGCGACGGCGAGGCGATCGAGCTTCTGCGCCCGGCGGTCGAGGCGAGCTTCAACTCGATCTCCGTCGACGGCGAGTGCTCGACGAACGACGCGGTCGTGTTGCTCTCGTCGGGCGCCGCGCCCGTTGCCCGTGACGGCAACGCATTCGCGGAGGTGCTGCACGCCGTCTGTGCAGACCTCGCCGCGCAGATCGTCGCCGACGGGGAGGGCGCGACACTGCTCGCCGAGATCGCCGTCAGCGGCGCCGCGAACGCGTCGGAGGCGAAGGCGATCGCGCGCCGCATCGCCACCTCGCCGCTCGTCAAGACGGCGCTCTTCGGCCGCGACGCCAACTGGGGCCGCGTGCTCGCCGCAGCGGGAAGCGCGCCCTTCAACGGCGGCTACGCGCACCTCGACCCGGCGCTCGTAACGGTCTGTTACAACGGCACCCCGGTACTCGTGCGCGGCGTCCCGCAGTGGACGGAGCCGCCGGTCGACGGCGCGACGTGCACGATCGAGCTCGACCTCGGCCTCGGCGACGGCACGGCGAGCTACCTCACGAGCGACCTCTCGTTCGACTACGTCCGGATCAACGCGGAGTACAGGACGTGATCGTCGTCAAGGTCGGCGGTGCGGTCGCAGACGCTTCGGCGCAGGCGGTGCTCGCGCTCGCAGCGGAGCACGACGTCGTCGTCGTCCACGGCGCCGGTCCGCAGATCACCGAAGAGATGGAGCGCTTCGGCATTCCGGTCGAGTTCGTCGCCGGCCGCCGCGTGACGAGCGAGGCCGGTCTCGCCGTCGTGCGCTCGTCGCTCGCGGCGGTCAACCGCGCGCTGTGCGCCGTGCTGGGCCCGCGCGCGCTCCCGCTCTTCGGCGACGAGATCGGCCTCCACACCGTGCAGGTCGCGTCGCTCGGTCGCGTCGGCGATCCACTCCCGTCGCGGCCGCGCGCCATCCTCGACGCGCTGCGCGCGCACAGGATCCCCGTGGTCGCGCCGCTCGGCGTCGGGCCGTTGAACGTCAACGCGGACGAGGCTGCCGCGGCACTCGCGCTCGGGCTCGGCGCCCAGCGGCTCCTGTTCCTGACGGATGTCGACGGCCTCATCCTCGACGGCGTGGTCGTCGACGCGATCGACGCCGGCGCCGCGCGCGACCTGCTCGACGCCGGGTTGCTCGAGGGCGGGATCATCCCGAAGCTGCGCGCCGCCGTCGCGGCCGCGCGCGACGGCGTGCCCGCCGAGATCGGTAGGACGGCGGTCACGGCATGAGTGCCGTAACTACAGCGCGTAGCGCGCCGTTGCTGCCGACCTACGCGCGTCTCGACGTCACGTTCGTCGAGGGCGAGGGCTCGTGGCTCGTCGACTCCGACGGGAAGCGCTACCTCGACCTCGTGGCGGGAATCGCCGTCGTCGCGCTCGGCCACCGGCACCCCGCGCCGCTCGCCGCGGCGCACGCGCAACTCGACCGTTTGTGGCATGTCTCGAACCTCTATTCGACCGAGCCCATGAAAGCGCTTTCTGAAACCCTTTACATGCGCTT
>DASXTR010000325.1:0-10959 GCA_036505325.1 Gaiellaceae bacterium
GAAGCCCAGATCCTGCGGCACCGGTTCCACGAACGCCTGATGCGGGCGTTCCTCGACCCCGAGGTCTTCGACGGCGGCGTCACGGTCGAGCATCGGCTCGACACGTCTTCCACGCAGCAGTCGCTGCGGCTCTGACATACGCTCCGCAGTCGTGAGAGTCCTCGTCACCGGCGGCGCCGGGTTCATCTCGTCGAACCTGATCCGGCACCTGCTCGAGGAGACGGAGTACGACGTCGTGTCCCTCGACGCGCTGACGTACGCCGGAAACCTCGAGAACCTCGCGGACGTCATGTCGCACCCGCGGCTCTCGTTCGTGCACGGGGACATCCGCGACGACGGGCTCGTGCGCGAGCTCGTCGAGGGCGTCGACGTGATCGTCAACGCGGCGGCCGAGTCGCACGTCGAGAAGTCGATCGCCGACGGCGCCTCCGAGTTCGTGACGACGAACGTCGAAGGGACGCAGATCCTGCTGGACGCGATCCGCGAGACGCCCGTGGAGCGCTTCGTCCTCATCTCGTCGTCCGAGGTGTACGGCACCGCCCGTTCGGCACCCATGGACGAGGTCCATCCCCTCGAGCCGCGCTCGCCGTATGCGGCGACGAAGGCGGGCGCCGACCGGCTCGCCTACGCGTACTGGATCACCTACGGGCTGCCGATCGCGATCGTGCGGCCGTTCAACAACTACGGGCCAAGGCAGCATCCGGAGAAGGTGATTCCGCGCTTCATCACCCAGGCGCTCTCCGACGAGCCGCTCACCGTGCACGGCGACGGCCACGCGTCGCGTGACTGGCTCTACGTCTTCGACGACGCCGAGGCGATCGAGGCGGTGATCGCCGCGCCGCTCGACGCGGTCGCCGGCGAGGTCGTGAACGTCGCCACCGGCTTCGACATCGCGGTCGGCGCGATCGCCGACGCAGTGCTCGACGTCCTCGGAAAGCCGTCCGGGCTGAAGGCGTTCGTCGACGAGCGGCCGGGGCAGGTCGACCGCCACATCGGGTCGACGGAGAAGGCAGAGCGGCTGCTCGGCTGGCGCGCCCGGACCTCGTTCGAGGAGGGCCTGGAGCGCACCGTCGCGTGGTACCGCGACAATGAGGCGTGGTGGCGGGCCATCCTCGCGAGAAAAGCGCGCGCCTTCTCGTCCTAGGCGCGGGCCCAGCGCAGCTCGGCCTGCTCGAGGCGGCGAGGGCGCGCGGCGTCTGGACGGCCGTCGCGGACCGCGATCCCGCGGCGCCCGGCTTTCGGCTGGCCGACCGGCGCTGCATCGTCTCGACGGAGGACGAGCCCGCGATCGAGCGGCTCGCGGCGGCGCTCGACCTCGACGGGATCATTGCGCCCGGCACCGACTGGCCGGTCGCGGTCGCGGCGCGCGTGGCCGAGAAGCTCGCGCTGCCGCACCCGGTCTTGCCGGCGACGGCGGTGCTGGCGACGAACAAGCTGCGCCAGCGCGAGGCGCTGGACGCCGCGGGCGTCCCGCAACCGCGCTGGCAGGCGGTGACGGACGCGGCGGAGGTCGAGCTCGAGCTGCCGCTCGTCGTCAAGGCGCCGGACCGGCAGGGGCAGAAGGGCCTCTCGCTCGTGCGGACGCGCGATGAGCTGCCGGCGGCGGTCGCGGCGGCGCGGGCGGCGTCGCGAAACGGGGTGGCAGTCGTCGAGGAGCTCGTCGACGGGCCCGAGGTGACGGTGATCGGGTTTTCCACAGGCGGGCCGTTTTCGGCCCTGGCCGTGACCGACAGGCTGACCGCTGAGCCGCCGGCGTTCGGCGTCGCCCTTGCGCACGTGTATCCCGCGGCGGTCGCGGATGGTAATGCATGTGCATTGGCAGCCGAGCACGCCGTGAAAGCCCTGCAAATCACCCACGGACCCTCGTATACGCAAGTGCGAATGAGTACCCATTCCGCCCAGGTGATGGAAGTCGCCGCCCGCCTGGGCGGAGGCCACGATGCCGAGCTGGTCGAGGCTGCAACGGGCGTGCCCCTGAACGACCTGGCCATTTCGGGCGCGCTCGGTGAGGACGTGTCCGTTCCACCCGTCGAGCGGCTCGTCGGCGGCGCCGTCACGCGGTTCCTCGTGGCGCCGCCCGGCCGGCTCGGCTCGGTCGACGTGCCGGAGGGGCTCGAGGGCGTCGTGCGCGTCCGCATCTACCGCCAGGCGGGCTATCTCTTCACGCCGCTGCGCCGCGGCGCCGACCGCGCCGGCGCCGTGCTCGCGGTCGGCGCCTCGCGTGAGGAGGCGCTCGCGCGGGCGAACGCCGCCGCGGACCGCATACGCTTCATCACCGCCGATGCCGGAGCTCTCGTCTAAGACGTCGCGGCGCGACACCTTCCTGTCGTTCCAGCCGCCGGCCGTCGGCGAGGAGGAGATCGCGGCCGTCGCCGACACGCTTCGTTCGGGCTGGCTCACGACGGGCCCGCGCGCGGCCGAGCTCGAGCGGCGGGCGGCGGAGTACTTCGAGGCGAAGCACGTGCTCGCGGTCGCGTCGGGAACGGCGGCGCTGCACCTCGCGCTCCTCGCCATGGGCGTACGCCCGGGCGACGAGGTGATCACGACGTCGATCACCTGGCCTGCGACCGCCAACGTGATCGTCCACTGCGGCGCGACGCCTGTCTTTGCCGACGTGCGCGACGCGGACCTCAATATCGACCCGGACCACGTGCGGGAGCTCGTGACGGAGCGGACGCGTGCGATCCTGCCGGTGCACCTGTACGGCCAGCCGGCGGACCTCGACCCCCTCCTCGAGCTCGGCCTGCCGATCGTCGAGGACGCGGCGCATGCCGCGGAGTCGCGCTACCGCGGGCGCAAGATCGGTTCGATCTCCGCCGCGACGTGCTTCTCGCTGTATGCGACGAAGAGCATCGCTGCGGGCGAGGGCGGCCTGATCGCGACGAACGACGACGCGGTCGCGCGGGCCGTCGACGACCTGCGCGTCATGCGCCGCGGGGACGGTTCGCTCTACGACATCGCCGTCCCCGGCTACAAGGCGAACCTGTCCGACGTCCTCGCGGCGATCGCGCTCGTGCAGCTCGACAAGCTCGAGCGCCACGGCGAGATCCGCGCGAGGCACGTCGCGATGTACGACGACGCGGCCGCTTCCCTCGACGGGATCGATCCCGTCGCCCGCGATCCACGCGACACGCACGCGCACCACCTCTATGTCGTGCGCGTCGCGCCGGAGCTCGCGCCGCGCGACGAGCTCCAGCGCGCGCTTGCGGACGAGAACATCGGCACGTCGATCCACTTCCTCCCGGTGCACACGCTGACGGCGTATCGAGACCGCCTCTCGCCCGCACAGCCGCCGTTGCCGGTGACCGAGCGCGCGGGGGCCGAGGTGCTCTCGCTGCCGCTCTCGCCGGCGCACTCCGACGACGACGTGCGCGATGCGATCGAGGCCCTGCGGCGCGTGCACGCACGGTTCGCCGGCGCATGAAGCGCTGGCTTCGCCTCGCCGGCACGCTCGTCGTGACCGGTCTCGCCGCCGCGTACATCCTCCTGAAGATCGACGTCGGCCGGACCGCCGACATACTGCGCGACGCCGACGTCGGCTGGCTCTTCCTGTCGGCGGTGCTGACGCTCGTGACGGTCGGGCCGATGGCGTGGCGGTGGCAGCTCCTGCTGCGGGTGCGCGAGATCTCCGAGAGCGTTCTCTGGCTCACCCGCGCGTACTTCGTGTCATACGCCGTCGGCCAGGTGCTGCCGACGTCCGTCGGTGGAGACGCGTCGCGCATCTACGAGACCGCACGCCGCCACCCGGGACGGACGGCGCCGATCGCCGGGTCGGTCCTGCTCGAGCGCGCGCTCGGCGGCGCCGTGACGCTCGCGCTCGCGGCGCTCGGCTTCGTGCTCGCAATCGGGCGCTACGACATCGGCGCGTACCTCTGGGTCGAGGCGCTGTTCGTCGTGTTGACGGCGATCGCGGGCGTGGTGTTCTTCTCGACGCGCGTGCGGCGCCTGCTGCGGTTCGCGGTCCCGTTGCTCGCACGGCTGCGGATCGAGCGTCCCGCGCGCGCCGTCTACGAGGGGATCCACGGCTACCGCACCCATGTGGGCACGCTGATTGTCGTCTGCACGGCGACGACGCTCGTGCAGGCGACGCGGATCGTCGCGATCTGGGCGTCGGGAAAGGCCGTCGGCATCGATCTCTCGGTGCGGCCGTACTTCGTGCTCGGGCCGCTGCTCTTCCTCGTCATGCTCGTGCCGTTCACGATCAACGGGCTCGCGGTGCGCGAGGCGTTCTTCGTCAGCTTCCTCGGCAAGGTCGGCGTCGACGCAGACCCCGCGTTCGCGTGCGGCTTCCTGTTCTTCCTGATGACGCTGCTGCTCGCCGCGCCGGGGCTCGCGGTGATCGTCTGGGAGGGGCTGCGCCGGCCCGCCCACGCGAGCCGACCCGAGCCCGATGCGTGACGACGTCTCGGTCGTCGTCGTGAGCTACAACGCGCTGCCCTGGCTCGAGCGGTCGCTCGACTCGGTGCGCGGCTACGACACGATCGTCGTCGACAACGGCTCGACCGACGGGAGCGTCGAGCTCGTCCGCGACCGGTTCCCAGGCGTGCGCGTGATCGAGCAGGACAACCGCGGCATGGGCGGCGGCAACAACACCGGGATGCGCGCTGCGCACGGACGCTACTTCTTCCTGCTGAACTCGGACGCGTGGGCCGTCGGCGACGCGATCGAGACCCTTGCGCGCTACGCCGACGAGCACCCCGAAGCGGCGCTCGTCGCCCCGCGGCTGCGCAACCCGGACGGGACGCTGCAGCGCTCCGTGCGCGGCGACCCGACGGTGTGGCGGCTCGCGACGGAGTACCTCTTCATCCGCAAGCTCGCGCCGCGTTCGTCCCGCCTCAACCCGCTCTACGCCGGCGGGTTCGACCACGATTCGACGCGCGAGGTCGAGTGGCTTCAGGGCGCGGCGCTGCTCGTGCGGCGCGAGGCGGCCGACGCCGTCGGCCTCTTCGACGAGGACTTCTTCATGTTCAGCGAGGAGACCGACTGGATGTACCGCTTCCGGCAGGCCGGGTGGAAGGTCGTCTTCCATCCCGAAGCGGAGGTCGTGCACGTCGGCGGCGCGTCGCACGGCGGGCGCATGTACGTCGAGAACCTCCGCAGCCATCTGCGCTTTACGGCGAAGCACCGCGGCTGGAAGGAGGCCGAGCGCGTGCGGCGATTGCTCCTCGTGTCGCTCCGGCTGCGCTCGCTCGTCTTCCGCGGCGAGCGCGGTGCGGTCTACCGCGAGGGTGTCCGCTTCCTCTCGTCCGGCTCGGCGCGCACGCTCATCTGATGATCCTCGACTACCTGCGGCTCGCCCTGGCGACGGGGCTCGTGCTCCTGCCCGGCCATCTCGTCGCGCGTGCGCTCGGCCAGCGCAGCGTCTCGGCCACGATCGCGTGGACGATGGCGGCGCTGTTTCTCGCGTGGGCCCTCGTCTTCGCCGTGCACGGCAGCGTGTGGCTCGCCGTCGGCGTGCTCGCGGTCGTGGCGGCCGGCGCCGCGACGCCGGCGTGGCGGACCGGCTTCGCCGGGCTCCCGCGCGAGGAGGTGATCCTCCTCGCCGCGGGCGTGCTGCTCGGGCTCGCGCTCTGGCACGTCGCGGGCGCCGTCACCGGCGACGCGCTCTTCCACCTCGGGCGCGTGCGGAAGATGGCCGAGCTCGGCGGCCTGCATCTCACGACCGTCGGCGAGTTCCGCGACGGCGGCCTTCATCCCGGGTACGCGTTTCCGCTCTGGCACAGCTTCCTCGCCGTCGTCGCGAAGCTCTCGGGCCTCGACTCCGCCACGGTCGTGAACCACGAGTCGTCGGTGCTCGCACCGCTCGCGTGCACGGCGGCGTGGGAGGCCGGAGTCGCCGTCTTCGGCGCGGTCGCGGCGGGCTGGTCGGTGCTCGCGGCGCAGCTCGGGCTCTTCTGCTTCGCACCCGGGCACGGCGGCTCGTGGGCGTCGCTCGAGCTCCCGGGGACGGCGTCGCGGCAGCTGCTCGTTCCGGCGGCGATCGCGCTCTTCTTCGAATACAAGGAGGAGCGGCGGTGGCCGCTCGTCGCGGGTCTCGCCGCCATCTTCGGCGCGCTTGCGCTCGTGCATCCGACGTACGCCCTCTTCCTGCTCATCCCGCTCGGGGCCTACTCGCTGCTCCGGATCGGACAGTGGCGGCGGTCGGCGGTTGCGATCGGCTGCGCCGTCGTGCCGACGGTCGCGGCGTTCCTGTGGCTGACGCCGATCGTCAGCGAGACGGTCTCGCACAACCCGGGGCCGATGGAGAAGGCGCGCGCGCTGCGGCACTACGGCGACCAGCTCGTGGTGCACGGGCCCGACGACTACCGCCTGAAGGCAGAGGTGATCGGGCGCGGCGGCGCCGTCGCGGTGGCGGCGCTACTGCTCGTCCCGCTGGCGGGGCTCGCGCTGCGGCGGCGTTGGGCTGCGTTCGTGCTCGGCGGCTTCGTCGCGATCCTCGCGCTGATGCTCCTGCCGGCCCTTTTCATGCGGTTCTCCGACCTCGTGTCGCTGTCGCAGTCGCGGCGCGCGGCCGGCTTCGTCCCGTTCACGTTCGCGTTCGCCGGCGGGCTCGCGCTCCTCGCGCGCTACTACCTGTTCGTGCCGCTCGGCCTTGTCGCGGGCATCCTCTTTCAACGCCTGTGGCCCGGCGACTTCGCGTATGGGCTTCGCGAGGGAGGGCCCGCTTGGGCGGCCTGGTGGGCCTTCGCCGGGGGCGCGGCCGCGCTCGTCGTCGGCCTAGCCGCGAGGCGCCCGCCGATGCGCGAGCGCCATGGACTCGGTGCGGCGACGGCGATTCTGTTCGTCCTCCCACTCGCGGTGCACGCCGCGCTGGCGTGGAGCCCGCGTGTTCCGAAGGACGCGCACGCACTCTCGCCGTCGCTCGTGCGCGAGCTTCAGCACGTGCCGCCGCGCTCCGTGATCATCGCCCCGCTCGAGGAGAGCTATCGCCTGGTCGCGTACGCGCCCGTATACGTCGTCGCCGCGCCGCCTGCGCACGTCGCCGACACCACGAAGAACCGCCCGTACGTCCGCCGAAGGGCCCTGCTCCGGTGGCTGCGGACCAACGATCCCGCGGTCCCCCGCCGTTACGGGGCGACCTGGGAGCTCAGGGATGGGCGGTTACGGCCGCTGCGGCGATAGAAAACCGGTGGTGGACGGTGTGTCGGGCGAAGGAAAGAGACTGCGGCGCCTCGCTGCGCGCGTGCCGCCGAGCGTGGTCGCCGCCGCGACGTTCGTCGTTCTCTGGATTGCCACGACCCCGGACTCAAGCCACCAGCCGGGTGCGCGGGATCTCACCATCTACCGGCGCTGGGGTGAGGCGATCGCGCACGGCGCGGCGCCGTATCGCGACGTCCCGATCGACTACCCGCCCGGTGCCGTTCCGTTCTTCGTCGCGCCGGCGCTCGGGTCGACGGAGCGGTCGTACCTATGGATCTTCAGCCTCACGATGCTCCTCTGCGGACTCGCGCTCATCGCGATCGTGCCGCGGCTCGGGGTCGCCGTCGGCCTCACGCGCCCCCAGAACCTCGCGGCGTTGGCCGTGATCGCGCTCCTACCGGCGGTCCTCGCTCCCGTCCTCCAGGCGCGCTATGACCTGTGGCCGACGCTCCTCCTTGCGTCGTCGGTGTTGGCTGCGGCCTTGCTGAGACACCGCTTGGCGGCGCTTCTACTCGGGTTCGCCATCGTCGCGAAGGGGTTCCCGGTCGTCGCGGCGCCGTTGCTCCTGACGTGGGCTTGGCGAACCCGCGGCCGCCGCGAGGCGGCGATTGCCGGAGCGCTCCTCCTCGGGTCGATCGCGGCGGTTGCGACTGCGTTTGCCGTTGTCGGCGGTCCCGCCGTCGTCCATCCGTTCAAGGATCAGTGGGCCCGGCCGCTGCAAGTCGAGAGCAGCGGTGCAGCTTTCCTCATCGCGCTCCATCATCTCCGCGGGTGGACGGCGACCGTGCGCGGCAGCTACGGCTCCGACAATCTGATCAACTCCCGCGCCGACGTCATCGCAACCCTGTCCGTTCTCCTCGAGCTCGCGACGCTCGCTTACGTCTGGCTTCGCTTCGCGAGGAAACGTAGCCCGGAGACGGGCCAGTTGATCGCGGCATGCGGCGCGGCGACTGCTGCGTTCGTCGCGCTGGGGAAGGTGCTGTCGCCGCAGTTCGTCGTCTGGCTGGCACCGTTTGCGATCGCGGCGACGGCGCGCCGACGTGCCATCCTCGGTTGCTACGCGGCGGTGCTCGTCCTCACCCATCTGATCTACCCCGGGCGATACCAGCCGCTGATCGACTCGCTCGCGCTGACCCCTTCCTTGCTTGTCATCGCGCGCGACCTCCTCCTGATCGCCCTCACGATCCTGTTCGTGCTGTCGATCGATCGTCTCTACTCTCCTCGCCGGTGAAGGTCCTTCTCGTCACGCTCTACTTCCCGCCCGCGGGCGGCGGCGGCGTACAGCGCCCGCTCAAGTTCGCGACACACCTGCCGGAGCTCGGGATCGAGACGCACGTGCTCGCCCCGGACGACCCGAAGTGGATCCACCGCGACGAGGAGCTCGTGCCGCCGACGCTCGCGTGGGTGCATCGCGCGCGCTACCTCGGGCCGAAGGGTCGGAAGCCGGCCGAAGAGCTCCACGGAACGCAGGGGCTCGAGCGCTGGTCGCGGCAGGCGCGGCTCGCGGGCCGCCGGCTGCTCGTGCCGGACGAGAACGTGTCCTGGAACCTGACCGCGATCCCGACGGCGATCCGAATCGTCAAGCAGGAGGGGATCGACGTGGTGCTCACGACGTCCCCGCCCTCGTCCGTGCACCTGGTCGGCGCGGCGGTGAAGAAGGCGACCGGCATCCCGTGGGTCGCGGACCTGCGTGACTCGCTGGTCGCGAACCCGCACCGGCGTGCGGAGAGCCTGGTCGTGCGCGCGAAGGAGCAGGGCGAGCACGCGGTCGCCCGGCTCGTCGCGCGCAACGCCGACGCGATCGTCGCGGTCTCGGAGGCGATCGCCGACGAGCTGCGCGAACGGCAGCCGCGCGGGCGCGTCCACCACATCTCGAACGGCTCCGACTTCGACGACTTCGCGGGTCTCGACTACACGCGCGGTGCGCGGTTCCGGATCACGCATACCGGCTCGTTCTTCGGCAAGCGTGACCCGCGGCCGTTCCTGACCGCGCTCGAACGCGTCGACGACGTCGTCGCGCGCTTCGTCGGCGACTTCCGCTCGGCCGACCGCGAGTGGGCCGAGACGCTCAGGCTCGGCGACCGGCTGGAGCTGATCCCCTACGCACCGCGCCGGCACGCGCTCGAGCTGCAGCGCGACTCGGAGGCGCTGCTCCTGCTGATCCCGGAAGCGGGCGGCCGCGGGCGCGGCGTCCTCTCGGGGAAGGTGTTCGAGTACCTCGCCGCCGAGCGGCCGATCCTCGCCGTCGTGCCGCCGGACGGCGCGGCCGCCGAGCTCCTGCGCGAGACCGGCGCAGGCATCGTCGTCGCGCCGGAGGACGTGGATGGGATCGCGCGCGAGCTCGCCGCGCTGCGCGACGCGTGGCGCGCGGGCGCGCTCGACGGGCCGCCGCTGTCGGACGAGTGGCGCCACAAGCTGTCGCGCCGCACGCGCGTGGAGGAGCTTGCGCGCCTGCTGGAGTCGCTCGCGTGAGACGGGCGACGAGCTTCCTCTTCCTCGCAACCGTGTTCTGCGTCACGTTCGAGAAGGTGCACTGGAACGTCGCGGGCTCGGTCTCGCTCGCCGACGTGCTGGCGATCCTCTTCCTCGCGGCGTTCGTCGCGACCACCGCGCGCCCGCGCGTGCCGCGGACGACGGCGATCGTGCTCGCGTTCTTCGCCGCGTTCCTGCTCGTCTACCTCGCGGGCTTCTACAACCTCGACACCTCGGAGGCGCTCGCGCAGTTCGCGAAGGGCCTCGTGAAGTTCGTGATCCATTTCGCGTTCCTCGCAGCCGCGATCGCATGGGTCGCCCGGCGCGGGCGTGACTACTACTGGCGGACGCTGACGTGGTTCTGCACAGGCATCGTCATTAACGCCGCCTACGGCGTCGCGCAGCTCCTGGACGCGCGCGCCGGCGGAAACCTCGACGCGACGCTGCTCTCGCCGATCACCGGCGGAGCGAGCCAGATCAACGTCTACGGTGCGATCGAGGGCCAGTCGGTGTACCGGCCGAACGCCCTCACGGGCGACCCGAACCACCTCGGCATCATGCTCGTCGTGCCGCTGCTCCTCCTTGCGCCGCTCTACCTGCGGCTCGAGCGCGGCCACCGGCTGCGGCTGCCGCTGATGCTGACGGTCGCATTCCTGCTCGTCGTCGAGGCCGCGACGCTGTCGCGGAGCGGAATCCTTGGCCTCGGGGTCGGCGCGCTGATCCTCGCGGTGCCGTACCGGCGCTACCTCGGCTCGGCCGCCCTCGTCGTCCCGGTCGGCGGCGCGCTCGCCCTGCTGGTCGCGATCGTCCTCTCCCGGCGCGCCTTCTTCGAGCAGGTGCTGCGCTCGCGCGTCGACACGAGCGGCGGCTCCGAATCCGCGCACTTCCAGGTCTACGACTTCGTGCCGCAGATCCTGCACTCGCATCCGTTGTTCGGCCTCGGGCTGAACAACTTCTCCGTCTACTACGAGTTCGTCACCGGCAAGACGAACTGGGGACCGCACTCGTTCTACGTCGCCCTGATCGTCGAGACCGGCGTCGTCGGCACCGTCGTGTTCGCGGCGTTCCTGTGGTGGATCTTCCGCCGGCTGCGCGACGCGCGCGCGCTCGGCCGCGCTCTCGCGCGGGCGCGCAGCCCGCTCGCCGCACGCGTGCGTCCGCTGGCCTGGGGCTGCACGGCGGCGCTCGCAGGGACGATGGCCGCGAACGCGTTCTATCTCACGATGCAGTTCTATTACTTCTACGCGTTCGCGGCGCTCGCGCTTGCGTTGCCCGTCGTCTTCGCGCGCGAGCGTTGAAGGTCCTCGTCCTCGCCACGTCGTACCCGCGCAGCCGCGAGGATGTCGC
>DASXTR010000326.1:0-5383 GCA_036505325.1 Gaiellaceae bacterium
CGTGATCGACACGATGGACGACTGAACGTGCGGATCGGCGTGCGTGTCCCGAACAGCGGCCCGCTTCCGGCGCAGGTCGGGATTCCGGTGCTGGCGCGATCGGCCGAGGACGCCGGATTCGAGTCGCTGTGGGTCAGCGACCACGTCGTCATGCCTGCGTCCTTTGCGTCCCGATACCCGTTCGCGGCCGACGGGCGGGCGACGTGGCCGTCGGAGACGCCGTACGTCGACGCGCTGATTGCGCTCGCCCTGGTCGCCGCGGTGACGGAGCGGGCGACCATCGGCACTGCCGTGCTCGTGCTCCCGCTTCGGCACCCGATCATCGTGGCGAAGCAGCTCGCATCCCTCGATGCATGCAGCGACGGACGGCTGCGTCTCGGCGTCGGCGCCGGCTGGCTGCGCGAGGAGTTCGACGCCCTCGCGGTCCCCTTCGACACCAGGGGGTCGCGCCTCGACGAGTGGTTGTCGCTCCTGCGCGACTGCTGGACGGGAACGCCGGCGGCGCGGACGGCGACGCACTACTCCCTGCCCGCCGGCGTGCTCTGCTATCCGACGCCTGCGCACGAGATTCCGTTCCTCGTCGGCGGGCACTCGAAGGCGGCGCTGCGCCGTGCCGGGCGGCTGGGCGACGGGTGGCTCGCGCAACAGTCGCTCGGGCGGATCGACACGAGCGAGATCGAGGCCGCCGTCGACGTCATGCGGACCGCCGCACGCGATGCGGGACGCGACGCGGACCGGCTCGAGGTCGTGCTCCGCCTCGTCGATTCGGCCGGCCGCAGCGACGAGGTCGCGGCGCACCTCGCCGCGCTCGCGCGCGCGGGCGTCGACGAGGTGATCGTGGACGTCGCGTGGAGCGACGGCGACGCGGCGGCCGACTACGAGCGGTTGAGCGCCGCCGTCGCATGACTCTGCTCGCGGGCAAGACGGCCGTCGTGACGGGCGGCGCGAACGGCCTCGGCGCGGGCATCGTCCGCCGCTTCGCAGCCGAGGGCGCGAACGGCGTCGCGCTCGATCTGCCGACCGCTGCGACGGACGGCCTCCCCTCGGGATGGAGCTCCGTCGGTGCCGACGTTCGCGACGACGCGTCCGTCGCCGCGGCGTTCGCGGAGATCGGAGGCCGGCACGCGACCGTGGACGTGGTCGTCGCGGCCGCCGGGATCGTTCCCGGCTGGGCCGACGTCGCTTCGGTCGACCTGGAGCAGTGGGACGACGTTTTCGCCGTCAACGTGCGCGGCATGGTTTCGACGTTTCAGCATGCGTTGCCCCTGATGACAACGACCGGCGCGATCGTCGCCATCGGGTCGCTCAACTCGTGGTACGGGGATCCCAACCTGACGACCTACGTGGCAAGCAAGCACGCCGTGCTCGGAATCGTCCGCTCGGCGGCGCTCGATCTCGGACGGCGCGGGATCCGCGTCAACGCCATCGGGCCCGGGCCGATCGCGACGGACGCGCTCCTCGCGCGGATGGCCCGGCGCGAACGCGAGCTCGGCATCCCGACCGCGGACGCCCTCGACGCGGCGGCGCGGAGGACGGCGCTCGGCCGGATGGCTACGGTCGACGAGGTGGCCGACGCCGCGCTGTTCCTCGCCAGCGACCTCTCGTCGGGGATCACCGGGCACCTCCTGCCGGTCGACGCGGGGTTCGCGTGAGCGATCTCTCCGGGAAGACGATCCTCGTCACGGGCGCCTCGCGCGGAATCGGCGCCGCGACCGCGACCGCGCTCGCCGACGCCGGCGCGGCGGTGATCGCGCACTTCGGCTCGCACCGCGACGGCGCAGCCGAGGCCGTCGCACGCGCTCCGGAGGGACGTAAACTGCTTGTGCAGGCGGACCTCGCGCAACCAGGGTCCGCGCGGAGACTCTGGCGTGACGCGGTCGCCTGGAACGGCCGCGTCGACGTCGTCGTCGTCAACGCCGCAGTCGCGCCGGAGACGCCGTTCGACGGCTCCGACGAGGAGTGGGACGACGGCTGGGACACGATCCTCCGCGTCAACGTGCTCGAGGCCGCGAGCCTGATCCGCGAGGCGGTCAACCACTTCCGCGCGAACGGCGGCGGCATCCTGATCACCCTCTCGAGCTGGGCCGGTCAGCAGGGATCGGCCATTCCGCAGCTCTCCGCGTACGCGGCGTCGAAGGCCGCAGTGAAGGCGGTGACGCAGACGGCCGCGCGCAACTACGCGCAGGACGGCGTGCTCGCGTACGTCGTGGCGCCGGGCATCGTCAGGACGCGCATGTCGGAGATCTCGGCCGTCGCCCGCGGCGGCATCGACAAGGTCAACGCGTTCCTGGCGATGGGCGAGATGGTGCCGGCCGAGGAGGTCGCGGAGCTGATCGCCTTCCTCGCGACCGGAGCCTGTCGCCACCTCACCGGGGCGACGCTCGACGTCAACGGTGCCTCGTACGTCCGCTGAGCGGCCGCGGGCAGCGCTCGTCACGGCTGGTGCGCGCGGCATCGGCCGCGCGATCGCGCGCGCTGTCGTCTGCAATGCCGGCGTCGCGTTCAGTCGCCCGCTGGTCGAGGTCGAGCCGGACGAGTACGACCGGCTGATGGCCGTGAACGTGCGCGGCGTCTTCTTCGTCGTGCAGGCGGCGCTGCGCGTGATGATGCCGCGCGGTACGGGCAGCGTCGTCAACGTCTCCTCGACCACCGGTTTCACCGCGTCGACGGCGGCTGTTGCCTTTCTGGCCTCGGATGCGGCGTCGTACGTCACGCGCCACGTGCTGGTCGTGGACGGCGGGTGGCTCGCGTGACGCGGCTTGACCCCGTGCGAGCACTCGTCCACTATCCGCACATACGGCCACTATGCGGACAATGACGACTGCGAACCGACCACCCGAGAGGGCCGAGGCGCGCGAAGCCACCGGTCATGCAGTCCGCGGCGAGGTCGTCGTCCGACTCGAGGGCATCAGGAAGTCCTTCGGCTCGACCGAGGTGCTCCACGGGGTCGATCTCACCGTGCACGCGGGGGAGCACGTCGTCGTCTTCGGCCCCTCGGGATCCGGCAAGTCGACGCTCCTGCGGACGATCAACCTGCTCGAGCAGCCAACCGAGGGCTCGGTTCGCGTGCTCGGCGTCGAGTACGGCCCGGCGCACCAGGGCGTGAAGCGCGGCAACCCGCTCGAGCTCCGCCGGCGCGTCGGGATGGTGTTCCAGCAGTTCAATCTGTTCCCGCACCTCACCGCCCTGCACAACGTCGCGCTGGCGCTCCGCGCGGCAAAGAAGCTGGGACGGCGCGAAGCCGAGGAGCAGGCGGCGATCGCGCTGCGGCACCTCGGGCTGCTGCGCTTCGCCACGCGCTACCCCGGGGAGCTCTCCGGCGGCCAGCAGCAGCGCGTCGCGATCGCCCGCGCCCTGAGCCTCGACCCGAAGGTCATGCTGTTCGACGAGCCGACGTCGGCGCTCGATCCGGAGCTCGTCGGTGAGGTGCTGGCCGCCATGCGGCGTGTCGCCGAGTCCGGGATGACCATGGTGATCGTGACCCACGAGCTCAACTTCGCGCGCGAGATCGGCGACTTCATGGTCTTCATGGACGACGGCTTCATCGCCGAGTCGGGCCCGCGCGGCTTCTTCGACAACTGCACGAACCCGCGCACGAAGCAGTTCATGGCGGCGGTGCTTTAGTGCCCGCCGACCTCCCTGCGTCCTTGCCTGGCGACCTCGTGCACTCGCCAGAAACGCGAGACCATTACCGGAAGGGGCACTAGTGCCCCTCGCGACGTACGACTGGTCGCTGATCTGGGAGAACAAGGAGGCCTTTCTGAGAGGCCTCGCGACCGCCATGCAGGTGGCAGGCGTCGCGATCGTCATCTCGGTTGCCGTCGGGCTCGTGCTGGCGCTGGCGCGGATGAGCAAGCCACCGCTGTCCTGGGCCGCCGCGGCCTACATCAACATCTTCCGCGGCGTCCCCGCGCTCGTGAGCGTCATCTGGGTCTACTTCGGCTGGTCGCTCCTCCTCGGCGTGAGCTTCACCGTGTTTCAGGCCGGCGTGATCGCGCTCGTGCTGCTCTACGGCGCCTTCATCGCCGAGATCTACCGCGCTGCGCTCGAGGCGATTCCCCGCGGCCAGCGCGAGGCCGGGCTGGCGCTTGGCATGCATCCGCTCCGCGTCTTCGTGCAGGTCGTCTTGCCGCAGGCGACGAAGATCGCCATCCCCAACATCGGCAGCATGTTCATCGGGATGGTGAAGGACACTTCGACCTTCACCGTCATCGGGCTGCTCGAGGTCGTGCGGGTGACGCAGAACCTCAACTCGACGACGTTCCAGCCGTTCGTGCTCTACACGGCGGCGGCGGGCGTCTACGTCATCGCAGCCTTCGTCTTGGATTTCATCTTTCGCACGGTCGAGAAGTCGCTGGCAACACCTCCCGTCGGGGGCATCGGGAGGGCGGCAACCGGGCGACGAAGACGGCGGGCGGAGGCCGTCGTGCAACGGGTCGAGGCAGTTTCAGGGAGCAGGTGACCGAAGTGTCGGTCGTCCACGGGCCAATGGCCACGAAAGAGGAGGGCGTACAGATGACGAACGCAGGAGAGTGGTTCCGGCGCAGGGTCGTCGCCGGGGGCCTCGCAATCGCCGTGCTGGCGGCCGCTGCCGCTGGCGCGTCGGCGATGTCCGGCAATCCGTATCACTTGAAGAGCGCGGGCACGCTGGTCGTGGGTATGAACCTGCAGTACAAGCCGCAGATGTACCTCGACGCGAACGGCAAGCCGGCCGGCTACGACGTCGTCCTGCTGAAGGCGCTGGCGAAGGACATGAAGGTCAAGCTCAGCATCAAGAACCTCGACTTCAACGGGCTGATCCCGGGTCTCGTGTCGAAGAAGTTCGACATGGTCTCCGTCGGCCTGTCTGCGACGCCGGAACGCAAGAAGGCTGTGAGCTTCAGCCGCGCCTACGTGCCGTACGCTCAGATCCTGGCCGTCCGCGTCGGCGACACGACGCCGGCGACCATCGCGGCGTGGAACGACTCGAGCAAGACCATCACGTCGCTCCAGGGGTCGACGGCCGAGCAGCTCGTACAGAAGACGTTCCCCAACGCGACGTCGAAGTCGTTCCCCGACCAGAATGCCGCGTTCCTCGAGGTCGCCACCGGCCGGGCGGACGCGATCGTGGTCGAGAACTACCTCCTGGCCCAGTTCAACAAGTCGAACCCGGGCAAGCTGAAGGAGGCGCCGTTCGCGAAGCCGCTCCACGTGGAGTACGGGTCGTGGGCGGTCCAGAAGGGCAACGCCGCGCTCGTCAAGCGGCTGAACGCGTTCATCTGCAAGATGCAGAAGAGCGGGAAGCTCGCGGCGTTCTACAAGGCCGCCCACGGCGCGAAGCTGCCGCCGATGCCGGCCTGCTGAGTCACCTCTCGTCGTGGCCGGCGGCTCAACCGCCGGCCAC
>DASXTR010000327.1:0-17022 GCA_036505325.1 Gaiellaceae bacterium
GTCGGCCGCATCGACACGCGCACCGGGAAGGCCACGGTGCTGCGCCCGCCGACTCGCGACCAGGGCGCGCGCCGCGTGTGGTCGGACTCCCACGGCCGGATCTGGGTGAGCGAGTGGAACGCGGGTAAGGTCGCCGTCTACGACCCGCCGGCGCACCGTTGGCGCGAGTGGCGCCTGCCGGGGGCGAATCCGCAGGCGTATGCGGTGTACGTCGACGAACGCGACGACGTCTGGCTCAGCGACTTCGGCGCGAACGCTCTCGTGCGCTTCGAGCCGCGCACGCAGCGGTTCACGACGATCGCGCTTCCGAGCTCGACGGCCGAGGTGCGGCAGCTCCTCGGCCGGCCCGGCGAGGTCTGGGGCGCGGAATCCGGCGTCGACAAACTCGTGGTCGTGCGGCGGCGGTGACCTACGCGGCCTAGCGAATCGAGAGGCGGTCGGGCGGCCAGTACGTCGCGACGACCTTGCCGATGATGTCGTTCCGCGCCACGGTCCCCCACGCGCGCGAGTCGCACGAGCCGCTGCGGTTGTCGCCCATCATGAAGTACCGCCCCTCGGGGATCCGCACGACCGGATGGGTCTGGACGTCTCGCTCCTTGGAGCGCACGTACGGCTCGTCGAGGCGACGGCCGTCGATGTACACGTAGCCGTTGCGCTCCTCCCAGCGCTCGCCCGGGAGGCCGATCAGGCGCTTGACGTACGTGCCGGAAAACCCGCAGCGCGCGGCCGCGACCGCCGGTGTCTGGAAGACGACGATGTCACCGCGCTTCGGAGACGTGAGGTGGTAGCAGAAGCGGCACGCGAAGACGCGGTCGGAGAACCGCGCGCGGCATTGCCGCTCCGGCCGCGCGCAGTGCAGCGTCGGTTCCATCGACGGCGACGGGATGCGAAACGGCTTCGCGACCTCCGCCTCGAAGACGAGCACGAACGCGACCGCGACGGCGATCGTCAGGAGCCATTCGATCACCTGGCGCACGCCCTCAGGGTAGCCACTCTTACCGAAGCCTTAGCGGCGTCTCAGGCCACGTTCAGTCGCGACGCGCACCGTTGGTCGAGACGAAAGGAGCCCCTATGAGATGTCTCTAGCCCACCGGCGGGGGACGCGAAGGCCGCCCGCGAGGCGGCCTTCCGGCGACGTAGTGTTCGGACATGCGTCGCGCGACGGTGCTCCTCGCTCTCCTCGTCCTCGCGTCGTCCTGCGGGTCGAGCCCGCCGCCCCGCGCGGAGCACGCGTCCACCGGCCTCGTCGACGTGGCGAGCGTCCTCCCGGTCCGCGGCGCATTCAACCGCGACGCGGGCAAGAGGCGGCTGCTCGTCGTCCTCTCACCAACCTGAACGGTGTGCCTTGCCGGCGCCAGTTGGGTCCGGGAGAACGTGACGGCGAGCCGGGACGACGTCCGCGTCTACGTCGTCTGGCTGCCGATGCTCCCGACCGACTCGCGCGGCGAGTGGCGGCGCAGCCGCCTTCCCGGGGCGACGGCGCAGTTCTGGGACGGCGGCCGCATCGTCGGCCGGTACCTCGCGGACGAGGATCTCGGCGGACTCGGATCCTCGGGCGTCGTGTGGGACGCGTGGTTCGTGTTCTCGCCGGACGCCACGTGGAACGAGCGGCCGACGGGTCTCGTCGCTTCCGGGTCGCCCGTGATCACGTCGACTGCGACGCTCGAGGACGCGCTGTCCTGAACGCCTACGCGTCGCTGCTCGACTGGAAGCGCCGCGTCAGCGAGCTCTACGCAGAGGTGCGCGCCGCGGACGATCCGCACGCTGCGTGGGAGGACTGGCGCGACGTGCGCAACGAGCTCTTCCGCGCGCATCCGCAGTCGCCGCTGCCGCCGGAGGCGCGCGGGTCGTTCACGGGCCTCGCGTACTTCGACTACGACCCCGGGTTGCGCATGCTCGCCGAGGTGGAGGACGCGGAGCCCGAGCGGCGCGAGATCGCGGCGAGCGGCGACGAGACGATGGTGTTCACGCGCGCCGGCCGCGCGCGCTTCGATTCGGGCGCGCTCGAGCTCTACTGGCTGGAGGGTTACGGCGGCGGCCTCTTCCTGCCGTTCGCGGACGCGACGAGCGGCCGGGAGACGTACGGCGCCGGGCGCTACCTGCTCGACACCGTGAAGGGCGCGGACCTCGGCGAGCGCGACGGCCGTCTCGTGCTCGACTTCAACTTCGCGTACAACCCCTCGTGCGCGTACGACCCGCAGTGGGTGTGTCCGCTCGCGCCGCCTCCGAACCGGTTGCCGTTCGCCGTGCGCGCCGGCGAGCGGATCTGATCTAGACGAGCTCGGGGAGGCGGCGGCCCTGGCGCCGCCTGATCTGCCGCTGGCGCTGGTCGCGCCGCAGGTACTCCGCGCGCATGTGCCAGAACGCCTCGAATGCGAGCCGCGACCGCAGACGCTCGCCGACGAGCAGGAACGAGTGCGCGAAGTCGAGCTGTTCGCTCCAGCGCAGCTTCGACACATCCGGCCCGTGCGAGAGGTTCGCGACGGTTCGGCCGCGGTCGATCGACCGCTGCAGCGCGAGCGCGAGCAGCGTTGTCGCGACGTTGTGGCGCCACCAGCGCGGGTCGAAGCCGGACACCGAGAAGAACACCGTGTCGGGGGTCTCGAGCACGAGCCGGGCGGCGACCTCCTCCCCGTCGACGGCGAGGGTGAGCGGCGTGAAGCAGCCGGAGCCGTTCATGGTCCGCCCGACGCTGTGCAGCAGCACTTCCTCGCGCCGGTCGGCGAAGTAGTCGGGATGCGGTTCGGTCCCGTCGAGCGACGCACGCTCGCGGTGCAGCGCGACGAGCCTCGTGAGCGCACGGTCGATCTCCTCCGGCGATGAGCCGGGCTCGCGGAGCTCCCACTCGTGGCCCTCGCGGCGGAGGCGGTTCGCGCCGCGGCGGATGCTCTCCTTCACGTTGCGCTTCAGCCCGTGCCGGAGCTCGTCCCAGGTCGGCGCCAGCGGGAGCACGACGAACGCGCGGGTGCCCTTGTGCAGTGCCACCGAGCCGGACCCCGCGCCCCGGGTGGGAATCCACTCGCGCTCGAACCACCCCTGGCCCGGCCCGAGCTCGATCTCGGCCCAGTCCCACTGGTCCGCCTCGCGGCAGAGGTGCGCGACGACGGTGCGGAGGACAGGCCGCGTCTCCCGCGGCGCGGCGAGGACCTGCGGCATCTCGATCAGCTGCGAATTGCGGCCCCCGCCGAGCGGCCGGATCGAGGTGACCCGGCGGCCGAGCAGCGAGCGGGTGCGCCGTGAGAACGGCGCCACGCCGACGAGCTCGCCGGCGGACTGGACGGCGAGCACGTAGAGCCCGCTCTCGCCGACGTATTGCCGCGCCCACGTGAGCACCCAGTCCGGATGGGCGAACGGATTCGACACGCGGGCGGCCTGGTAGAGCATGGTCCAGGCCGGACGGAGGCGCTCGAGGCCTTCGAAGGTGGTGATCGGGGTGACGTGGAGCACAGGGGTCAGGTGATGGCAGGCGGGTTTGCGGCGGAGTACGTCCGGGCCCCTCCCCGAACGGACGCGTCCCGGCCATGATCCTGCGCGATCGCACGCGCCGCAACCGTCTGTTTGGCCAGGCTTAACTTCTTCCTCAACAGCTGGGTAGCCGTTTTGGCTTCGTTCCAGGCGGGACGACGAAGATCTTCTCGTCGCGCAGCAGCTGCCCCCAGGCCCGGCCGGCCGGCCGCGTGGCCGGCGGCGGGCGGTAGACGTCGATGTGCGCGCCGAGAATCGCGCCTCCCGTGTCACGCGCCTCGAGCCAGCCCCGGCCGGGCGTCGAGCAGTACGCCGGGGCGAAGATCCGCGACCCGAAGGAGATCAGCCGGCGGTCGACTGCCGCGCTCTTCCAGTACGCGAGCGTGCGCGAGTGCCCGGGTGCGAAGCGCGCGCTGCCGGGGCGGGAGAGCCAGAACGGGCGCCCGTTCGTCCAGTGGCCGGGGCTTCTCCTGCAAGGGGCCGTGCGGCCGCCGCCTGCGTTCACCCAGCCGATGTCATACGGCCCCGCGAAGTGGTAGACGCGGCCGTTCGAGGCGATCCCCTCGCCCTGCATCGGCAGTCCGCGCGCCCCGTAGAGCCAGTCGACACGATGCCGGCCGGGAATCCCGGGCGCGCGCACGAGGCGGCCCGAGAACCACCGTTCCGGCGACGGCCAGTATTCGGTGATCAGCGTGTGCGACACCCAGCGCGGCTGCGTGATCTGGCGAATCGGCGGAGGTGGGTGCGGAGGCGGCGGGCACACCGCGAGGACGGCGGCGACGAGCGCTGCGGCGAGCACGGTTTGTCGAGCCTATAGCCGGGAGACAAACGCTCGCGTGAGGCTGCTGCTGCTTCCATCGGTGGCCGCGCTCGCACTCCTCGCGCCGGGTTGCGGTGCGAACGGCGGCGAGTCGAGCAAGGGGAACTATCCGTCAGGCGCCAAGGAGACGTTCCAGACCGGCTGCGAGAAGGAAGCGGCGAAGAACGGCGCGAAGGGCAAGGTCGTCGAGGACTACTGCGCCTGCACGTTCGAGTACATCGAGGCGCGGCTGACCTATGACGAGTTCAAGAAGGCCGACCGGCAGATCAGCGACAACAAGCAGACGTCGGCGAAGGCAAAGCAGGCCATGACTGGCGCGATCACGCACTGCAAGCCGAAGTAGCGCTACCCGCGCACGAACTCGTACTGCTCCGCGCGCGACCGCCGCGCTGCCTCGGTCGGAAACGCAGTGAACCCGTGCACCGCCTCCTCCCACACGCGCAGCTCCGCGACGTTTCCGGCCGCGCTCCATCGCGCCGCCATGAACAGCGAGTCGTCGAGCAGCGGGTCCCGCGTGCCGACCGTGAAGAGCGCGGGCGGCAGCCCCGCGAGGTCGGCGTAGAGCGGCGAGATCGCCGGGTCGCGCCGCGCCTCGAGATCGGTCCCGCGCAGGAGGCCGTCCGTGAACCAGTCCATCGCCGACGACGGGAGGAACGGATCCCGGCCGCCCCACCGCCGCCGGCTCGGCGTTCCCGCCAGGTCGAACACGCCGAAGACGAGGTTCGCCGCGGCGAAGGCCTCGCGAACGTCGACGCCGCGGTCACGCAGGCGCAGGAGCGTCACCACCGAGAGGTGCCCGCCCGCCGACTCGCCGCCGATCGCGATCATCCGTTCGCCGCGCTCGAGCAGCCACGAGGCCGCGTCCTCGCAGTCGTCGGCGCAGGCCGGCCACGGATGCTCCGGCGCGAGCCGGTAGTCGACGCTCACGGCCGTGAGCCCGGCCGCCTCGACGAGTTCCCAGAGCAGCGAGTCCTGCAGGTCGGCCGCACCGAGCGTCCAGCCGCCGCCGTGGATGTGGAGGTACACGCCTGCGGTCTCCGTCTCCGGCTCGAGCACGCGCAGACGGATCTCGCCGCCGCGGCCGGAGATCGTCTCCCAGCGGGCCTGGGGCAGGTAGACCGGCGCCGGAAACGGACCGCGTTCGAGCCGGCGCGACGCGCGCACGACGTCGGGCGGGAAGGTGTGAATCGGCGCCTGGCTCGACAGGAACCGCCCCAGCTCGACGTTCACGGCGCGCGTCTCCTCGAGGACGTCAAGGCCGAGCGTCACCCAGGGAAGCTTATGGTTCAATCGACGCGTGGCCGCCCTCTACCGGAAGTACCGCCCGCAGACGTTCGACGATGTGGTGGGCCAGGAGGCGGTTGTGCGGACGCTCTCGAACGCGATCGACCAGGAGAAGGTGCGCCAGGCATACCTCTTCGCCGGCCCGCGCGGCACCGGGAAGACCTCGCTCGCACGAATCCTCGCAAAGTGCGTGAACTGCGCGCAGGGGCCGACGACGAAGCCGGACGGGACCTGCCAGTCGTGCGTCTCGATCGCGAGTGGGACGTCGCTCGACGTGATCGAGATGGACGCCGCCTCGCAGCGCGGCATCGACGATATCCGCGACATCCGCGACCGTGTCGTGCTGCAGCCGGTCGAGGGGCACATGAAGGTCTACATCCTCGACGAGGCGCACCAGCTCACCGACGCGGCGTGGAACGCGCTCCTGAAGCTGATCGAGGAGCCGCCGCCCCACCTCCTGTTCGTGTTCTGCACGACCGAGCTGCAGAAGGTGCTGCCGACCGTGCGGTCGCGGTGCCAGACGTTCGTGTTCCAGCGGCCGCGGCTGCCGGACCTGGTGCGGCTCCTGCGTCGCGTCGCCGACGGCGAAGCGATGGACGTCCCCGATGCGGCGCTCGCGCTCGTTGCGCGGGCTGCGCGCGGCTCGTTCCGCGACGCGGTGTCGACGCTCGACCAGCTCGCCGCCGCCACGGGACGGACGATCACCGTCCAGGACGTGCTGCAGCTCCTCGGCGCCGTCGAGGAGGAGGTGCTCTTCCGCATCTGCGACCTCGTCGTCGACGGCGACACGGCCGGCGCGCTCACGTACCTCGAGGAGCTCTCCGAGCAGGGGCAGGACCTGGGGCGGCTGGTCACCGACCTGCTCGAGCACCTGCGGCACCTGATGCTCGTCCAGCACACGGGCGAGGTGCCCGACACGCTGCCGGTGACGGAGGAGACGCGCGAGCGGCTGCGCGAGCAGGCGAACCAGCTCGGCGCGCCGACCGTCGTGCGGCTCATCGACCTGCTCGCGGTCGCGGTCGAGGACATGCGCCAGGGCGGCGACCCGCGTCTTCCGCTGGAGCTCGCGCTCGTGAAGGTGACGCGGCCGGGGAGCGACCTCTCTCGCGAGTCGTTGGCGTTCCGCCTCGACCGCCTCGAGCAAGGCCAGGTCACCTACGCCGTCGGCAAGCCCCTCGCCGCGCCGGAGAGTATTAGTGACAACTTGTCACAAGGGGTTGAGACGGCGACGCCCGTGGCGCCGCAACCTCCGGCGGAGGCTCCCAGCCTCGAGCTCGGACAGCTTCAGGAAGCGTGGCGCCGCACGATCCTCCCGGCGGTCGAGCAGCGGTCGATCCCGATCGGCAAGACGCTCGCGGAGGCGCATCCCGCCGCGCTCGCCGGCGAGACGCTCACGGTCGAGTTCCCCCGCTCGGCGTCGTTCCACCTCAAGCTGGCGGAGGACCCGAAGAACGCGGCGCTCCTGCGCGACGCGCTGTACGAGGTCACCGGCCGGAAGCTCGCGCTCGCGTTCGAGCTGGGCGAGGAGGCGCACGGCGCGGCGCGGGACGACGACGCTCCCGCAACCGAAGAGGACATCCTCGACCTGATGAAGAGCACCTTCGACGCGCGGGAGCTGGAGGACTGAGATGGGAATGGACTTCAACAAGCTCGCCGAGCAGGCGATGCAGATGCAGCAGGAGTTGCAGCGCCTGCAGGAGGAGGCCGAGAAGGAGACTGTCACCGCGACTGCCGGCGGCGGCATGGTCACCGTCACCGCCACGGGCGGCGGCGAGATCGTGAAGATCGAGATCGACCCGAAGGCCATCGACCCGGACGACCCGGAGCTGCTCGCCGACATGGTCACCGCCGCGGTCAACGAGGCGCTGCGCTCGGCGAAGGGCCTCGTGGAATCAAAGATCGGCCAGGTCCTGCCGCCGGGCCTCGGCGGGCTCCTCCCCGGGATGTGATGGACGCCGCGGCCGTCGAGCGGCTCGCGGGCGCCGGCTCCGAGGTGGAGCTCCCGGCGGGCCAGGTGATCGTCGAGCCGGGCCAGCAGGGACTCGGCCTGTTCGTGATCCGCTCGGGGACGGTCCAGATCGACGCGCACTGGGGCGTGCGCGAGCTCGGCGCCGGCGCCGTCTTCGGCGGCCGCGCGCTCCGCGACCCGCACGGCGAGCGCACGGCGCGCGTGCACGCGAAGACGGACGTGCGCCTCGTCGCGGTCGACCGCGCCACGGTCGAGCGCTTGTGCGCCGACGACCCCACGGTCGCGGGCTGCTACGAGCTCGACTAGCCCCGCCTCCTGGCCGAAAGGGCCATGACCCCACTCCGGAGTGGGGACGTGGCCGTTTAGTGCAGGCGCGCGTAGATTGCTGCGCGTACGCGGTCCGCGACGGCCGGCATGTCGTGCTCGATCGCCTTGAAGTCGCGCGAGTGCATGACGAGCAGGCGCATCGGCGTCGTCGCGACCACCGTCGCCGTCCGCCGCGGGGACTCGAGGAGCGCGATCTCGCCGAAGAAGTCCCCGGGGCCCATCACGGAGATCTCCTTCCCGCTCTGCTGCACCGACGCCGACCCGTCCTCGATCACGAAGAACTCGTGGCCGATGTCCCCCTCCCGCGTCAGCTCCTTGCCCGCCGGCACCTCGACCTCGTCGATCGAGCGCGCGACACGGGCGAGCTCGTCCCGCTGGAGCTTCGAGAAGAGAGCCACCGACTTCAAGCGCCCGACGTCCACCGCGACGATCCTACAGCCGACGCGGACGGGCACAATGGCGACGTGTTCAGCCCGTCCGTCGAGAACCTCGTCGCCCAGCTCACCCGGCTGCCCGGGATCGGCCAGCGGACGGCTCAGCGGCTGGCCTTCCACATCCTGCAGAAGCCGACGGACGAGGCGCTCGCGCTGGCGAGTGCGCTCGCCGAGGTGAAGGAGCGCGTGCGCTTCTGCCGCGAGTGCGGGAACCTCACCGAGGAGGAGACCTGCACCATCTGCCTCGACACGCGGCGCGACCACGCGACGATCTGTGTCGTCGAGCAGCCCGTGGACGTCGTCTCCCTCGAGCGCACGCACGAGTACCGCGGCCTCTACCACGTCCTCGGCGGGGCCCTCTCGCCGCTCGACGGCGTCGAGCCGGAGCACCTCCGCATCGACGAGCTCCTGCGACGGGTCGAGGCGAACGGCGTGCAGGAGGTCGTGCTCGCGACGAACCCGACGATGACCGGCGAGGCGACGGCGGCATACCTCGCCGACCGGCTGCGCGGGCGCGTCCGCGTCACGCGGCTCGCCAGCGGGCTGCCCGTCGGCGGCGACCTCGAGTACGCCGACGAGGTGACGCTCGGCCGCGCGCTGTCAGGTCGACGGGAGATGTGAGAGAGCGCTCGCGGCGAACCGCTCGGCGTCGCGCGCGATCCAGAAGCACAGCGCCGCAAACGGGAGCTCGGCGAACACGGCAGTCGCGAACGCGAACCAGAACTCGGTGTGACTCTCGAGGGTCATGTCGAACCACGCGTCCGCGACGAGGAGCGTCCCCGACGTCGCCGCGCAGGCCTCGAGCCACGGCGAGCGCCGCCACGCCGCGATCGCGGTCAGCAGGAACGCGACCGCGAGGCCGGTGTCGAACCCGGACCAGGCGACGTCCCAGCGCTCGGTCGCGTGGTGCGGCGGAAGCGACACGGCCAGCCAGACCGTCCACGGCAGCAGCCCCAGTCCTACGACGACGTACACGGGCGCCACCCAGCGCCTGACCTGCCTCGGGGGTCTCCGAGGCATGTGCCTACACTGTCGCAGAGATGGCGACCACCGAATTCGAAGCCGTTCCGGCAGTCGAGCACGCACCCCGGACACCCGGTCTCGTCGTGATGAAGTTCGGCGGCACGTCCGTCGGCGACGCCGAGCGGCTGCAGTGCGTCGCGCGCCGGCTCGTCGCCGCGAAGGAAGCGGGATCGAAGGTCGTGGCGGTCGTCTCGGCGATGGGCCGTACGACCGACGAGCTCGTCGAGCTCGCGCACAGCGTCTCGCCGAGCCCGCAGGCACGCGAGTTGGACATGTTGTTGTCCGTCGGCGAGCGGATCTCGTGCGCGCTCGTCGCGATGGCGATCGTCGACCTCGGGCACAGCGCGATCTCGCTCACCGGCTCGCAGGCGGGGATCGTCACGGACTCGACGCACACGAAGGCGAAGATCGTCGAGGTGCGCGCCCGCCGGATCCACGAGGCGCTCGAGCGCGACGAGATCGTGCTCGTCGCCGGCTTCCAGGGGATCTCGGCCGAGTCGCTCGACGTCACGACGCTCGGCCGCGGTGGCTCCGACACGACGGCGGTGGCGCTCGCGGCCGCGCTCGGCGCCGACGTCTGCGAGATCTATACCGACGTGCTCGGCGTCTACAGCGCCGACCCGCGCGTCTGCCCGTCCGCGCGCAAGCTCGACCGTGTCAGCTTCGAGGAGATGCTCGAGATGGCGTCGTCGGGTGCGGGCGTGATGATGGCGCGCTCGATCGAGATCGCGCGCACGCACACCGTTCGTCTCCACGTCCGCTCCTCGTTCGAGGGCGACGAGGGGACGTGGATCACCGAGGAGGACGACCCGATGCTCGAGAAGGCGCTGATCTCCGGCGTCGTGCACCAGCGAAAGGAGACCGTCTACCACGTCGGCCAAAGCGAAGGCGGCGCGGCGCGGCTCTTCGAGGCGCTTGCGGACGCGAACGTCAACGTCGACACGATCCTGCAGTCCGGCCCGGCGGAGATCGTGTTCTCCGCGCCCCCCGAGGACCGCGCGGATGCCGAGCGGACGCTCGACGGCCTCGGGCTCGACTGGAGCGCGCGCCACGACCTCGGCAAGGTGAGCGTCATCGGCGCAGGCATGAAGAGCCACCCGGGCGTCGCCGCGAAGACGTTTGCGACGCTCGCGCACGCGGGAATCGAGCCGGTCGTCGTGTCGACTTCGCCGATCAAGATCGCCTGCCACGTGCCGGCCGAGCAGGTCGACCGCGCCGTGCAGGTCCTCCACGAGGCGTTCGACCTTGGCTAGGAACACGCGCATCGGCGTCGTCGGCGCGACCGGCGCGGTGGGCGCCGTCACGCTCGAGCTGCTGCAGGCGCGCGGCTACGAGCACGTGCGCGTGTTCGCGTCCGCGCGGTCGGCCGGCAAGCAGCTCGGCCCGTGGACGGTCGAGGAGGCGACGCCCGAGGCGCTCGCAGGCGCGGACGTCGAGGTCTTCCTCTTCTCCGTCGGTACGAGCGCGTCGCGCGAGCTCGTGCCGCACGCAGTGCGCGGCGGCGCCGTGGTCGTCGACAAGTCGGCGGCGTTCCGGCTCGTCGACGGGATTCCGCTCGTCGTGCCGGAGGTGAACGGAGATCGTGCTCTGGTGCACGAGGGGATCGTCGCGAATCCGAACTGCTGCACGATCCCGCTCACGTGCGTGCTCAAGCCGCTCCACGACGAAGCCGGGCTCGCGCGCGTGCGCGTGGCGACCTACCAGTCGGTGTCGGGCGCCGGGGCGCAGGCGATGGAGCGGCTGCGCAACGAGCCCCAGGACGAGCACGACCTGCGCATGGACTGGGATTTCGACGGCGAGGAGTTCGACGAGGAGTCGAAGCTCCGCGAGGAGACACGCAAGATCATGGAACTGCCTTCGTTGCCGCTTCAGGCAACGTGCGTGCGCGTGCCGGTCATGGTCGGGCACGCCGAGGCGATCTGGGTCGAGTTCGAGCAGCCGCTCACCGCGGAGCGCGCCCGGGAGGTGCTCGGGGCCGCGCCGTCGGTCCGTGTCGAGGATTTCCCGTCGCCCGGCAAGGCCGCGGGCGAGGACGAGGTGCTCGTCGGCCGGATCCGCCGCGACCCGACGGTCGAGAACGGCCTCGCGCTCTTCCTCGCCGGCGACAACCTCCGCAAGGGCGCGGCGCTGAACGCGATCCAGATCGCCGAGCTCCTCGTCGACCGCCAGCGCGTCGCGGCCTGACGCGCCCGCGCGGTTTCGCAGCCGCCCGCACCGGGCAAACCTCTCGAGCGGCGCTCGCCGGCACAGCACACTGAGCAGCTACGCACGGGGGTGGGGCGAGCAACAACGGATGGGGCACGGAAGCGGGTCGGCCGGTCTCGGCGTGCACCTCACTCCCTCTTGCGCGGCACGAAGAAGGAGTCTCACGCGGCATGCATCACGAAGCGCAATTGAAGTCTGGGCTGAGCCCTCTCAACCGGCTCGGCCACGTTCCGCGCGTCCGGCTGGGCGCGGTCGTCGCCGTGGCGCTCGCGGCAGCGTTCGTCGTCTGGCTCGTCGTTCGCGACAGCGACCATCCCGCGGCGGCCCCCGCAGCGGCCCCCGCGATCCCGAAGACGGCCGGCGTCGGTCCGGTGGCCCAGTCCCTCGCGGGACTGAAGCGGTTTGCGGCAGCAGCCGACCACCCGATCTACTGGGCCGGTCCGAAGACCGGAAAGACGTACGAGCTCGTCCAGACGACCAACGGGCGCGTCTACATCCGCTATCTCCCGCCCGGCGTTGTCCCGGGTGCGAAGAAATGGTTCCTCACGGTCGCGACGTATCCGTACCCCGGTGCCTTCGCCTCGCTGAGCGCGCTGGCCAAGCATCAGGGCGGAGGGATCGACATCGGCCACGGTGGAATTGCGCTCGTCGACAAGGCGTACCCGAAGAGCGTCCACCTCGCGTACCCCGGCGTCGAATACGAGGTCGAGGTCTTCTCGCCGTCTCCGGCCCTCTCGCGCCGGGTCGTCGTCTCCGGCCAGGTCACGGCGATTCGCTGAGGCGTTGACCCGCCTCTGACGGTCGGTGACGGTGCTCGTCGCCTGGGTCGCCTTCCCGCTCGTCCTCGCCGTGCTCGCGCTCGGCTGCGGCCTGCTGCTCGAGCAGCTCGCCGGGGCCAGGCTGCCGGGCGCCCTCGTCCTTCCCTGCGGAGTCGCCGTGATCGTCGTCGCCGCCGAGCTCGCCACGGCGACCGATGCGACGGCACAGTTCGCAACACCTGCGGTGGTCGCGCTCACGGTCGCCGGCCTCGCGCTCGCGCTGCCCGCGCGCGCGATGAAGCTCGATCGGTGGGCGGTCGCCTCCGCCGCCGGCGTGTTTGCGGTCTTCGCCGCACCGGTCGTCCTCTCGGGCCGGGCGACGTTCGCCGGCTACATCAAGCTCGACGACACGGCGACGTGGTTGAGCATGACGGACCGCGTCATCGCCCATGGGCACAGCCTGGCCGGCCTCGCCCCCTCGTCGTACGAAGCGACGCTCGACAACTACCTGGCGCGCGGCTACCCCGTCGGGTCGTTCATGCCGCTCGGCGTCGGCCGAACGCTCGTCGGCGGCGACGTCGCCTGGCTCTTCCAGCCGTCGATCGCGTTCCTCGCCGCGATGATGGCGCTCGCATTCTTCGCGCTCGCGGAGCCGGTGATCGGCTCGCCGCGGCGCCGTGCGCTCGCCGCCTTCGTCGCCGCGCAACCCGCGTTGCTCTTCGGCTACTCGCTCTGGGGCGGCATCAAAGAGGTGGCGGCAGCCGCGATCCTGCCGCTCGTGGCCGCGCTGGCGGCGCCCGTCCTCGCCGAGCGAGTCGACGCGCGCAAGCTCGTTCCGCTCGCCGCGGTGAGCGCGGCAGCGGTCGCCGAGTTGAGCGTCGGCGGGCTGGTCTGGCTGGCGCCGCTGCTCGTCCCCGCGCTGCTCGTCGCTCTCCGCCGGCGCGGCCGCGCATTCGCTGGGGCGGCCGCCGCCTTCGCCGGCTGCGTGGTCGCGCTCTCGGTGCCGGCGCTCGTGACCGCGCGCGTGTTCCTGCACAGCTCCGGATCGCTGACGAGCCAGAAGGAGCTCGGCAACCTCATCCGCCCGCTCAGCCCGCTTCAGCTCTTCGGCATCTGGCCGACCGGGGACTTTCGCCTGTCGCCGGCGGAGAGCACTGCGACGCGCATCCTGATCGCCGTCGTCGTCGTCGCGGCGGTCGTCGGCTTTGCGTGGGCCTGGCGGCGCCGTTCGTGGGCGCTGCTGCTCTACGCAGCCGGCACGATCGTCGGATCCGTGCTCGTAGTGAGCCGCGGGTCGCCGTGGGTCGACGGCAAGGCGCTCGCGACGGCATCGCCCGTGTTCGTGCTCGCGGCGCTCGTCGGCTGCGCACGCGTGTTCGAGCTCGGACGCCGCGTCGAGGCGGGAGTGGCCGCCGCTGCGATCGCCGGCGGGGTCCTCTGGTCGAATGCGCTCGCCTACCAGGACGTCTGGCTCGCGCCGCACGCGCAGCTCGCCGAGCTCGCGCGCATCGGCGACCGCGTCGCGGGCGAAGGGCCGACGCTGATGACCGAGTACCAGCCGTACGGGGTCAGGCACTTCCTGCGGGACGCGGATCCCGAGGGAGCGGCCGAGCTTCGGCGCCGGACGGTGCCGCTCCGCAACGGACGCGTGGTGCCGAAGGGCGCCTTCGCCGACGTCGACGCCTTCCGGCTCGACGGGCTGCTCGTCTACCGGACGCTCGTCCTCAGGCGATCCCCCGTCGCAAGCCGGCCGCCGTCCGTCTTCCACCTCGCCTGGACCGGGCGCTACTACGAGGTCTGGCAGCAGTCCGCGCAACCCCGCGAGCGCATCGTCGAGCACCTCTCGCTCGGGACCGGACTGCAGCCGGCGGCGGCGCCGAGCTGCCCGGCCGTCCTCCGCCTCGCGCAGCTGGTGCGGGACGGCGGCCGGCTCGCGGCGGTGCTCCGCCCGCCCGCGGTCGTCGCTCCGTCGCTTCAGGCCGACGTGCGCGTGCCGACCGCGGGCCGCTACGGGGTGTGGCTGGGAGGATCGCTTCGGCGGCGCGTGGAAGTGTCCGTCGACGGCACGTCCGTCGGGGCGGTGCGCGACCAGCTCAACAACGAGGGCCAGTTCACGCCGATCGGAGACGTCGCGCTGTCCGCGGGCCCGCACCGGGTGACGCTGCGCTACGACGACTCGCGTCTTCGACCCGGAACGGGAGGCCGGTCGTTCCCGCTCGGGCCGCTGATCCTGAGTCGCGCGACGGCGGCGCGCGCGGTGACGTACGTGCAGCCCGCGAACGCGCGCTCACTCTGCGGCAAGGACCTCGACTGGGTGGAGGCGCTCGCGTCGTAGATGCCCGTCGACCGGCAGCTCCTGCGGCAGAACCTCCGGCTCGCGCCCTTCCAGCCCGCGACGGCGCTGTGGCGCACGCTCGAGACCGGGCACCTCCTCGGCACGGGCGTCCTCCCGCGCGAGGGCCGAGGTCTCGACCTCGGCTGCGGGGACGGCGGCATCACGGAGCTGCTGCGGGACGCGATCGACGCGCGCTGGCAGCTCAGAGGGGTCGATCCCGACGAGGCCGAGCTCGCGCTCGCGGCGACGCGTGACCTCTACGAGACGCTCGAGCCGGCGGAGGGAGCCTCCACGAACGCCGGCGAAGACTCATGCGCCTTCGTGTTCAGCAACAGCGTGCTCGAGCACATCGACGCGCTCGTGCCGACGCTCGACGAGGTCGCGAGGATCCTGGCGGCCGGAGGGAGCTTCATCTTCACCGTTCCGTCGGAGCACTTCCCCGCGAACCTCGGGCGGCCGGGTCTGCTCGGATGGCTGGCGACCGGAACGCGCGACCCGTCGGCGTACCGGCGCGCCATCGACCGGCGCGTCGCGCACCTCCGCTACCCGAGCATCGACGAGTGGCGAACGATGCTCGCGGATGCCGGCCTCGAGGTCGTGCACGCCTCGCTCTTCATGTCGCGCCGCGAGACGCGACGCTGGGCCGCACTCTCGAACGCGACGGCAGGCCTCCTCGTCCGTGCGAGCGGGAGGAAGGCGTCGCCGATCGAGCTGCAACGACGACTCGGCCTGCGCCGGCGGCGGCCGCCGCGCTGGCTCCGACTCGTCGCCACCGCACTCGGCGAGCTGGCGGCGGTGGGGCTCGGGCGCGGGGAACGCGCGGGCGAGCGAGGCTCCTGCCTCCTCGTCGTCGCCCTCAAGCGCTAGCGACGCCGGACGCGCGCGATCAGGAACGCCCCGTGGCGGCGGTCGAGACGGCAGAGGACGTCGGCAGCGCGCGGAGGGAACGGGTAGTAGCCCGACGTCACGAGCTTCTCAACCGCGAGACCGTGCAGCTCGAGCAGCTCCTTGAGCCCTTCGAAGGCGAAGACGCGCAGGTGCGTGAAGCCCTTCTCCGGATGCTCCCGGCCGCGCTTCGGATCGAACCTGTTCCCGACGACGAGCTCGTCGCTCACGTGGCACGGCGTCGGCTGCATGCCGAGCAAGAGCGAAAAGACGTTGTGCCAGCTGGCGAGGTTGTTCGTCGAGACGATCGCGTAGCCCGTGGTTCTCAGCACGCGCCGGATCTCCTTGACGAAGACGTCGGTCTTCTCGAGATGCTCGATCACCTGGTTCGAGTGCACCACGTCGAAGCTGTCGTCGTCGTAGGGAAGCCGCCCGTTGAGGTCGTGTGATGCGACCTGAACGCCGCGCGCGGCGGCTTCGGCGGCGAGCGGTGCGACGAACTCGACGCCGTGCGACTCGGCCGCGCCGATCGTCCGCGCGAGCTCGACGGTGAAGGTCCCGTCGTTGCAGCCGAGGTCGAGCAGCCGTGCGCCGGCGAGCGGTGTCGCGAGCTCGAGAATGCGTTCCTTGTTCCGTCGCTCGCTCGCGCGATAGGTGTCGTAGAGGTAGCCCGTGAGCGTCATCGTCGCAGCAGGACGAGCCCGCCGGGGAGGCTGGCGACGGCGAACGCCGCGGCGGACAGCAGCGAGAGGAGCGTCGCGTCCGTCGTGTCGACGTTCGCGTGGCGGAGCAGGAGCGCGAACATACCCTCCCGCACGCCGAAGCCGGCGATCGAGATCGGCAGCGTCGTCGCGATCAGCACCGGGGGCAGCACGACGGCGAGCACCGAGAACGGTGCGCCGAGCACGATCGCGCGCGCCAGCAGCCAGAGCGCCAGCACGACGAGGCCCTGGAACACGAGACCGAGCGTGAGCGTCGTGCGCACGACGGGGGCGCGGAGGCACGCGCGCGTCGCGCGCCGCGCCTCTTCCGTCCACGGCCCGAGGCGGGTTCCACGGCGAAGCAAGACAGCCGCGACGAGCGCGACGATGACGAGGAACGTCGTTGCAGCACCGAGCGCGCCGATCAGGAAGCCGGGAACGGGCCCGGGGTCGGCGGCGAGCGCGAGCCACGCGACGACGACGAGGCAGACGAGCGCACTCGCGCGGTCGACGACGACGGTCGCAGCCGTGCGCACGCGCAGCCCGCGGCGGCCGGCGATCCAGGCCCGGGTGACGTCGCCGCCGATCTGAGTCGGCAGGAAGTTGGTCGTGAACATGCCGATCAGGTACGCGCGGATCGTCTGCGCACGCGGGCTCTCGATGCCCGCCGCATTCAGGAGGACATGCCAGCGGAGCGCGCCCACGACGAACGACGCAAAGAGGGCGGCGACGGCCGCCGCGAAGTAGCCCCACCGGCCCCCCGAGAGACGGTCGCCGGCCGCGCCGAAGTCGATCCGCGACGCCACGAGGGCAAGC
>DASXTR010000328.1:0-29747 GCA_036505325.1 Gaiellaceae bacterium
TCCGGATGTGCCCGCTCTCCCTACTTCGTCGCGATCGTGCCGCACGCGACGGGCAGCGTCGCGTCGTAGCTGCCGTTCACGGTCTTGCCGAGCACGACGATCGTGCGCGACTGCAGCGGCAGGAGCGACGAGCTGATCGTCTGGCTCGACCCGGACTGCGCGGCCTGGTCGAGCGCCAGGAGAACGTCGCCGAATGCCGGCTGCCCCTCGCTGAGCGAGATCGTGCCGTCGTTGTTCGTGTCCGCCGACGCCGTCGGGCACGAGGCGTTGCCGGACGAGAGGCCGCGGATGGCGACCGCGTGGTCCGTGCCCGGCTCGAGGCCCGAGAGCGTCAGGTTGACCTGGAGCTTGTTCGAGTTGAGAAGCAGCGTCCCCGACCCGCCTGCGCCGGAGGTGTTCAGCGGCGAGAGCGTGATCGTGAAGTGGTTCGCGGCGGGTGCGCCGCCGGAGCCGCCGCCGCCGTTCGACTGCGACGACGCGAGCTTCGAGACGCACTTGCCGAATGCGTTGCTCTTGTTCGCGTTCGTACCGTACTTCCCGGCGAACGCCGCCGCCCCGAGCTTCGTGCGCTCGGCGGCGCACGCCTTCGCTGCGTTCTTCGTCGCCGAGACCTGCGTCGCCAGCGCCGCCGAAGTGCGCGACGCGATGCACGCCTTCAGGTCCTGACCCGTCAGCGCCTTGGCCTTGCAGGCCGTCGTCGCAGCGGCGCGCGCAGCGTTGGCCTTGCGCACCCACTGCGAGACGCAGACGCCGTACGCGTTCGAGCGCGAGGCGTTCGTCCCGTAGGTCTCGCCGAAGCGCGCCGCGCCGAGCGAGGTGCGGAGCGCCGTACACGCTCGGGCAGCGTTCGCCTTGTCCTGCCCGTTCACGGGCGTCGCAGCCAGGGCCGCCGGGATCGCGACGGCTAGAGCGGCGACGAGTATCGCGATGATCTTCCGTCTCATTGCCTTTCAACCCCCCTGAACATGCGTTTGTCGTCATGAGGACGGATGCCGCAGCGCGCGCGAACGCACGCCGTGGTCGCACTCGAATCTGCAAAGAACCGTCAGGAAACGGCAAGTTTCATGAGCTACGGGCGAAGACCACCGCGCCTGAAAAACCTGCACGGTGCCAGGCACCGGGAGGCGAACCGCGAACGGGCCTGCCCCGCAACCCCGCTCGACGGCGCAAACGCAGGCCGAACCGTCCGCATCGGCCACGTCTCCAACCGACCTGTCTCCGGTGCCAGGCACCGTACGGTTCTCCTCGTGGGCACGAAGCCGCCGCTCGAGCCGTATCCGCCCGACCTCGACGAGGAGCGGCGCGAGCCCGAAGGGATCGCCGGCCTGGCCGACGCCGTCGTCGACGACGTGGACTGGGCGAACGTGCGCGCACCGCGTGCGTCGGTGACACGCGCCGTGCTGCGCACCGTCCGCCTCACCGGCGCCGAGCTCGCCGAGGCGACGCTGCGCGACGTGACGTTCGCGGATTGCCGGCTCGACATGGTCGGGCTCCGGCTCGCGCGGCTCGAACGCGTCGTGTTCCGCGACTGCCGCATGGAGGAGGCCGATCTCTACGGCGCGCGCCTGAAGGACGTCCTCTTCGAGGGCTGCACGCTGCGCGAGGCGACGCTCTCCGGCGCGACGCTCGAGCGCTGCGAGCTGCGCGGCTGCGACCTGACGGGCCTCCTCGGCGCAGAGGCGCTCGCGGGCGCGCGCATGCCGTGGAACGATGTGCTGGAGAACGCGCCGCTCTTCGCGGCCGCCCTCGGCATCGAGATCGTCGACTAGGAGAACGCGAGGACGGTGAAGTACGCGGCCGGCGCGGCGAAGAGGAGCGCGTCGATCCGGTCGAGCATGCCGCCGTGGGCGCCGAGCAGCCGGCCCGTGTCCTTCACCTGCATGTCCCGCTTCAGGAGCGACTCGAAGAGATCGCCGACCGGCGCCGCGACCGCGATCACCGCCCCGAGGACGAGCGACTCGCCGATCGTGAGGAAGTCCTGGTCGTACACGGCGACGAACGTGACGAACACCGTCGCGGCCGTCCCGACGACGAACCCCTCCCACGTCTTCCCCGGCGACGTCGTCGGCGCCATCTTGTGCCGTCCGACCATCCGGCCGCCGAAGTAGGCGAACGTGTCTCCCGCCCACACCGCGAGCAGCACGGTGAAGGCAGCGAGACGCCCGTGCTCGGGCAGCTCGCGGACGAGGATCAGGAACCCGAGCCCGAATCCGATCCACGCGGCGCCCATCACCGTCGCCGAGACCGAGGCCGTCGCCGCCTGGCGCGCCTCGGAGATCCCCTTGAGCAGGAACGCGAGCGCCAGGGTCGTCATGAAGCCGCCGACCATCCAGTCGATTCCGGCCGTCTCGGCGCCGACGTAGGCGAGGATCGCGCCGACGTAACCGGCAGGCGCGAGCGGCCGCAGCGGCCGCGTCAGCAGCCAGAACTCGTGCAGCGCGATCAGCCCGGCGACGCCCGCGAGCGCGAAGACCCACCACCCGCCCAGGTAGACGAGGCCGAGCACGACCGGAAGGCCGACGGCGCCGACCACGATCCGCGACCAGAAGGAGCTCACGTATCTATCGCCCGCCGAACCGCCGGCGCCGCTGCGCGTACTCGGCGAGCGCCGCGCGCAGGTCGCGCGCGCCGAAGTCGGGCCACAGCTTGTCGACGAAGACGAGCTCCGCGTAGGCGAGCTGCCAGAGGAGGAAGTTCGAGATGCGCAGCTCGCCGCTCGTCCGTATCAGCAGGTCGGGATCCGGGAGCTCCGGAGCGTGCAGGTTCGCCTGGATCAGGTTCTCGTCGATCTCGCGCGCGTCGACGCCGCTCTCGACGAGCCGCCGCGTCGCCTCCACGAGCTCCGCACGGCCGCCGTAGTCGAACGCGATCCAGAGGTTCAGCCGGCTGTTGAGCTCGGTGCGGTCCTCCATCGCCTCCATTCGCGCACGCAGCTCCACGGGCGCGCGGTCACGGCGGCCGATGAAACGCACGCGCACGCCCTGCTCGGCGAGATCCGGCAGCTCGCGCTCGATCGTGTCGCCGAAGATCTCCATCAGCGCGTCCACCTCCTCCTGCGAGCGCGACCAGTTCTCGGTCGAGAACGCGTAGACCGTGAGGTCGTGGACGCCGAGGTCGATTGCCGCCTCGACGGTGCGCCGCAGCGCCTTCGTCCCCGCACGGTGCCCGGCCGCGACCGGCAGCCCGCGCCGCCGCGCCCAGCGCCCGTTGCCGTCCATGATCACCGCAACCGAGCCGGCGACCTCCGGCAGGTCGCCCTCGGGCAGCGGCCGGATGCGCGCGAGCGTCCGGATTCGGGAGAGGAGCTTCACGCCCCTCAGACCTCCATGATCTCGGCTTCCTTGCGCTTCAGGAGGTCGTCGATCTTGTGAACGTGATCGTCGGTGAGCTTCTGGACGCGCCCCTCGGCCGCACGCTCCTCGTCGTCGCCGACATCCCCGTTCTTCACGAGCTCCTCGAGGTGTTTCATCGTGTCGCGCCGGACGTTCCGCACCGCGACCTTCCCCTCCTCCGCCATCTGCCGCACGACCTTCACGAGCTCCTTGCGCCTCTCCTCCGTCAGCTGCGGAATCGGGAGGCGGATGAGCTTGCCGTCGTTCGACGGCGTGAGGCCGAGGTCGGACTCCTGGATCGCCTTCTCGATCGCCTTGATCTGCGTCGGGTCGAACGGCTGGATCGTCAGCATCCGCGGCTCGGGCGCGTTGATCGTCGCCATGTTCTTGAGCGGAGTCGGTGTGCCGTAGTACTCGATCGAGATGCGGTCGAGGAGCGCCGGCGTCGCGCGGCCCGTCCGGACCGAGTTGAAGTGCTCGTGCGTCGCCTCGACCGACTTGTCCATGCGGCTCGTCGCGTCGCTGATGAAGTCATCGATCACCGGCTGCCTCCTTCGCGTGGTGTGGAGATGATCGTGCCGACACGCTCGCCGGCGGCCACGCGGCCGATGTTGCCGGGTGCGAGCTCGAAGACGTGGATCGGCAGGTGGTTGTCCATGCAGAGCGAGAGTGCCGTCGTATCCATCACCTTCAACCCTCGCTCGATCGCCTGCAAGTGCGTGAGCTCGGGCAGGAACCTCGCCTTTGCGTCGGTGCGCGGGTCGCCGTCGTAGACGCCGGCGACGCCGTTCTTCGCCATCAGGATCGCCTCGGCGCCGATCTCGAGCGCCCGCAGCGCCGCTGCGGTGTCGGTCGTGAAGTACGGGTTGCCCGTGCCCGCCGCGAAGATCACGACGCGTCCCTTCTCGAGGTGGCGGACGGCGCGGCGGCGGATGTACGGCTCGGCGACCTCCTGCACGTCGAGCGCCGAGAGGACACGCGTGTCGGCGCCGTGGCGCTCGAGCGCCTCCTGCACCGCGAGCGAGTTGAACACCGTCGCGAGCATGCCCATGTAGTCGCCCGTGGCGCGGTCCATCCCCTCGGCGGTCGCGGCGACGCCGCGGTAGACGTTGCCGCCGCCGATCACGAGTGCGACCTCGAGCCCGGTCGCGCGCACGTCGACGAGCTCGCGCGCGACGGCGTCGACGGTGCCCGCGTCGAGCCCGTACTCCTGCGGGCCCATCAGGGCCTCGCCGGAGAGCTTCAGCACGACTCGGCCGAAGACGGGTGCCGCCGGCGCGGCCGCCGGGTGAGCGACGGCCTCCACGTCAGGAGACGGAGTACCAGGCGTAATCGAGCAGCTCGATCCCGCGGTCCTTCAGCACCTGCGCGACCGTGCCGGTCGCCTCGTCGGGGCGATACCACGGCTGCTCGGTCAACACCGACTCGGCGTAGAACCGCTTGTTCAGCATTCCCTCGACGATCTTCTCGCGGACGTTCTCGGGCTTCGACTGCACCTCGTCGGAGTTCTGGAGGATCTCGCGCTCGGCCTCGACGAGCTCCGCGGGCACCTCGTCGCGGCTGCCGTACGTCGGCCGCGCGAACGTGAGATGCAGCGCCAGGCTGCGCGCGGCCTCCGGCGTGCCGCCCTTCGTCTTCACCATCGCGCCGACCTTGTTCGCGGGCGAGTGGACGTACGCCGAGATCGACTCGCCGTCGGACGCCTCCATCCGCTTCGCGCCGACGATCTGGATGTTCTCCCCGAGCTTGCCGGAGAGCTGCGCACGCTCTTCCTCGAGCGACGACGGATCGCCGCCGCGCTTCACCGTCTCGAGCACCTTGCGCACGAACGCCCGGAACTCGTCGTTCTTGGAGACCGGCTCGGTCTCGGAGCCGACTGCGGCGATCGCGCCGACTCCGTTGTCCGCTTCGGCAACGACCTGGCCCTCGGTCGTCTCGCGGCCTGCGCGCTTCGCGGCCTGCGCCATCCCGCGCTCGCGCAGGAGCTTGACGGCGGCGTCGAAGTCGCCGTCCGTCTCCTGCAGCGCACGCTTGCAGTCCATCATCCCCGCGCTCGTCGCGTCGCGGAGCTCCTTCACCATTGCGGCGGAGATCTCGGTCACTGGTTCGAACCCTCCTCCGTGGCGGGCGCCTCGGCCTCGACGGCCTCGACGGCCACCTCGCCCTGGCTTTTGACTTCGTATTCGGACGCTTCCGCGATCTCGTCGGCTGCCGGCGCTTCGGGAACAGCGTCCTCCGCCGGAGCGACAGGCTCCGGCTCCGCGGCGGGCGCAGCCTCCTCGGGCGCCGCGAGCTCCGCGGGGGAACCTCCCGGTTCCGCCGGGACCCCCTCCACTGGTCCGCTATCGCGGACAGGCGGCTGCGCCGCCTGCTCACGGCGGCCGCCGTTGCGCGGCGCCGCCATCTCGCCGGGCGACACGCGCTGCTTGCCCGCCTCGATCCCGTCCGCCACGGCCTTCACCACGAGCGAGCACGAGCGGATCGCGTCGTCGTTCCCCGGAATCACGTAGTCGGCCTCGTCGGGATCGCAGTTCGTGTCGACGAGCGCGATCACCGGCAGCCCGAGGCGCTTCGCCTCACGCACCGCGAGCTGCTCCTTGCGGAGGTCGACGATGAAGATCGCGTCCGGCTGGCGCCGCATGTCCGCGACGCCGCCGAGATTCGACTCGAGCTTCTCGAGCTCGGCCAGCATCTGGATCCGCTCCTTCGCCGGCAGGAGGTCGAGCTGCGCCTCCTGCCGCAGCGAGCGAAGCTCGTGCAGGCGCTGGATCCGGTCGGAGATCGTCCGCCAGTTCGTGAGCAGCCCGCCCAGCCAGCGGTGGTTGACGTACGGCATGCCGACGCGCCTCGCCTCGCTCTCGACCGCGTCCTGCGCCTGCTTCTTCGTGCCGACGAACAGGACGGAGCCGCCGCGCTCGGCGATCGCGCGCGCGAAGGCGTGCGCCTCGTCGAGCAGCTGCTGCGTCTGCTGGAGATCGATGATGTAGATGCCGCCGCGCTCGGTGAAGATGAACCGCTTCATCTTCGGGTTCCAGCGGCGCGTCTGGTGGCCGAAGTGGACGCCGGCCTCCAGGAGGTCCTTCATGGATACGACGGGCATCGAGAGCCCCTTTCCTGGTTCGAGTTGCGCTACACCGGCGGCGTCTCGGTGGAGACCGCCAAGGCGGCCACCGCCACGTCGACCCTCCGCCGGGTCGTGGGAAGGTTCAGAACCCCGGAATCGTAGCCGGACCGTGACTTTTCAGGCCCCTTCCGCGTTTCCAGGACGTGGGGAACTCGGCGTCTGTGGCAGAGCCTGCACTGGCGCGGCTCGGCGAAGCCATCCGCGATGCCGGCCTGGAGCTCGCGCTCGAGGTCGTGCGCGAGGGGCTCGAGGGCGACGCGATCCCGTCGCTCGCCCGGCTCGACCGCTCCGGCCAGCTCGGCGACGTGCCGACGTTCATCGAGGAGCTCGCCCGCGAGGTCGAGCACCCCGAGCCGGGCCGGATGCGCCGCGGCGGGCCGCTCGCCGCGCTCACCCGCGACCACGCCCGCAGCCGAGAGGCGCTCGGCTTCGCGCCGCGCGAGGTCGT
The DNA here is from genome assembly GCA_036505325.1 of Gaiellaceae bacterium. Taxonomy (GTDB): domain Bacteria; phylum Actinomycetota; class Thermoleophilia; order Gaiellales; family Gaiellaceae; genus PALSA-600. The sequence continues at coordinate 6,905 of DASXTR010000328.1, forward strand.
CACGGAGTTCCTGCTCCTGCGACGCGTGCTGTGGCGCTTCGTGTCGCGCCGGATCGCCGAGCTCCAGCCGGCCGACGTCTTCGAGCTCGAACGGCGCCTGAACGACACCATCGACCGTCTCGTCACCGAGTGCGTCGTCGCGTACTTCGACCGCGCGACGATGGAGCTCGCGGAGCAGGCTCGGCGCGACCCGCTCACCGGCCTCCTCAACCACCAGGCGTTCAACGACGTCCTCGAGCGCGAGCTCGTGCGCGCCGAACGGTACGACCACGGCCTCACGCTCGTCTTCGTCGACCTCGACGGGTTCAAGCTCGTGAACGACACGTGCGGCCACCTCGAAGGCGACCGCGTGCTCCAGGTCGTGTCGTCGGTGCTGCGGTCGATCCTGCGCGGGTCGGACGTCGCGGGCAGGATGGGCGGCGACGAGTTCGCGGTGCTGCTGCTCGAGTCGGACCGGCGCGCGGGCGAGCGATTCTGCGCGCGCCTGCGCGAGGTGACGCACGAGCTCGTCGAGCAGGCGGAGCTGCCGCCGGAGCTCGCATTCAGCGCCGGCGCGGCGCACTACCCGTCCGAGGCGCTTGCCGCTGACGAGCTGTTCCGGCTCGCCGATGCGCGCCAGTACCAGGCGAAGCGCGCGAAGCGGGATTAACCGAGCACGTCGAGAAACGCCTGCAGGTCGTCCGGGAGCGGCGACTGGAGGTCGATGCGCTCGCCGGTGACCGGGTGCGTGAACGCGAGCCGCGTCGCGTGCAGGAACTGGCGCGCGAGGCGCTCGTCGCGGACGCCGTAGACCGCGTCGCCGACGACCGGGAGGTCGATCGCCGCGAGGTGCACGCGGATCTGGTGCATCCGGCCCGTCTCCAGGCGCACGCGCAGCAGGGCGTGTTCGTCCCACAGGCGTTCGACGTCGAAGTGCGTGACCGCGTCGCGCGGTGTGTCGGTGTCGAGCGAGATCCGGGTCGCGTCGCGGCGGTCGCGGCCGATCGGCGCCTCGATCCGGCCCGTGCGCGAGCGCGGCCGCCCGTGCACGAGCGCGAGGTACGTGCGCTCGAGCCCGCGCGCGCGCACGAGCTCGGCGAGCTCGCGGTACGCATCGTCGGTTCGGGCGACGACCATCAATCCGGAGGTGTCCCGGTCGAGCCGGTGCACGATCCCCGGCCGCTCGGGGTCGTCGCCGCCTCCGGCTTTCCCCGCGAGCAGCTGGACGAGCGTTCCGGCCGGGTTCCCTGCGCCCGGGTGCACGACGAGGCCGGCCGGCTTGTCGACGACGAGCAGATGTTCGTCCTCGAACGGGACTCGCACTTCCTTGACCGAACCTCGTCCGGGACGAGGTTCCGTCAAGGGCGTCGACGCGGTCAGCTCGAGCTCCTCCCCGCCCGCCAGGCGGTAGCTCTTCGGCCGCGCGCGGCCGTCGACGAGGACGCCTGCTTCGACCGCGCGCTCGGCCGCACCGCGCGAGCCGACGTGGTCGGCGAGAAACCGGTCGAGCCGCGCCCCGGCCGCCTCCGGCGGGACGGTGATCTTCACCGTGCCGCGACGTCGAGCGGGCGCCGCGGAGGCCGCTTCGGGCGGCGGTCGGCGACGACGAGCGCGAGCAGGAGGATCGCGACGCCGACGACGATGAAGCTGTCGGCGAGGTTGAACGCGGGCCAGTAGTCGAAGTCGAGGAAGTCGGTCACATATCCGAGCCGAACGCGGTCCGCGAGGTTCGACAGGCTGCCGCCGATCAGGAGCCCGAGCGCTGCGGGAAGCACCGGATGGCGTGCGCCGGAGCGCGCGAAGAAGACGAGCATCCACGCGACGGCAACGGCCGTCAGCAGCGTCACGACCGCCGTCGCGCTCGCGAACAGGCCGAAGGCGATCCCGGAATTCTGGACGTGGTGGATCGAGAACGGCCCCAGCACGTGCACCTCCTCGTCAAGCCCGAGCTCGCTCGAGACGATGTTCTTCGTCAGCTGGTCCGCGATCACGGCCGCCGAGACGACCGCCGCGAGCCCGGCCCACTGCCATGGTCCGGCGCCGAGCGGGCGCTCCGCGACCGAGACGGGCGCCAGGCCGTTCGTCGATGAGCCGACCCGTACATCCACCGGCCGAACGGCCTCCGGCCTCGAGTTCCGCAACGTCTACCCGCGGTCGGCGAGGCGCTGGTCGTCGATACAGAGCGTCGCCCACGGCCGCGCGCGGAGCCGCTCCTCGCTGATCGGCTTCCCGCACCGTTCGCAGATCCCATACGTGCCGTCGTCGATCTTCGCCAGCGCGCGGTCGATCTGCGCGAGCGTCTGCTGCGCTCCTTCCTCGAGCCCCTGATCGAGCTCGCGGTCGAACGTCACCGACGCCATATCGCCCATGTGGTTGTCGGGGCCACGGCCGGCGAGCTCCCCGAGCTCGTCTTCCATGTTGCCGGGATTCTCGGCGTGCAGGTACTCGATCGCATTCGCAATCCGCTCGCGCTCCTGCTCGAGGAGCGTGCGCATTTCCTGTAGCACTGTCGTGTCGAGGGTGCTCACTCGCTGTCCTTTCTGCCCACGGCGCCGGCCAGGCGGCGCTCGGTCTCGTCCCGGTCGATGCCCACGAGCGCGACGACCTTGTCGCGCGCGGCATGCCCGGACACGATCTCCACATCGCGCCGCGGCAAACCGAGCGTCTCCGCCAGGAGCCGCGCGACCGCCTCGTTGGCCTTGCCGCCTTCCGGCGCCGCGGTGACGCGAATCTTCCATGCCGCGCCGTGCCGTCCGACCACCTGCGCGCGGCCCGCACCGGGCGAGACGCGCAGCTGGAGCCGGGTCGACGCGGTCACACGCTCAATCTACCCCGCCTGTGCGTCCTGGTCGTGAGGCACGAAGAGGCTGGCGCGGCCGAACTCACGTGTGTCCTCACGTCGGGGCCAGCTCTCGCGCTGGCCCTCCTCCCCCTGCTGCTCGTCCGCGGCGTGGTTTGCACGGTCGGCCTCCTGCACCATCCCGAGCGCCGAGCGGAGCAGCGCCTCGATCCTGCGCACCTCCGCGAACAGGCGCTCGCGCTCGTTCTGGGCCGTCCGCAGGATCGAGCGGCCCTCGGTATGGGCCTCGGCGACGATCAGCTCCGCCTGCTTCTGGGCGTTCTCCTTCGCATCGGCGGCCGCCTTCTCGGCCGAGACGAGCGTCGTCGCCAGCAGCTGCTCGCGGCTCTTGAGGTCGACGAGATCGCTCTCGAGCTCCTCGACCTTGTCCGCGAGCTCCGCGCGCTCGCGCCAGACCTCCTCGAAGCTGTCGGCGACCTCTTCGAGCAGCGTGTCGACCTCGTCGCGCTTGTAGCCGCGGAAGAGGCTCTTGCCGAGTCGCACGTGTCTGAGCTCGACGGGTGTGTACGGCATCCCTCTCCTCCTTTCCTAGTGGAGCAGGTCGAGCAGCGCGATCACGATCTTCGAGACGATCGCGAGCGCGACCACCGCGACGATCGGCGAGAAGTCCATCGGCCCGACCGACAGCGGCAGCAGCCGGCGCCACAGCCGAAGGTACGGCTCGCATACGTCGTAGAGAAAACGCTGCACCGGGTTCAGCGAGTACGGCATGCGGACCCAGGAGGTGATGATGTACGCCATGATCACGAGCCCGTAGACGGTCGCGAAGACGGTGACGAACGTCTGAATGCTCGAGATCACGTCCAGGATCAGCATCCGGCGTCCCTTCGCGGTGGTTGCGGCGTTTCCTACGCCTGGTTGAAGAAGCCGCCGCGCTCCAGGAGCTGCGCGCGCTGCTCCGCGGACACCTCGACGTTGCGCGGGGTCAGCAGGAACACCTTGTCCGCGACGCGCTGCATGCCGCCGTTCAACGCGTACGTGAGCCCGCTCGCGAAGTCGATGAGCCGCTTCGAGAGCTCGGTATCCGCGTTCTGGAGGTTGAGGATGACCGGGATCGACTGCTTGAACTTGTCCGCGATCTGCTGCGCGTCGTTGAAGCTCCGCGGCAGCACGAGGTGGACCCGCACCGCGTTCGGGTTCGGCACGGCCTCGATCTGCGGCCGCGCCGCGCGGTTCGCGCGGACGGCCGGCACGCGCGTCGCCTGATCGGATTCCGACTCCGTCCAGTCGTCGAAGTCCTGTCCGCGACGCCGCGGCGTCAGCCGCCGCACGTTCGGCCGCTCGCGGTAGCTCTGCTCGAGGCTCTCCTCGGCGATGTAGCCGTCCTCGTCGTCCCAGTCCTCGTCCTCCTCGGCGATGCCGAAGTACACCAACGTGCGGTTCCAGAGGTCGCCGAAGCCCATTGGCACGCCATGGTAACCGGCTGGACCGCCGGATTCCCTGCAAAGAAGGGCTGGAGGGGCAATTAGCCATCACTGGAGAGGTACCCCTCCAGCACTTCGGACGGAAGGTTCCACACACCCCGTTCAGCCGTGTCCGAAAAGGACTGAGCCGACCCGAACGAACGTGGCGCCCTCCTCGACGGCGACGGGGTAATCCTGCGTCGTCCCCATCGACAACTGCTCCAGGCCGTGCTCGCGCGCGAGCTCGCGCAGCCGGACGAACCACGGACGCGACGCCTCGGGATCCCCGGCGGCCGGCGGCATCGTCGAGAGCCCGCGGACGTCGTACTGCAAGTACGCGGCGAGCTCCTCCGGCGGAACGCCCGACTTCGAGGCCTCGCCCGCCAGGTTCACCTGCACGAGCGCCGGGATCTCCAACCGTCGCGCGGCGCTGTGCGAGTCGAGCGAGTGCACGAGCTCGCAGATCCCGTTCACGACCTTGACCTTGTTCGACTGGAGGTGGCCGATGAAGTGCCAGCGGAAGGCGTCGCCGTACTCGGCGTGCTTGGCCTCGAGGTCCTGCGCGCGGTTCTCGCCGACGACCTCGACACCCGCCTCGGCGAGTGTTGCCATGTCAGGCAACGAGACGTACTTCGTCGCCGCGACGACGGTGACGCCCGGCCCCACCTCCGCGCGCACGCGCTCGTACCGGGCGCGAATCTCATCGGGCGACGTGGCCGATCACCCCCTGACGGCCGGTCACGCCCGCGTCGCGCCGGTGCGAGAAGAAGAGGTCCGCGTGACAGGCCGTGCACATGTCGAAGCGCTCGACGCTCGCCGCACCGGCAGCGCGTAGCCGCCGCTCCGCGGCCGTCCAGAGGTCGAGCCTCCCGCCGCGCGTCAGATCGGGGTCGAAGAGCTCCGACACCTCGACGCCGACCTCGTAGCAGCAAGGCCCGATCGCGGGGCCGATCACCGCGGCGTCGGCGCCGCCGATCGCCGCCACTCCGGCCTCGACGACGCCTTCGACCAGTCCACGCCAGCCGGCGTGCAGCACAGCGAGCCTCCCGTCGTGCGCGACGGCGATCGGCAGGCAGTCCGCGGTGAGGGCGAGCATCGGCACGCCCGGCTCGTCGGTCCAGAGTCCGTCGCCGGGCTCCCCACGCGCGCCCGGGTGCGCGCGATGGACCGCGGCCGAGTGCACCTGCCGATTCAGCGCCAGCACATCCTCGTCGGCGCCGATCGCCGCGCACGCGCGCCGCCGGTTCTCCTCGACGTTCTCCTGTGCGTCGCGGGTGAGCCGTCCGAGATTGAGCGACGCGTACGGGCCTTCGCTCACACCCCCGTGACGCGTCGTGAACGCGACGACGTACGGGCCGTCGATCTCCCAGCGGATCACGCGAGCAACTCCCGCGCGCGCGTGAGCAGCCAGTCGCGGCGGTTGAGCGACGGGTCGCCGACGACCTCGTGCAGGAGGCGGTCGAGCGCGCGGCCCAGGTCGGGTCCCGGCCGGTAGCCCAGCTCGATCAGGTCGGCGCCGTTCACTGCGAGGTCGCGGAGGCGATGCGGGCTCGACCGCTCGCGCCCGAGCACCTCGCGGAAGCGTGCCAGCTCGGCGAGCTCGCGCTCCGAGTCCGGCTTTCCGCGCAGATCGGCCTCCTTGTGGTCGACGAGGTCGAACGCGAGCCCTTCGCCGTGCTTGGCGAGCAGCTTGCGCGCTCGAAGCGCGTCGCCCTTGCCGATGTCGAGCATGTGGTGGCGCACGATCCGGACGACGCGCGAGCGCAGGTCGTTCGGATACCGCAGCCGACGGAGCGCGCGCCCAGCGAGCTCCGCGCCGACCTGCTCGTGATTCGGATCGCCCTTGCTTCGCCCGTAGAAGTGAAGCCGGCCGTCGTTGCCGCGCCAGGCAACGACGGGCTTGCCGAGGTCGTGGAGCAACGCGGCGAGCCGAACGGCGAGCGACCGGCCGGCATCGGCGGCAGCCTGCACGACTGCGAACGTGTGCTCGTCGAGCGTGAGGTCGTGGTAGCGGCTCTCCTGGTCGAACCCGATCGCCGGCTCGAACTCCGGCAGCAGCGCGACGAGCACTCCGGTGTCGCGCGCGAGGCGCAGCGCGCGCGCCGGCTCGCGGCCGAGTAGGAGCTTCGAGAGCTCGCCCATCCCATCCGCGGCCAGGCCGCCGCCGACGCGCTCGCCCGAGATCAGCTTCACGCTCCCGGCCTCGTCGTGCATCTGCCGGAGCGTCGTCTCGTCGGGCTCCAGGCCGAGCTGGGAGACAAGCCGCAATCCGCGCACGAGCCGGAGCGGGTCCTCGGCGAAGGAATGCTCGCTCACCGTGCGCAGAACGCCGTGCTCGAGATCACGGCGACCATGGAACGGGTCGACGAGCGAGTCGTCGGCGAGCCGTCGCGCGATCGCGTTCACCGTGAAGTCGCGGCGCGCCATGTCGTCCTCGACCGCGGCCTCCGGGTCGACGACGATCTCGAAGTCGTGACGGCCCGGCCCGGTCGAGCGCTCGCGGCGCGGCGGAGCGAACTCGATCCCCTTCGGCGCGAGCGCGCGGACCTCGGGGTCGCGCGGATACAGGCGCATCCCGACCAGCCGCCCCGCAACGACGAGATCCTCGACCTTCCCGTGCGGCGCGAGGCGCTCCCGCAGCCCGTCCGCATCGACACCGGGGACGAGGAAGTCGGCGTCCTTCGACTCCTTGCCGAGCAGCTCGTCGCGCACCGCGCCCCCGACCAGGTACGCCTCCAGGTCAAGGCTCCTGACGTAGTCCTCGATCGCCCGCTGCACGCGGACAGGCTAGGCGCTACGCGAGCGCGACCGCCTCGATCTCGACCAGTGCGCCCGAGGGAAGCTTCGCGACCTCGACGGTCGACCGCGCCGGCGGATCCCCGCCGACGTGCTTTGCGTAGACCTCGTTCATCCCGGCGAAGTCGTCGAGGTCCTGGAGGAACACCGTCGTCTTCACGAGCCGGTCGAGCGACGAGCCCGCTGCCTCGAGGATCGCGCCGAGGTTCGCGAACACCTGCTCGGTCTGCTCGGCGATCGACCCGCCCGTGAGCTCCTTCTCGCCGGGGCGCAGCGCCAGCTGGCCGCTGACGAAAACGAAGCCGTTCGCCCTGATCGCCTGCGAGTACGGCGCACCCTGGAACGGCGCCGGCGCGGTCTCGGTGCGGACGACGTCCTTCACGTGCTTCCTCCTCCCTGGGGCGGCCGGCACGCCTGGCCGAGCGCCGCTCCGAGCGCCTTGAAGATCGCGAGCAGCACGTGTTGCGGGTCGCGGCCCTCGATCAGCCGGATGTGGACGTTGAGGCCGGCGCCCATCGCGAGCTCGTTGAGGAACGTCGACACGACGTCGCTCGTGAGGCCGCCCACGCGCTGGCCGGAGAAGTCGACGTTCGTGACACAGAGCGGCCGGTCCGAGATCTCGAGTGCGGCGGACGCGAGCGCCTCGTCGGCGGGCAGGATGGCCCACCCGTATCCCAGGCCCACCCGCAGCGGCTCCGCGAGCGCTTCGCCGAGCGCGTGGCCGGCGGCGGCCGCCTCTTCCTCCGCGCCACGCGGCGCCACCTCGAGCGCCAGCCGCATCCGCGCCGTCCGGGCGAGCTCGCCGACGAGATGGTCGAGCACCGGCAGCCCGGTGGCGACCGTCGCCGTCGCGTCGCCGTCGAACGACATGCGAACGCCGGTCTGCGTTTCCGCCATCGCGGCGAGCGTACACGGAACCCGAGTTGCAAAGATGGGTCCTTCGGCCCATGTCATCCCCCAGCCGGGGGATCTACGGTCAGCGCGAGGGATGGGGACGCGACGGGGAATCGCGGTGGCGGCGCTCGCCCTGTTCGCCGCTCCGGCGGCGTGGGCGGGCACACCGGTGACGGTGGGATACAACACGCCCGCGGCGCTACGCGGCCTCGACGTCGTCCGGCGCGTCGACGCGCTTCACGTTGCGCAGGTGCGGACGTCCGACGCGGCGGCGCTTCGGGGGCGGCCGGGGATCCGGTGGGTGCAGCGGGGCGCTGTCCGCGAGCGGACGGACGAGCCCGCGCTGATCCCGTGGGCGTCCGGCAACGGCGCGCCCGAGTGGCAATGGGCGGCGACGCGCTCAGACCTGGTGCCGTCCTGGGTGCAGCGCGCCGCGGCGCGCATCACGATCGCGATCGTCGACACGGGCGCGGACGTGAGCGCGCCCGACATCGCCGCCAAGCAGCCGATCACGCACAGCGTCGTCACCGGCGGGCCCGACGTGGTCGACACCGTCGGCCACGGCACGTTCGTCGCCTCGCTCGCGGCCGGGTCGATCACGAACGGCGACGGGATCGCCGGGTTCGGCGGCGACGCGCGGCTGATGATCGTGCAGGCGAACCGCAACGGCAGCACGTTCACGGACGTCGACGAGGCCGCGGCGATCGTCTGGGCGGTCGACAACGGCGCGAACATCGTCAACCTGAGCCTCGGCGGCCCGCAGACATCGCGCATCGAGCACGATGCGATCGCGTACGCCGCGGACCACGGCGTGCTCATCGTTGCCGCGGCGGGCAACGAGGGGCTGCGCGGCAATCCGGTCGAGTACCCGGCGGCGCTCCTCGCACGCCGCGGGCTCGCCGTCGCCGCGTCGACGGCCGGCGGGACGCGCGCGCCCTTCTCGAGCACCGGCCGCTACGTGTCGCTCGCGGCGCCCGGCGTCGACATCCTGGCCGCGGTCTCGGCGGCAGCGCCCGACACGACCTTTCCGCGCACGAGCCTTCCCGGCGCGTCGGCGGGCCTCTACGGCTTCGGCAGCGGCACCTCGTACGCAACGCCGCAGGTGGCCGGTGCGGCGGCGCTCGTCTGGGCCGCGAACCCGAGCCTGACGGCGCAGGGCGTCGCCGCCACGCTGCAGCAGACCGCCGCCGGCAGCCACAAGTGGAGGCCGACGGTCGGCTGGGGCGTGCTCGACGTCGCGGCCGCGGTCACGCGCGCCGGCGGGGGGCACGCGCCCGCCGCGCTGCCGCGCTAGCCGTCGACGCGTTCGATCGACGCACCGAGCGCGCGCAGGCGCTCGTCGATGCGCTCGTAGCCCTTGTCGATCTGGTACGCCTCGCCGATCGTCGAGGTGCCCTCGGCGCACAACGCGGCGATCACCATCGCCATCCCGGCGCGGATGTCGGGGCTCGACATGCGCTGGCCGTAGAGCTTCGCCGGCCCGGTGACGACCACGCGGTGCGGGTCGCAGAGGATGGCGCGCGCGCCCATCGACACGAGCTTGTCGACGAAGAACAGGCGGCTCTCGAACATCTTCTCGAAGATGAGGATCGTGCCCCTCGCCTGCGTCGCGACGGTGATCGCGATCGACGTCAGGTCGGCGGGGAACGCGGGCCACGGGCCGTCCTCGATCTTCGGGATCGCGCCGCCGAGATCGTCTCGGATCGCGAGCTCCTGGCCCGCGGGGACGCGCACCCAGGTGTCGCCGATCTCGAACTCGACGCCGAGCCGCCTGAACGCCGGGATCACCGGCCAGAGATCGTCGGGAACGACGTCCTCGATCGTGATCTCCCCTCCCGTGACGGCGGCGATGCCGATGAAGCTCCCGACCTCGATGTGCTCGGGGCCGATCCGCCACTCGCCGCCGAACAGGCGCTCGACACCGGTGATGTGCAAGACGTTCGAGCCGATGCCGTCGATCTTCGCGCCCAGCGAGACGAGGAATCGGCAGAGGTCCTGAACGTGCGGCTCGCAGGCCGCGTTCGTGATCGTCGTCTTGCCGCGGACGAGCGTCGCCGCCATGACGGCATTCTCGGTCGCCATCACCGACGCCTCGTCGAGGTGGATGTGGCTTCCGCTGAGGCCTGTGCCGCGGATCTCGTACGCGCCGTTGATCGTGGTGTCGGCGCCGAGCTCCTCGAACGCGTGGATGTGCGGGTCGAGACGGCGGCGGCCGATCACGTCGCCGCCGGGCGTTGGAACGGTCGCGCGACCGAGCCGCGCGAGCAGCGGGCCGGCGAGGAGGAACGACGCTCGGATGCGGCTCGCGAGCCGTTCGTCGACCTCGTACGTCGTCACGCCCGCTGCGTGCACGCGCACCTCGTTCTCACCAGTCCAGTCGGCGTCGGCTCCGAGCGCGTTCAGCAGCTCGAGCATCGTCTGCGCGTCGCGGATGCGCGGCACGTTGGTGAGCGTCACCGGCTCGTCCGTGAGCAGACAGGCGGCCAGGATCGGCAGCACGCCGTTCTTGTTGCCGGCGGCACGAACGCGACCGGAGAGCGGCCGGCCGCCCTCGATCACGAAGGATTGCGCGGCCACGTGTCTGACGGCGGTGGTTGACACGGCGGCGGCTATCCTAGCGCCCACCTTGACGCCAACCCGCGACCAGGCCTGGCAGACGCTGACGAAGTACACGAAGAGCGAGGCTCTGCGGCGTCACGCGCTCGCAGTCGAGGCGTCGACTGCGTCGTACGCGCGGAGGTTCGGCGAGGAGGAGGAGCTGTGGCGCGTGACCGCGCTGCTGCACGACTTCGACTACGAGATCCATCCGACGCTCGACCAGCATCCGCAGGACGGAGCGCCGATTCTGCGCGAGGAGGGCTATCCGGACGAAGTGATCGAGGCCGTGCTCTCCCACGCAGAGCATCTCGGCCTGCCGCGCGACACGCCGCTCAAGAAGACGCTGTTCGCGTGCGACGAGCTGTCGGGGTTCGTGCATGCGTGCGGACTCGTGCGGCCGGCCGGGCTCGACGGCCTCGAGCCGAAGTCGGTCAAGAAGAAGCTCAAGCAGCCGTCCTTCGCCGCCGGCGTGCACCGCGACGAGGTCTACGCCGGCGCCGAGCTGCTCGGCGTCGAGCTCGACGAGCACATCGCGAACGTCGTCGCGGCGCTCCAGCCGATCGCGAGGGAGCTCGGACTGCGCACGGCCGAGGACGCGGACGCCGCGGCCTAGACCGCGCCGAGCGCTGCCCATGCCGCCGCCGTGAGCACGAACGGCGCGTCGGGGAGCCTCTCGCGGCAGAGCTCGCGCAGCGCGGCCTGCCGATCCGCATCGAGACCGGCCGCGTAGACGCCGGCGGGACCGACGCCGAACGTGTAGGGCTCCCACCACTCGTCGAAGCTCGGATGCTCGACGCTCACGACGAGAGCCGTCTCCTCGATCTCGTGCAGGCCGGCCGCCTCGAACAGCTGCGCGAGCTCGCCTTCGCGGGTGCCCGCAAGCCGCGACTCGCCCGCGACCTCGGGATCGAGCTCGCGCGCCGCCTGCCAGAACACGCTGAGCGGCGACCGGTCGCCCGCAGAGTCCCAGACGCACGCTGCCACGACACCGTGCTTCCGGGTCACACGCGCCATCTCGCCCAGCCCCACGACTGGGTCCGCCATGAAGTGGACGACGAGCTGTGCGAGAGCCGCATCGAACTCCCCGTCCGGAAACGGGAGCTGCTCCGCAGAGGCGCGTTGCACGCTCACGCCGGGATGGCGCTCGCGGGCCGCTGCGACGAACGACTCGGACGGATCGACGGCCGACACCGCAGCGGGGCCGAGCCGCCCGACCAGCTCGGCCGTGAGCGCGCCGGGGCCGCAACCGACATCGAGCACTCGCTGGCCTGCGGACACCCCCGCGAGGTCGGCCAGCTGGGGCGCAAGCAGCACGGAGTACCTGCCCATGAAGCGGTCGTATGCATCGGCGCCGACGGCGAAGCTCATTGGGCGGAATCCAGGCCGTCGAGCAGACGCTCGAGATCGCTCTCGTCGTTCCACCAGCCGACGGATGCGCGCAGCAGCCCGGTGCCCGGCAGGTCGCGCACAACGACTCCACGCTCGTAGAGGGCCGCCGCCGCTTCGGTCCCGTCGCCGTCCCACCGCCACGAGACCAGGGTTCCCTGGCCCTGCTCCGTCACGACGTCGTACCCCGCGTCGGCGAGCGCGGCACGAAAACGCTCGCTCAGCTCACGCGCCCGCTCGAGCCGGCCCGGCGGGAGACCGGTGAGCGCCGCGTCGAGGCCCGCGAGCGAGGGCGCGCCGGTGAACGCCGGGTCGAAGCGCGCCGCGCCGGCCTTCGGCTCGAACCTCGCCTCCTCGATCGAGTACGACTCCTGCGACGGATACCCGACGAGGCGCAGCGGCAGCGCCTCCGGCTCACGGACGACGAGCGCGCCGGTCGACGCCGGGCCGCACAGCCACTTCTGCGCGCTGATCGTGTAGAAGTCCGCCGCCTCCGCGCTGACGGCGATCGCGCCCACGGACTGCGCGCCGTCGACGAGCACCGGCAGACCCGTCTCCTCCCTGAGCTCACGCCACGGCAGGAGCCGGCCGTCCAACCACGACACGTGCGACAGCGCGACCAGCCGCGTGCGTGGCGTGACGGCGCCGCGTATCGCGTCGAATCCGTCGGCGGCGGGGCGGTCACGCAACCGAACGACGTTGATGCGCGCACCCGACGCGATGAGCGGGCCGGTCAGCCCGAAGTGCTCGAGATCGGTCGTGACGACCTCGTCCTCCGGCCGGAGGCCCAGACCCGTCACGACGATGTGCACGCCCTGCGTCGTCGACTCCGTCAGCGCAACCCGCTCCGGAGCGACGCCCACCTCCTCCGCGAGCTGCGCGCGAACGCGCTCGCGCAGACCCAGCATCTGCTCGAAGTACGCGCGCCCGCCCCGCCCGTTCTCGGTCTCCCACCGCTCGAGCTCCGCGACGGCGTCCGCGGTCCCGCGGGAGAGCGGGCCGAACGTCCCCGCGTTCAGATACGCGTGCCGCTCGAGAACGGGGAACCGCGAGCGGGCATCGGCCCAGGTCACTCGACCTGCACCTCCACGGGCGAGTGGTCGGACAGCAGCCGGCCCGCGTGCTCCCGCCGGGCGTCCGGCCAGCGGTGCACGGGCGTCGGCACCGCGCCGCGCACGAGGACGTGGTCGATCGCCGGCCCTGCCTGCGAGAATCCCCAGTCCGGCGCGCACAGGTCGTGCAGCGTACGCGACCGGAGGTAGGACGTGTTGAGGTCGCCGGCGAGCACGACGATGTCGCCCGGCTCCGCAAGGGCGTCGGCGAACGTCGCGGCGCGCAGGAGCTCCGCGTCCGGAAGCCGCTGGTCGGGCGGATAGCTCGTGCAGTGCATGTTCGCCACGACCATCGTCCGGCCGTCGGGCAGCTCGACGCGGACGGCGTGGCACACGCGGCGCTCCTTCCCCCACGCCAGCCGTGCGATCCAGTCGAGCCCGAGCCACCGCGCCTGCGCGTCGCGGAAGCGTTTCGGGTTCAGGACGAGCGCCTCCTCGTGCAGGACGCGGCGCGACGCCCCCAGCAGGATCGCATTCGCCTGCCCGGCGAACGCCGAGCGGAGGACTCCGTGATTCGGCGCGGTCAGCCCACGGCCGACTGTTGCCGGAATCGGCAACGGCCCGAGGACGGGACGCGCCGCGAGTGCGTGGACCTCGCGCATCCCGGCCCAGCCGCCGAGCCGGCCGAGCGCCCACGCGGGGACCTCCTGCAGGCAGAGCACTTCCGGCTTGTCGGCCGTCGCGAGCCGGACCATCTCGTCGAGGTACGCGTGGCGGCCCGGCGGCGTCGTGTTCCCGTGGAAGAGGTTCCAGCTGCGGATCAGCACGGCGCTCTACTGTAGGGATCGTGCGCGTCCTGCTCGCCGATCCGCCGGCGTTCACACCGTGGTACGACCACGAGCTCGCCGCGGCACTCGCGCGCGCGGGGGCGGACGTCGAGCTCGCGACGTCGCGCTTTCGCTTCGGGGCGCTGCCGGCAGCGGAGGGCTACCGGCGCGCCGAGCGCTTCTACCCCGTCTCATCGCGGCTCTTCCGCCGCTCGCGCCTGCGACTGCCGCTGAAGGCGGTCGAGCACGTGCACGTGATGGCCTCGCTCGCACGCGTCCGGGCCGACGTCCTCCACGTGCAGTGGCTCGGGCTGCCGCAGCTCGACGCACTGCTGCGGTTCCGCTCGCCGTCGGTGTTCACCGCGCACGACCTTCTGCCGCGTCGCACCGCCTCGAAGCGCGAACTCTGGCGCCGGGTGCTCCGGCGCTTCGACCGCGTCGTCGTGCACACCGAGCGCGGGCGCGAGACGCTCGCGGACCTCGGCGTCGACGCGCGGGTGATCGCGCATCCGGTCTACCCGAGCGCGGCGCGCCGCGCCGACGACGGCCGGACGCTGCTGTCGCTCGGCGTGATCCGCCCGTACAAGGGCCTGGCGGACGCAGTCGAGGTGACGCGGCGGCTGGCCGACGCGCGACTGCTCGTCGCCGGCGATCCCGCGATGCCGCTCGACGGGTTGCGCGAAGCGCCGCGCGTCGAGTGGCGGCTCGGCTACCTCCCGCAGGGGGAGCTCGATCGGGCCCTCTCGGAAACGACGGTCGCGCTCTTCCCCTATCGCGCAGAGCTCGACCAGTCGGGAGCGCTGCTGCAGGCGCTCGGCGCAGGCGTGCCGGCGGTCGCGTACGACGTTGCGGGCCTCGGCGAGCCGATCCGCGCGTTCGGCGCCGGCCGCGTTGTCCCCGAAGGCAACATCGACGCGTTCGAGGCGGCCGTGAGGGAGCTGCTCGACGACGCCGACGCGCTCGCGCGCGCGCGGGCGGGCGCCGAGCGCGCGCGCTCCGAGCTGACCTGGGACGCCGCTGCTGCGCAGCACCTCGCGCTCTACCGGGGGCTCGCATGATCTTCAAGCGCGCGCGCTTCGGCGATGTGATCGAGCGTCAGCTCGACCTGTTCGAGCGCGACCATGCGGACGTGATCCGCGAGGCGCACGAGCGACTCGCTCAGTACAACGCTGCGGAGCGCGACGAGGCGGAGGAGCTCTACGGCGATCACGTCGACGCCGTCGAGACCGGCACGGAGATCCTCGCCGACATCCGCGATCACTTCGGTCGCACGCTCGACGAGGACGCGGCCGCGCGCTACGAGCGCGAGTTCAACCGCGCAGTCGTGAAACGGCTCCCGCTCTTCGCGCTCGAGATCGAGAACCGCTGAAATCTAGGTAACTTCCCGGCGTGGCCGAGCGGATCGAGGACTACGCCCTCCTCGGCGATCTGCAGACGGCCGCGCTCGTCGGCCGCACGGGGTCGATCGACTGGCTGTGCTTCCCGCGCTTCGACTCCGCCGCGTGCTTCGCTGCGCTGCTCGGAACGCGCGACCACGGCCGGTGGCTGCTGGCGCCCGTCGAGGGCGGCGCGTGCGACGAGCGGCGCTACCGCGAGGACACGCTCGTCCTCGAGCAGGAGTGGCAGACGGAGACCGGGCGCGTCCGCGTCATCGACTTCATGCCGCCGCGCGAGACGCTGCCGGACCTCGTGCGCATCGTCGAATGCCTCGACGGCCACGTCGAGATGCGCACGGAGATCACGATCCGGTTCGACTACGGGTCGATCGTCCCGTGGGTGCGCCGGATCGACGGCGAGCGCATCGCGATCGCCGGCCCGGACGCACTGATCATCCGCACGCCGGTGGAACTGCACGGTGAGAACATGATGACCGTCGCGGAGTTCACGGTCCGCAAGGGCGACCGCGTGCCGTTCACGCTCACGTGGTTCCCGTCGAACGAGCCGCAGCCCGACACGGTCGACCCGGAGCGCGCGCTGAGCGATACGGAGAAGTTCTGGCGCGACTGGCTCGGTCAATCCCGGTACGAGGGCGACTGGCGCGAGGCCGTGCACGGTTCACTCGTCGTGCTGAAGGCGCTGACGTATCTTCCGACGGGCGGAATCGTCGCCGCGCCGACGACGTCGCTCCCCGAGCGCATCGGGGGCGTGCGCAACTGGGACTATCGCTTCGCCTGGATCCGCGACGCGACGTTCACGCTCTTCGCGCTGTTGAATGCGGGCTTCGAGGCCGAGGCCGCCGCGTGGCGGGACTGGCTTCTCCGCGCGGTCGCAGGCGAGGCATCTCAGCTCCAGATCATGTACGGCGTGGCCGGCGAGCGGCGGCTGACGGAGTACGAGGTGGAATGGCTTCCCGGCTATGCCGGATCGGCGCCCGTCCGGGTCGGAAACGCGGCCTCCGAGCAGCTGCAGCTCGATGTGTACGGCGAGGTGCTCGACGCGCTCTGCCAGGCGAGAAGAGCGGGGCTGCAGCGCGACTACGACGCCTGGTCGCTCCAGCGAAAGCTGGTCGAGTTCCTCGAGTCGTCCTGGCAGGAGCCCGACGCCGGAATCTGGGAGGTCCGCGGCCCGTACCGGCATTTCACTCATTCCAAGGTGCTCGCCTGGGTCGCATTCGACCGCGCGATCGAGCTCGTCGAGCGGTTCGACCAGGAGGGGCCGCTCGACCGCTGGAAGCAGGTGCGCCAGGAGATCCACGACGAGGTCTGCCGCGAGTGCTTCGACGTCGAGCTGAACTCGTTCGTGCAGTCGTACGGCAGCCGGGAGCTCGACGCGAGCACGCTGCTGATCCCGCTCGTCGGCTTCCTTCCGCACGACGACCCGCGTGTCGTCGGCACCGTCGAGCGGATCGAGCGCGACCTCACGCGCGAGGGCTTCGTCGAGCGGTACGCGGCGGAAGCCGCGACCGACGTCGACGGGCTCCCGTCAGGCGAGGGCGCCTTCGTTCCGTGCTCCTTCTGGCTCGTCGACTGCCTCGCGCTGATCGGCCGCGAGGCCGACGCGCGGGCGCTCTTCGAACGCCTGCTCGGCGTGCGGAACGACCTCGGGCTGCTCGCGGAGGAGTACGACCCGCACGCGAAGCGGATGCTCGGCAACTTCCCGCAGGCGTTCTCGCACGTCGGGCTCGTCAACTCGGCGTACAACCTCAGCGAGCAGCACGGTCCGTCGGCGCAGCGGCCGACGGCGCCGTGATACCGGCGATGTGTCTCAGCGGTGCCCGAAGTGGTGCGCGCGCGGGAGCGACGAGACGACCTCTGCCTCGCTCGCCACGCGGCGCGCGAGCGGGCCGAGGGTCTCGAGTGTCTCGACGAGGACGTTCTCGTTGCGACCGACGCGCTCGAAGCGGCCGCGCGCGGCGAGCAGCGGCTCTCCGCGGACGATCGCACGGTGCTCCTCGTACACGGGCGGCGGAACGATCAGGTTCACCTGGCCGTGCTCGTCCTCGAGCAGCATGAAGACGACGCCGTTCGCGGTCGCAGGCCGCTGTCGCGCGACCGCCAGGCCGGCGACGCTGATCCGCGTGCCGTGCGGGACGTCGTGCAGCTCGGTGCTCGTGACGATGCCTCGCAGGTGCGGGCGGAGCAGCTCCATCGGGTGGACGCCGACGGAGAGCGACGTGTGCTTGTAGTCGGCGAGCATCCGCTCCCAGTCGGTCTGCGCCGGTAGCTCCGGCGTCTCGGCCGTCGGCTCGAGCGGGAGCACGAGCTGCCGTGAGCCTCCGCCTGCGCTCTCGCTGCGCGGCGTCGCACCGAGGCGCCACAACGTCGCGCGGCGCGGGCCCCACTCATCGCATGCGCCGGCGGCGACGATCGCCTCGAGCGCGTCCTTGCCCACATGCGCCCGCCGCGCGAGGTCGCCGACGTCTGCGTACGGCTGCCCGGCGGCGATCGCCTTCGCCTCCTCCTCGCCCACCGACCGTACGTAGCCGAGCCCGATCCGGACCGCATCCTGGTCGACGGTGCACCGGTCCGACGACAGGTTGACGTGCGGCGGGCGCACTTCGACCCCCCGCCGCTGGCCGTCGCGCACGAGCGACGCCGGTGGGTAGAAGCCCATCGGCTGCGCATTCAGGAGCGCGCACAGGAACTCGGCCGGGTGGTGATGACGTAGCCACGCCGACTGGTAGGCGAGCAGCGCGAACGCAGCGGCGTGCGACTTCGGGAATCCGAAGCCCGCGAAGCCGCAGAGCTTGTCGTAGATCGTGTGCGCGGTCGGCTCGTCGATGCCGTTGCCGAGGCACCCCTCGACGAACCGCGGGCGGAACGCCTCGATCGCCTCCTCGCTGCGCTTCCGCGACATCGCGCGCCGCAGGCCCTCGGCCTCCCCGATCGAGAAGCCCGCGGCGGCCATCGCGACGTCGAGCACCTGGTCCTGGAAGACGACGACGCCGAGCGTGTCTCGCAACGGCTCGCGCAGCGACTCGTGCTCGACCGGCGGCTCGAACGCCGGGTCCTCGCGCCGCCGCTGCCGGTGCTCGATGTACGGGTGCACCGCCTTGCCCTGAATGGGGCCGGGGCGCACCAGCGCCACCTGGACGGTCAGGTCCTCGAGGTTCTCCGGCCGCGTGCGCAGGAGGCTCTGCATCTGCGCGCGGCTCTCGATCTGGAAGACGCCGACCGTGTCCGCGACCTGGATCTCGGCGTACACGTCCGGGTCGTCGAGGGGCACGCGCGAGAGGTCGATCGTCTCGCCGCGCAGGCGGGCGATCTGGTCGACCGCGTCCTCGACGGCGCTCAGCATTCCCAGTCCGAGCAGGTCGATCTTCAGGAACCCGGCGTCGGCGCAGGAGTCCTTGTCCCATTGGCAGAGCTGGCGCCCGGCCATCGCCGCCGGCTGGACGGGGACGAGGTCGATCAGCGGCCGCGTCGAGATCACCATCCCGCCCGGGTGCTGGCTGATGTGGCGCGGCAGGCCGGCGATTTCGCGCGTCAGCTCGCGGAACGCCTGCCAGCGCGGTCCGTCGTGAGCGCCCGGGACGCGCTCGAGCTCCTCGCCGACGCGGGTCGCGTCCCAGCCGTCGGTGACGCGCGCGAGCCGCTCGAGTTCGCCGAACGGCAGGCCGAGCGCCTTGCCGACGTCGCGGATCGCGCCGCGGCTCCGGTAGGTCGCAAAGCTCGCGACGAGCGCGGCCCGCTCGCGGCCGTACCGCTCGGTGACGGCGACGATCAGCTTCTCGCGGATGTCGCGCGGGAAGTCGAGGTCGATGTCGGGGACGGAGACGAGCTCGTCGTTGATGAAGCGCCCGAGCGACAGGCCCGCCTCGACGGGATCGACGTGCGAGAGGCCGGTGAGGTAGCAGACGATCGAGCCGACGCTCGAGCCGCGCCCTCGTCCCGGCGGGAGCGCGTGGCGCGGGCTGCCGGGCCCGCGCACCTCGAGCGCACACTCGCGGGCGAGCTCGAGCACCTCCCAGTGCAGGAGGAAGAAGCCGGCCAGGCCGAGGCGGGCGATCAGCGCGAGCTCGTCGTCAAGACGTTCCCGTGTCCTACGGACTCTAGTTACAGAGGCGCCCAAATAACGTTCGTGGAAAGCCCGGTCGCAGACGGCGTGCAGCTGCGCGTCGGCCGGATCGATGCCGTCCGAGAAGTCGGGGTAGCGGTAGCCGAGCTCCTGCGTGAGATCGAACGCACAGCGCTCCCCCACCTCGCGCGTTCGCAGTGCCGCGTCCCGCGGCAGTCGCTCGAGCATCGCCTGCGGGGAGAGCAGCGCGCTCTCGTGGTTCCCGCGCCGCTCCCGCTCGCAGCCGTCGAGGGACGTGCGGTTGCGGATCGCGACGAGCGCGTCCTGCAGCCGCGCACGGCTGCGGTGGTGCGCATGGACGTTGCCGGTGGCGACAACGGGAACGCGGAGCGTCTCCGCAAGGTCGACGAGTGCTGCGTTCCGCCGCGCGTCGCCACGCTCGTACGGGCGTTGCACCTCGACGTAGAACGCGTCGCCGAACGCGCGTGCGAGCCGCGCGGCTGCGTTCGGGTCGACGACTGCGAGCCCTTGCCGTGCGCAGCCCGAAAGGCACACGAGCCCCTCGGTGTGCTCCGCGACGAAGTCGACCGTTGTCTTCGGCGGCAACAGATCCGTCTCGTGGCCCGGGAGCCGTGTCAGCGCGTGCGCATCCGTGAGGATGCGGCAGAGGTTCGCGTATCCGCGCTGCGTCTCGCAGAGAAGCGTCACATGCGCACCGCCCGCGAGCGACACCTCGGCGCCGGTGATCGGCCGCACGCCGAAGTGCTTCGCGGCGTGCGCGAACTCGAGTGACCCGCAGACGCCGTCGTGGTCGGTGAGCGCGAGCGCGTCGTAGCCGAGCTCTGCCGCACGCGCCGCGAGCTCCTCCGGCAGAGACGCACCATCGAGGAACGAGTACGACGAGTGCGCGTGCAACTCGACGTACGCGCCCGCCGACCTGCCTTGTGACAACTTGTCACTAAGCCGGTCCGGCGGGAAGCGGTCGAGGGGGTCTGGGGAATCGAAGCGGGTGCTGCGTGGGCCGCCCAGCGGGAAGCGGGCGTCGGGCACCGGGGTCGTCATAGGATCCGCGCGTGAAGACGTTCGGGGAGATCGTCGACGACCTCACGCACCGCCACGCGCACGTCTCGACGAGGAAGATGTTCGGGATGGAGTGCTTCACCGCGAACGGCAAGGCGGCGGGCGGCCTGTACGGCGATGACATGGTGTTCAAGCTGACCGACGCGAAGGCGCGCGAGCGCGCTCTCGCGCTGCCCGGCGCGCACCTCTTCGAGCCGATGGCGGGACGCCAGATGAAGGAGTGGGTCGTCGTGCCCCAGACGCAGGCGGAGCACTGGCCCGCGCTCGCCGAGATCGCGGTCGGTCGCTGAGTGGCGGAAGCGATCGTCACACCGCCCGACGGCGGTGAGCGATTCGAGCGCGAGAACCGCGTCGTCACGATCCTCGGCGACCTGCCCCAGCTGTCGGCGAACGTGATCGAGTTCGACTCGTCGTTCGAGGTCGGGCCGCACCGGCACGACGACCACGTGGACGCGTTCTACGTCCTCGAAGGTGAGGTCGAGTTCACGCTCGACGACGGCACCGTGCGCGCCGGCCCGGGAACCTTCGTCGCGGCCGCTCCCGGGACGCTCCACGGATTCCGCACGAACGGACCGGGACGCGCACGCGTGCTCAACCTCCACGCCCCCGACGCCGGGTTCGCCGACTCGATCCGAGGCCGCTAGATGATCAGCCGGCCCGGAGAAGGCGAGCGGCTCGGGCGCGAGGACCGGACGATCCTCGTCAAGGTCGTGCAGCCGGAGCTCGACGTGCTCGAGTTCGACGTCGGGCCCGACTACGAAGGGCCCGGCCCGCACTATCACGAGCGGCACACCGACTCGTGGTACGTGCTGGAGGGCGAGCTCGAGCTCACGATCGCAGGCGAGACCGTCCGCCTCGGCGCGGGCGGATTCGTCTCGGTCCCGCCCGGTGTCGTCCACTCGTTCACGAACGGCGGCTCGGGCCGCGCACGCTTTCTGAACATCCACTCGCCTGACCGGGGATTCACCGACTACCTCCGTGCCCGCACCCGCGGCGAGGACGTCGACCCCGCCGATTTCGACATCCACAACGTCGACTAGCGACGCCGAACAAAATGCATTCGCTCCAGGTGAGCAGCGCAGACGGACGCGCGGGCGAACCCCGCGCGTCCTGAAGGTCGGCGCCGACAAGCGGCGCCTCAGGCGCGCTGCGTGAACCACCTCCCCGCTTCGTCGTCGTAGTAGACGACCGCGTTCTCCCCTGTCTCGAGGACGAGGTCGAAGTAGCGGCGCGCCACCGGCTCCTCCGTCCACCAGCGGTCGACGACGCGCCACTCGTCGCGCATCAGCGCGACCCCCTGACGGTTGACGCGGCGCGGCGTCCCGTCGGCGTGAGCCTCGACGAGCGCCGGCCGCGGCGCGTTCAGTCGTCGCGCGGTACGAGCAGCGCGCGCGCTTCCGGGATGCGCGACCACGGTGCCACCTCCACGACTGTCGACACTCCGCCTGCACCGACGGCCGCCCGCACCTGGCGCAGGCCCTCCTTGAGCCTCCCATGCAGCACCTCCCCTTCGGCGGCGACGAGCTCGAGCTGCTCGCCGGTGTGCTCCGCGAGCTCCGCGATCTCGAGCCGGAGCTTGAGCGCGGGCGCGGGCAGCTCCGCGAGCTTCGGCCCGAGCGCCGTGCGCAGCCGGTCGGCGTCGGCCGTCGGCTCACGCAGCGTCACCGTCCGGCGCCACGAGGCGCCGCCGACGAGCCGCGCCCACAGCGCGACCTTCCGCGGCGGCCGCCCCGCGCGTTCCGGCCGGGCGAGCAGGCGGTCGAGGAGCACCGCGAGCCCTCGCCGGAGCGTCAGCTCGTTGCCGACCGCCTCCGGGAACTCGAGCGTCTCGACCAGGGGCTGCGCCGGCCGTCTCGGCGCCACCCTCCCGTCCCGCTCCCCTCTCGCCAGGCTCCAGGCGCGCCGGCCGTCCGGCCCCAATCGTTCGGCAACGGCGCCACCCGGTAGCCCGGCAAGCTGTCCGATCGTCCGCACCCCGAGCTCCTCCAGCTCCTCGTATCGCTCGCGCTCGAGCGGGAGGAGGGTGAGGGGCAGGGGCGCGAGGAACGTCTGCGTCCGGTCGTCGGAGACGACGAGCGACTGCATCGGCCGCGCGACGTTCGCCGCAGCGAGCGCCGCGAACCGCCGCTCGGCCGCACCCGCGCGCGGGTCCCACACCGTCCCCACGGCCGCGAGCGAGCGCTTCAGCGCCGGCTCGAGGCCGCCGTACAGCCGCTCCACCCCACGCGTCTCGAAGTACACCGTCCCCGCCTCGACCGGCTCGACGGCGAAGCCCGCGTCCTCGAGCCGCCGCAGGATCTCCTCCCACGCCTGCTCGGCCGTCGCCGGGTCCTGCTCGACGAGAACGAGCTGCGGGCACATCGCGAGTGCCTCGCCGAGCCGCATCCCCGGCCGCACCCCCTTCGCCTCTGCCGCGGCCGTCACCGAGCCCACGAGCGGCTCCGTGCCGGGCAGCGGGGCGAGGGCCACAGGCTTTGCCTGCAGCCCCGGTCGCAGGCGGAGGGCCGCCCG
>DASXTR010000329.1:0-7132 GCA_036505325.1 Gaiellaceae bacterium
TCGCGACGGAAGTGCTCGACCTCTACCGGGAGCTCGGCGACGGCGAGGTCTCGATCAACCCGTCGGTCTACGTCGGCGACTGGGACGACGTCGCGGAGCACTTCCTCTACCAGTACAACCGCTACCGCGAGTGGGGCGGCGAGCCGCTGCTCGAGCGAGCTGAGGACCTGCCACGCGAGCGCTACATCGTCGGGACGCCGGACGACGTGGCGGCGGGGATCCGTGCGATCGAGGAGCGCACGCGCTGCGACCGGCTCTTCTTCTGGGCACGGCCGCCCGGGCTCGACATCGAGCGCAGCAACCGTTCGCTCGAGCTGTTCGCGAGGGAGGTGATCCCGCGTGTCCAGACTGCCGCTCGGACCTGAGCTCGAGCGCGGCCCGCGGGTGGAGATCGTCCTCGACGGGCGCCCGGTCGAGGCCTATGAGGGCGAGACGGTCGCCGCGGTCCTGCTCGGCGAGGGCCAGATTGCGACGCGCACGACCGTGAGCGGCGAGCCGCGCGGGATCTTCTGCGGGATGGGCGTCTGCTTCGACTGCCTCGTCGTCGTCGACGGCGTCCCGAACACGCGCGCGTGCATGACGTGGGTGCGTGACGGCATGCGGGTCTCCCGCCAGGACGGTTGGACAGCGCGAGCTTCGCCCCCTGACCGTTCGGGAGGCGCCGCGTCTTAACGGAGCCTCGTTCCGGACGACGTTCGGTAAGGCACCACCACCTCCACGTTCGTCGTGCTTCCGAAAAAGGAGCTGCTCGGCACGAGAAGGCCCCCGCCGGAGCGGAGACCTTCTCGCGTCGAAACGGTGAAGCGGTTAGTTCGCCCTGCCGAAGTATGCGTCCTCGCCCTTACCCGTGACGCCGGCGAAGGTGACGTCGTTGCGGAGATCTGTCCAGTACGCCACGACGCCGCCGGTCGGCGTCGCCGCGATGTTGCTGTAGTCGCCGATGAACGCGTTCGCCCTCGGGAACGACTTGTTCACGTTGCGCGCGAACCAGCGGCTACCGGTCGTGGGATTGGACTGCACCGTCGTGACCGTCGCCGTTCCGAAGGTCAGGCTGCCCGAGCTCGACTCGGTCGCCACCGTGTAGCCGTACGCATGGTTCTTGCGGTCGCCGGAGCGGTCGAAGGTCCCGATCCGCAGCTTCCCGGACGTGTCGTAGACGCCCCACGGCATCCACTGGTCGCCATTCAGCGCCAGCGCCACCGCGGCCGACCAGCTCTTCCCGCCGTCGAACGACTGGCTGACGATCACGTCCGAGTTGGTCTTCGCCGAGTACGGATCTCTCGGAGCAGGCAACGTGCTGTTCCGCATGTCCGACCAGACGACCGCCAGGTGCTGCGCATTCGTCGGATCGGCCGCAATGTTGCCCGCCGCCCAGGTGCGGAACTGACTGTCCTGGTAGGTCTGTCGGCCGTCGACGCTGATCGGGTAGTCGGTCGCCCCGTCGATCACCGTTGCCACCTTGACCGGGCTCCCGATGGCGGCACCCGTCGCCGGATCCACGCGGACCACCTCGTAGTCGTCGCGGCCTGTGCTCAGGTCGGTCGTGTTCTCGAACGAGACGTAGATCTTCCCGTCCGCCGCGACGACCGGCGTCGACACGAACGCCTCGTCGAGCTTGCCGGAGATCAGCTGCGGCGCCGTCCAGGTCTGGCCGAAGTCGTGCGTGACCGAGGCATAGATCTTCGCCGAGATGAAGCTCCCTTGCGGTCCGAGCTTGAAGTCACCGAACGTGACGATCGCGTTGCCTGTGCCCCACGCGGCGACGTACTCCTTGTCGAGCAGGTCTCCCGAGCTTCCGAAGGTCCCGCTGCCGGCCGCGACCCTGACGGTGGTCCAGTTCTTGCCACCGTCGCCGGAGTTGTTGACGATCACGTCCGGGTTCGTCGCTGTGAGCCCGGTGAAGCGGAAGCCGAGCGTCGCGTAGTACGCATGACCCGACGCGTCGAACGCGACCGACGGGTCGCCCGTCGCCTGGTAGGCGGAGTTCGCGTTGAGCGGATACTCCGACCACGTCTTGCCGCCGTCGAAGGTGACGTGCGCCCGCGACAGCACCGTCTCCGCTACGTGCCCGCCGGGGGAAAGGGACAGCTGATAGTCGTTCGCACCGCCGATCAGATTCTTCGAGTTCGTCGGGTTGATCGCGATCGACGTCTCGTTGTGCGGTCCGACGGTGCCCGTCGTCTCCGTCGACTCGCAGTCGGTGTTGACATTCGCGGCCGACGAGGTCGGCGTCGAGCAGATCGCCGTTCCCGGCGTGACGCTCGACACAGGTCCCCACGCCGCGCCGGCAACCGGTGCCGGAGCATCGACCACATTGTGCGACGAGTCGACCGGCTGCGGATCGTCGCCGAGTGCGACCGCGGCGCCGACCGCGAGCGCGCAGAGGGTCAAAACGAACACCGCCGCCAGAGGCCGGCGTCCGCGCAGACGTCCAACCCGCATGGTTGCTCCTTTCGGTCATGACCCGGTCGGCCCGTCCGACCGGAAAGGAGGCCAATCTATATCGGGTTGCGAAGAATAGCTACGCCCGTTAACACCTCCGAGACCCGGCCACGGACGCGCGAGCGGCGACTCAAGCCGTCGCAGCTGTCACTTCAGCCGCGCAATTGCACGTCAGTAGCGTGGCTCGACGAGCGAGACGTACAGGTCGTCGGGGTCGCGGAAGTACACGTATCGCCACTCGCCGGTCCCGACGTCCAGCGTCACCGGATCGCCCTTGAGCTCGACGCCGAGGTCGCGCAGGCGCGCGACGCCCTGCTCGAGGTTCCCGACGCCCACCGCGAACTCGAACGGGCCGATGTGGCCCCACTCGCCGCGGCAGTCGGGGCCGGGCGGGTCGAGGACGACCGGCTCGATGCCTGCGCCCTGCGCCGACAGCAGCATGATCATGTGCTGGTCGGGCGGCTCGCCCGGGTACCACGGCGCCATCGGGTCGAAGAAGTCGGTCGACTCGAACAGCATCTCGGTGAAGCCGAGCTGCTCGTAGAACGCCCGCGTCCGGTCGATGTCGGCGACGCCGAAGGCCACGTGGTTGACGCCCTCCGCGCGGGGCTCGCCCGGCAGCGACTTCCAGAGGCCCGTCCACTCGATCAGCTCGAGCTTGCCCTGCCACGGGTCGGCGACGTACGCGATGTCGAGCGAGACGTCGTTCGGCTGGACGTCGGCCGCGAGCGGCTCCATCAGCGACTCTGCGCCCGCGGCGACGAGCTGCTTGTGCACGTCCTCCACCCTGCGCGCGTGCAGGCAGATCTCGCAGATGCCGAGCTCGCCCCAGCCGCCGCCCGTCGGCGCCGGCGGCGGGCCGTCGCCGTCGAGCACCTGCACGAGCTTGATCCGCCCCGGCCCGATGGGCGTGGCGCCGCCGTTGTCGAGCATGACAACACGCGCACGGCGGTCGGGCCCGGGTACGTCACCCGTGTAGTCGAACAGGACGTCACCGAACCCGACCTGCCCGTAGAACGCGACGGCGGCGTCCATGTCCGCGACGCCGACGCCGACGTGGTCGACTCCCCTGAAGCTCGTCATGCCGCCGCGTGCTCCTGCAGCAGCCCGAACTCCACGAGCACCTCGCGGATCTCGCGCAGGCTCTGCTCGTCGTCCACCGGCAGCCGCGGGCGCCGCGGCTCGCCGCCGGGCTGGCCCAGCATCTTCATGATCGCCTTGAGCTGGCTCTGGTAGCCGCCGTACTTCCCGGCCCAGCCGCCCGGCAGCCACAGCTTCGGGAACAGCTCCTCGGTACGACGCGCGTGCGCGAGGCAGGCCTCGTCGTCGCCGCGCCAGTAGTCCTCCCAGAACTGCGGGTCGGGGGCGCCGAAGATCGAGCCGCCGCCGATGAAGCCGTCGCCGCCGTGCGCCTTCAGTTGCGCGTAGCCCTCGACGGACATGAACGGCCCGAAGACGCGCAGGCGGTCGACGACTGCACGCGTCGTCTCGAAGAATTGCTGGGCGTTCGGCGTCGAGTCCTTGAGCGCGACGATCGTGTCGATCTCGGCGAGGCGAAGGACGAGGTCGGCCTTCATGTCGACGGCCGTCCCGTGCACCCAGTTGTAGACCATCAGCGGCGCATCGGTCGCCGCCGCGAGCTCCTCGTAGTACGCGACGATCTCGTCGTCGAACGGCTTCGAGTACGGCGGCGCGGTCGACTCGACGCCGTCGGCGCCCGCGGCCACCGCGTGGCGCGCGAAGTCCGCGGCCTCGCGCGCGGTGTACGCGGTGCAGCCGATGACGACCGGGATCCGCCCGCCGACCGCGTCGATCGCGTTCTCGGCCACCTGCTTGCGCTCGTCGGGCGTCTGCGCGAACCACTCACCGGTCGTTCCGTTGATGAGGACGCCGTGCAGGCCCTCGCCGACGTACCAGTCGAGCAGCGCCCGGTGCGCGTCGGCGTCGTAGCTCTCGTCCTCGCGAAACGGCGTCGGGCAGGCGGCCCAGTAGCCGCGCCACGAGACATCGGAACGGTCCATCGGCAGCTCCTTCAGGTCGTCGAGAGTTGATGGCGGTCGGGTGCGTACTCGGGTGGCAAGGACGGGCGGCCGGCCATGTGTGCAGCCAGCATCCTCGCGATCATCGGGCTCAGCGTGAAGCCGGTGGTCGCGATGCACGCGAAGTAGCCGGGGAGCGCGGACACCTCGCCGACGACCGGCTGCAGGTCGTCGGTGAACGCCATCACGCCCGTCCACATGCGCACGATCCTCACGTCCGCGAGGCTCGGCATCACGCGGACGGCGACGGCGGCGTTGCCCGCGGCGCTCTCCCACAGCGTCGAGTACCGCGCGGGCGCTGCCTCCGGATGGGCCGGCCACCCGCCGCCGATGATGAACGTCCCGTTCGCCGCCTGCTTGAGCGTGAGCCGGCGGCCGATGTGCTGGAGGAGCGGGTCGAGCACGTGCTCGCGCGGCTCGGTCACGTTGACGTGCAGGCCCTCGGCGCGAATCGGCAGCCGGAGGTCGCTCATCGCGGCGACGTCGTTGGCCCACGCGCCGGCCGCGTTGACCACGCGCTGCGCGTGGATCGTGCCCGCGGCGGTCTCGATCGCGAATCCGGGCCGCACGTCCGTGACCTCCGCGTGCGTGCGGACGACCGCGCCGCGCTCCGCGGCCCGGAGCGCGAAGAGCGGCGCCGCGAGAAAGGGGTTCGCGTGCCCCTCCTGCGGGCAGAACGACCCGCCGAGCAGGTCGTCCGCGAGGTATGGGGCGAAGCGCCTGAGCTCGTCGCCCTCCAGCACGTGGGTCTCGAGGCCCGCCTCCTCCTCGATCAGATGCTTGTCGTGGAGGATCTGCAGCTCCTCGGCCGTCTCCGCCACCATCAGCCCGCCGATCGTGTGCACCCCGAGCGGCGCTTCGAGCTCGTCCTCGAGCGTGAGCCAGAGGCGCGCCGCCTCCAACTGGAGGCGTACGTCCGCCAGCAGGCGGGCGCGCGAGCTCTCGGTCTCCCGCGCCGTGAGCTGGTGGATCGCGATCTGGAAGTGGAAGCTGCCCGCGTTCGTCCCCGACGCCTCGCGGTTGAGCTCGGAGCGCTCGAGCAGGACGACGTCGACGCCTTCGCCGGCGAGGTAGTACGCGGTTGCGGCGCCCGCGAGCCCGCCGCCGACGACGACCACGTCCGTCTCGCGCGGCAGAGCCCCGCGGGTCGACTCCGCCTGGGGCCACGGCTCACTCGGCAACGAACAGCCCCAGGTCCTCGACGGTCTCGTCCGCGATTGCTCGGATCGGCACCGGACGAACGGGCGAGCGCGCTGTCGCCGGCGGGACGTCCGCGAGCTGCCGCCCGTGCCGTGCGGCGACGAGCGCGGCCACCTGTCGCGTGCAGTTGCGGCCCTGGCAGAGCCCCATGCCGGCACGCGTGAAGCCCTTGACGACGTTGACGTCCGCGCTGGCGTCGATCGCGCGCTCGAGCTCGGCGCGCGTCACCTCCTCGCAGCGGCAGACGACCGTGTCCGGCGTTGCGAGCTCGTAGACGCCAGGCCCGATGCGGTGCATGCGCCGGAGCGCACGCTGGAAGCGGCGCTTCGCGCGCAGCCGGCGGCGGATCGGCTCCGCGCGCGCGTCCGCGGTGCCCGGGCGCAGCCCGCCGAGGTCGACGGCGGCGCCGAGCGCCGCGAGCCTGCCCTCGTCCACGGCGACGTACGAGCCCTCGACCCCGGTCCCGTCGCCGGCCGCCGACACGCCGTGCGCCGTCGTGCGCATCCACTCGTCCACGACGACAACCGGCCCGCCGAGGTCCTCGTCGTACCGGAGCTCGCACCCCGCGACGCGCATCAGCTCAACCGACGGGAAGAACCCGTAGCCGACGCAGAGCGTGTCGACCTCGACGCGTTCCTCCGTGCCCGGCACGACGCGCCAGTCGCCGTCGACGGCTGCGTGCACGACCGCCTCGACGCGGTGACGGCCCTGCGCGCGGACCACGATCCGCCCGTAGCGAAGGGGCACGCGCGCCCGCAGCAGCTCGGCGCGATAGCCGAGCGCGTCCCGCAGGAGCGACGCGTTGCCGCGCGCGGCCGCCGCGAGGGCGAGCAGGTCGCGCGGCCGCGGCGGCGGCCCGGCCTCGAGCGCGGCGACGACGTTCACGCCGTAGTGGTGCAGCTGCGCAGGGAAAGCGAGCGCGAGCGGCCCGCTCCCGGCGAAGAGCACGCGCTCGCCCGGGCCGACGCGCTGCGTCTTCACCATCGTCTGCGCCGCACCGGCCGTCAGCACGCCCGGCAGGGTCCACCCGGGGAAGACCACCGGCCGGTCGTGCGCGCCGGGGGCGAGGAGGATCCGCCGTGCGGTGACGCTCCGTGCGTGCCCGCCGTCCTCGACCAGGACGACCTCGTCGCCGCGCAGCGCAACGGCGCTCGTCCGAGGCATGAAACGCGCGCCCGCGTGCTCCGCGGCCGCAATCAATCGCCGCCCGCGGACGTGGTCGCGGCCGAGCGCACGCTCGTCGCGCACCCGGAGCCCGGGCTGCTTGTAGATCTGCCCGCCGAAGGTCGGGCGCTCGTCGACGATGCCGACGACGAGCCCGGCTCCGGCTGCCTCGACGACCGCGGCGAGGCCGGCGGGGCCGCCGCCGGCGACGAGCAGGTCGTAGGTCTCTTCGGCTTCTGCGGTCACGGTGCGGGCGGTGGAGGCCCCGTCGTGGGGGGGGGGGGGGG
>DASXTR010000330.1:0-44748 GCA_036505325.1 Gaiellaceae bacterium
GCGCGCGCTTCGGCGAGGGCGAAAGCGACCGGGACTCGCAGCGGACTCGCGGCGACCAGTCGGACGAACGCGCCTGAAGTGCGGATTTGCGTTGGGATGGTTATCCCGACGCGAGAACCGTACTGACAGGTCTTTCGGCCCATCGCTGCGTGTTCGGCCGCGCGGGGGCGGCGTGCTGACGCTTCCTGCTTCAACGAGGCTGGTTTCGCGCCGGTCGGTGCTGGCGCCAGAGCCTTCCTCTCCAGCAGGCGTGACTTCCCGGCGATCCACCGGTAGGGAAACGATCCCAAGCTGGTTGAGGTAGGCGAGCTGACGGGGCAGCTCACGCAGGCCGGCATCGCTGATCGAGAGCGCGAGACGCTCGTTGCGTTGCATCCCGCACACGTGTAAGTCCTCGAGCACGATCACCGGCTTGGATCAAGGACAAGCCGCCGCAGGCGCCCGGCTGTGGACGTCGCGTGCCGACCGGCCCGCCGGCGCCCGCGGCGTTCACGCCGGCGGCCGTGCTCCGGCGCGTCGAGCGCCACGGCGATCTCCTGGCTCCCGCGTTGCGCGGCCGCCAGTCGATCGCCGTGGCTCTCCCGCACTAGGCGTCGACGCGCTTCGTCCACCAGGCGGCGCCGCGAAGCGCGACGGCGATCCACACCGCGAGGACGAGGAGTGCCGTCCCGGCCGCCATCATGATCTGCATCCGGTCGGTGCCGGCAGGCGCAAAGCTCCTCGCGGCGGCGACCGAGATCGCCTTCCGCGCGCCGCCCAGCGTGTCGATCTGGATCAGCAGCGGTGCGACGAACGCGTTCCACGCCACGAGAACGCCGGTCGCGATCCGCGAGCTGACGACCGACGCCAGCGCGACTCCGAGCACGACGTCGAGTACGCCGGTGGCGAGAATCCACGCCGCGTACCGCCCGACGTCGGCCCCGCTGGGCGTCGCGAGCTCGCCGGCGAACGCGTACGAGCCGGCGACCGCAATGCCGAACCCGGCGGCGAGCAGCGGCAGGTAGACGGCCAGCGCGCCCGGTGCCCGCCCGTGGAAGAGCGCCTTGCGCGGGCGTCCCGTGACGGCGAGGTCGCGGAACACGCCCGAGGACCTGTCCTGGGAACCGGCGGTCGTGCCGATCAGGATCCCGGCCAGCCCGCCGAGGATGCTGTAGAGGCCGAGCAGGGCCTGCAGGTTGTTCGTGCCTCCGGCCGGGCCGTGCCTGTCCGGCGACGCAGCGTGCAGTGCGACGAGGATCGAGTACGCGACGATCGGCGTTCCGATCGTGAGCAACGCCGACCAGGTCATGAGCCCGCGCCGGCGGCGGAGCTTCAGGATCTCTGCTGCGACGAGTCTCATGCGTTGCCCTCCAGTCGTGAGGTGATGTCGAGGAAACGCTCCTCGAGCGACGCGCGCGCCGGCTCGAGCCGGGAGACGGCGACGCCCGCACCGACGAGCGCGCGGTTGACGTCGGCGGGGCCGAGGCCGTCGCCGAGCGTGATGCGGAGCTGGGAGCCGTCGTCGGTGACGCTCTTCACGTCCGGGACGGCTCCGAGCGCGCGCCGCGCGGCGGCGAGGTCGTCGACCTCCACGAAGAGCGACGGGTCGCCGCCCGCGAGCAGCTCGCGGACGCGGCCCTGAACGACGACGCGGCCGCGGTCGACGATCGCGACCTCGTCGGCGGTCTTCTCGACCTCGTCGAGCAGGTGCGAGGAGAGGAACACGGTGCGGCCCTCGTCGACGAAGCTCCGGATGAGGTGCCGCATCTCGAGGATGCCGGCCGGGTCGAGCCCGTTCATCGGCTCGTCGAGGATGAGGAGCGCGGGGTCGCCGAGCAGTGCGCGCGCGATGCCGAGCCGCTGGCGCATGCCGAGCGAGTAGGTCTTCACGCGGTCGTCCGCGCGGTTGGAGAGGCCGACGCGCGCCAGAGCGCCGTCGATGCGGCCGTCCGCCTCGCGGCTGCGTGCCGCCGCGACGATCCTCAGGTTCTCGCGACCCGTCAGGTGCGGGTGGAAGCGAGGCTCCTCGACGATCGCGCCGACCCGGGCGAGCGCCTCGCGGCGGCTGTCCGGCTGCGGCAGGCCGAGCAGCTTGACCTCGCCCGCCGTCGGCTCCGTGAGCCCGAGCAGGGTGCGGATCAGCGTCGTCTTGCCGGCGCCGTTGGGGCCGAGGAACCCGAACGCGACTCCTGCCGGCACGACGAGGTCGACGTCGTCGACCGCCGTGCGTCCGCCGAAGCGCTTGGTGAGGCTGTGGGTTTCGATCACTGTTTCCATGACGTCGATGGTGCTCGCGGTCGCGCGCATGCGCATCGGCCGCTTCGGTGAAATCTCCCTCCGCCGAGCGCGCGAGCTCCGCGCGCCGCCTCCGACTTCAGGAGGAGACCGGGCGGACGAGGCCGGCGTCGTACGCCGCGATCACGGCCTGCACGCGGTCGCGGAGCCCGAGCTTCCGCAGGACCGACGAGACATGACTCTTCACCGTCGTCTCGCCGACGACGAGCCGCTCCGCGATCTCGGCGTTCGACAGGCCCTGCGCCATGAGGCCGAGGATCTCGAGCTCGCGCTCAGTGAGCGCGTCGAGCGCCGGCGGCGGCCGGTCCTCCGGGACGGTGCGCGCGAAGCGGTCGAGCAGGCGGCGCGTCACCGTCGGCGCGAGGAGTGCGTCGCCGCGCGCGACGACGCGGATCGCCTCGACGAGCTCGGCCGGCCGCACGTCCTTCAGGAGGAAGCCGCTCGCGCCCGCGCGGATCGCCCGCACCGCGTACTCGTCGAGGTCGAACGTCGTCAGGACGAGGACGCGGGCCGTCGATCCCGAGCCCAGGATGCGCCGCGTCGCCTCGACGCCGTCCAGCTCCGGCATGCGGATGTCCATCAGGATCACGTCGGGGCTCGTTACGGCTGCAAGCTCGATCGCGTCTCGTCCGTTCTCGGCTTCCCCGACGACATCGATGTCATCCCGTGCCTCGAGGATCATGCGGAATCCGGAGCGCACGAGTGCCTGGTCGTCGACGACGAGGACGCGGATCACGTTGCCTCCACCGGCAACGTCGCGTGCACCCCGAACCCGCCGCCCGGTTGCGAGCCCGCCCTGAGCTCGCCGCCGAAGAGTGCGACGCGTTCCCGCATGCCGACGAGGCCGCGACCGCCGTCCGTCGAGGCCGCGCCGACGCCGTCGTCGACGACGTCCAGCCGCAGCCCGTCGTCGGCATAGCGCACGCGGACGCTCGCGTGCGACGCGTGCGCGTGCCTGAGCATGTTCGTCAGCGACTCCTGCACGATCCGGTACGCCGAGAGCTCGAGCGCCGGCGGCAGCTCGCGCGGCGTCCCTTCCACGGTCAGGTCGACGCGCACGCCCGCGCGGCGCACCTGCTCGACGAGCGCGTCGACGCGGTCGAGCCGGGGCTGCGGCGCGTTGCCGCCGGAGACGACATCGAGCAGCCGCCGCAGCTCGCCGAGCGCCTCCCGTCCGGTCTGCTCGATCGCCCGGAGCGCGTCCCGCGCCTGGTCGGGCCGCTCGTCGAAGACGTCGCTGCCGGCCGCCGCCTGCACGACCATCACGCTCACGTTGTGCGTGACGACGTCGTGGAGCTCGCGCGCGATGCGCGCTCGCTCGTCCGCGACGGCCTGGCGCGCCTCCTCCTCCTGGCGCTCGCGCCGGACGCGCGCGCTGTCGCCGAGGATCCAGGCGCCGGCGAGGAAGATCAGCGCCGGAATCAACGACGGCGAGTCCTCGACAGCGGTGATGACGGCGGTCGGGAGCGCCGCGGCGATCGCGGCCGGGAGCGCAACCCGGCGGGGGAGGAAGTGCGCAGCGCTGTAGAACGCGAGGATCACCGCCGGAGCCGAGCCCGGGCTGCCCGCGAGGAGCGAGATCGCCATCGCCACCGTGACGATTGCCAGGACTCGCAACGGCTGCGCTCTCCGCCAGAGGAGCGTGGTGGACGCCACGATCGCGCAGAGGACGACGACCGGTGTGTTTCCCGTGTCCCGGACGATCGCCGGGGCGATGCTCACGAATGCGACGATCGCGGCCAGGCCGCGGTCGATCCAGCGCCTGGGGATCCGCTCGAGCATCCACTCGAAGGTACCCCGCGGCCGGGCCGCCGCGCCTCCTTCCGGAGGACGAGTTACGCGTCCGACTTCAGCAGGAGCGGGAAGTACGGCGGCGAGAGCAGGAAGCCGATCCGCTCCGCGCCCGCGCCGCGCGCCATCCCGAGCGCGGTCGAGACGTTGTGCACAGGCACGAACCCGAGCTGGCGCGCCGACTGCGCATCGCGGCAGCCGGCGATCAGCACCGAGCCGAGGCGGTTCGCCGTCGCGTCGCACGCGCTCCACTCCACGAACGGCTCGAGCGGGTGCGCCGCGCGGCCGGCGCGGTAGTCGGCGATCCCGCGTGTGTCGGCGACGGCCGCCAGCTCGGCCTCGCGCATCGCGTCGAGGTCGCGCGCGGTCCGGGGATCGCGGAAGAGCGCGCGGTAGGGCGCCTGCGTGGGCCGCGGGAAGCGGCGCTGGAAGTGATGGAGCAGGATCGCCGTGCCGCCGTGCCGGAGCGGGAAGGCGTTGCGCCACATGCGCAGCGCGAGCCCGAGCCCGAGGTACGCGGCCGAGACCGGGTTCGGACGTTCGCGCGGGAAGAACGGCGTCGTCGGCGGAATGCCGATCACGATCGCGTCGAGCGGCTCACTCAGCTCCGTCCCCTTGAACTGGATCCCGCGCAGCAAGGCCTCGGTGTGCGCGGCCGACGGCACGCCGCCGAAGACGGCGCCCGCCGTGAGCTCGCGCGGCACGCGCTCGAGCACCTGCGCGCGCACGCCCGCGGGGACGAGCGCGAGTGCCCGGCGCAGCCGCGAGCGTGCGATCCGCTCGAGCGCCTCCTCCTCGTAGGGGTAGCCGCCGAGCACGCGCGGAAGGTTGAGGGAAAGCGAGACGCCGATCACCGGCACGCGAGTCTGCAGCTGCCGCTCGAGGTCGAGCGCGACGCGCCAGCCCTGAGACGCACTGATCTCGAGCAGCGAGACGGCGCCGGCGGCCCGCAAGGCCTCGCGGCCGGCGGCCTTGAGCAGCGCGGCCGGGCCGCCGTCCAGCACCGTCTCGGCCGCCGTGACCGTCACCACGAGGTCCGTCTCGACCAGCGCGCGGTTGACCTGCAGGCGCACGTTGCCGACGGAGTCGAGCTCCACGAGATCGTCTGCCTCCGCGTCGTGGACGATCACGCGTCCGCGGAACCGCCGGCGGAACTCCGGCGGGACGAGGAGGCCGATCTCCTTCGGCGTCGTTCGCCGCTGCAGGCCGCCCGCGACGAGGATCGTGATGCGCGCCACGCCGAGCCGGTCGAGCTCGTCGATCGTGGCGGCGATCGCGTCGTGGCGCGGCTCGAACGCCGACGACGGGATCGGCAGCGACGGCTGCTCGATCACCACCGTCGCCGTCCCGCCGCGCCTGACGACCGCGTCGAGCGGCTCGCCCTCGAGCGGGAAGCGGAGCGCCTCGCGCACGGCCGCGCCGACGTCGTCGATCGCCTCGCGGGGCGGGGGAGGGCGGATCACGACGCCGTCGTCGGGGACCTCGACGACGGCGATCCTCGGCCCCGCGAGGAGCGGGATGGCGCTCACGGAACCGCGCGGTAGAGGCGGTAGTGCGTCGGGCGCCAGCCGCGGCGCGGCCAGAAGCGCGACGCGAGCAGGTTGACCGAGCGCCAGTCGGCCGTCATCGAGCGGTAGCCGCGCTCGTGCGCCCAGCCGAGCACGTGGGCCGTCAACGCGAGGCCGACGCCCGTACCGCGCACCTCGGCGAGCGTCGCCGCGTGCGCGAGGTCGATGTTGTCGTCCGGGACGCGCAGATCGCCGGTCGGACGGCGGTAGAGCAGCACGTGGCCGACGACACGGCCGTCGAGCTCCGCGACGAAGTGCGGGAACGTCTCGGCGTCGTCCCACGTATCGGCCCACTCGGCCTCGAAGTCCTCGGCGTCGACGTCACGCCCGGAGAAGCTCGGCGACCCGGCCTGCAGCTCCCACAGGATCCGGCCGAACGCCGCCACCGCAGCGAGGTCGTCGGGCGTCCCCGGGCGGATCGAGCCGCCGAAGTGAAGCGGCGCGGTCTGCTCCGTCTCGCGCACGGCGAGCATGAACTGGCAGCCGAAGGCGAGCCGGAACCACGCGTCGACGAGCTCGCGCTCCGACGCCGGGATCAACACCTCGTGACGCGCCGGCCAGCCGCGCGCGAGCTCGGCGTAGAGGTCGCGCACGGCCTCCGCATCGGACGCGGCGCAGCCGGCCATGCCGACGACGGCGCGGTCGCCGTCCACGCTCCCGATCAGGTACGCGACCGCCTCTCCGCCGCGAGTCGCGACCAGGCCGTCGCCGCCGGGCACGTGGGCCGTGTAGTCGCCGATCTCCGGCAGCAGCGGCTCGGCCGTCCGCTCGCGCGCGTGCCGCTCCGCGAGGAGGCGTGCCGCGTCCTCGCGGAAGTCGTCGGAAAACGCGTGGATCCCCAGGCTCGGCATCGGCGCCGGACGATACCGTGGTACCTGCCATGCCGAAGACGCTCACAGGCCAGGAACTGCAGCTCGACGACGCCCCCGCGCGCGACGCCGGCCTCTTCCTCGTCGACGGCAACAACCTCGCCTACCGGGCGTATTTCGCGCTCCCGGAGGAGCTCGCGACAACCGACGGCCAGCCGACGAATGCCCTGCTCGGGTTCACGAACATGCTCTTCAAGCTGCTCTCGGACTACCGGCCGAAGGGCGTCGCCGTCGCGTGGGACTCCCGCCCGGTGCACCGCACCGCCGTCGCGGAGGCCGCAGACGTGGTCTACAAGGAGGGCCGCCGCGAGATGCCGGGTCTGCTCCGCGAGCAGTTCCCGCACTTCCGCCCGATCGTCGAGGCCTTCGGATACCGCAACATCGAGTTCGAGGGCTGGGAGGCCGACGACGTGATCGCGACGCTCGCGACGCGCGCGGACACCGCCGGGATCAAGACGTGCGTCGTCTCGACCGACCGCGACGCGTTCCAGCTCGTCTCGGACAACGTGACGCTGATGATGACGCCGCGAGGCGTCGCCGACGTCAACGTCTACACGCCGGAGCGCGTCGAGCTGCGGTATGGCATTCCGCCGGAGAAGGTGCCGGACTTCATCGGGCTCAAGGGCGACACCTCCGACAGCATCCCCGGCGTGCCGGGGATCGGCGACAAGACGGCGGGCCAGCTGATCGCGCAGTACGGATCCGTCGACGAGGTGATCGAACACGCGGACGAGCTCTCGCCCGCGCGACGCAAGAACATCCTCGAGCATGCCGAGCAGGCGCGCGTGTCGAAGGAGCTCGCGACGATGCGCCGCGACCTCGACATCGACTGCGATCCGTCCGAGCTCGTGCTGCATCCGCCGGACCGGTCGGCGCTGAAGGAGATCTTCAGGCGCTTCGAGTTCCGCGCCCTCCTGAACCGCGTCGACGAGCTCGACGAGGCCGTTCCGAGTGCGCCGATGAAGGTGACGGGCGTCGAGGTGCCGTGGCGCGAGGGCGACCTCGACCTGCGCGGCCGCGTCGGCTTCGCGGCCGTCGGCGACCGGGCGGCGGTCGCGAACGGCGAGGAGATCGTGGTCGGCGCCCGGCCGGCGCGCGTCGAGGGCGCGAACCTCGTCGTCCACGATGCGAAGTCGCTGCGCCTCGAGGCGGCCGACGACACGCTGCTCGCCGCGTACCTGATCGAGCCCGGCCGCGCGTCGTACGAGCTCGAGGACCTCGCCGCCGAGTACGGCGTCGAGCTGTTGCCTACTCCGGCAACGGACGACGAGACTGCGGCGCTCGTCCGCGCCGCCGAGATCCCGCGCCGGCTCGTCGATCCGCTGCTCGCGCGCCTCGAGGAGCGCGGCGCGACGCACCTCTACCGCAACATCGAAATGCCGCTCACCCAGGTGCTCGCGGACATGGAGCGCGCAGGCGTGAAGATCGACGCGTACCGCATGGGCGAGATCACCGCGCGGCTCGCCGAGCGCGTCGAGGAGCTCGAGGCGAAGGCGCACGAGCTCGCGGGCGAGGAGTTCATGCTCGGCTCGACGCAGCAGGTCGCGCGGATCCTGTTCGAGAAGCTCGAGCTGACCGCGGGCCGCAAGGGCAAGACGGGCTACTCGACCGACGCGCGTGTGCTGCGCGCGATCCGCGGCGAGCACGAACTCGTGGCGGTGATCGAAGAGTGGCGCGAGCTCTCGAAGCTCCTCAACACGTATCTCGGTCCGCTGCCCGCGCTGATCGACGAGAGCAGCGGGCGCCTCCACACGACGATCAACCAGCACGTCGCCTCGACCGGCCGCCTTTCGACGACGAACCCGAACCTGCAGGCGATTCCGATCCGCACCGAGCTCGGGCGCGAGATCCGCAGCGCCTTCGTCGCTGAAGAGGGGCACCGGCTGATGAGCGCCGACTACTCGCAGATCGAGCTGCGCATTCTCGCGCACGTCTCCGGGGAGCCGAAGCTGCGCGAGGCGTTCGAGCGCGGCGAGGACATCCATGCGGCGACCGCGTCCGAGATGCTCGGCGTCGACCCGCGCGAGCTGACGAGCGGGCAGCGCAGCGTCGCGAAGATGATCAACTTCGGGATCGTCTACGGGATCTCCGCGTTCGGTCTCTCGGAGAACCTCGAGATCCCG
This sequence comes from Gaiellaceae bacterium, assembly GCA_036505325.1. Taxonomy (GTDB): domain Bacteria; phylum Actinomycetota; class Thermoleophilia; order Gaiellales; family Gaiellaceae; genus PALSA-600. Next base: position 8,626 of record DASXTR010000330.1, read on the forward strand.
CGCGAGGAGGCGCAGGCGTACATCGACGCGTACCTGGCGCGCTTCCCGCACGTGCAGGACTTCATCGCGAGGACGATCGAGCAGGCGAAGCGCGACGGCTACGTGACGTCGCTGCTCGGGCGGCGGCGCCCGGTGCCGGAGATCCGCGCGTCCAACCGCCAGACGCGCTCGCTCGGCGAGCGGCTCGCCGTCAACTTCGTCATGCAGGGCTCGAACGCGGACATCATCAAGGTGGCGATGATCCGCATCCACCGCCGGCTGCGCGAAGAGGGCCGCGGTGCGCGGCTCGTCTTGCAGGTGCACGACGAGCTCCTGCTCGAGGTGCCGGAGCCGGAGGTCTCGAAGGTGCGCGAGCTGGTCCGCAGCGAGATGTGCGGCGCCTACGAGCTCGACCCGCCGCTCGCCGTCGACGTCGGCGTCGGCGACAACTGGGCCGAAGCGAAGTCGTAGCTCGTCCGCGACGGGCACGCCCGAGTCGGCCGTGGCGGCGGGACATGTCCGCACTCCGGAGTGGGTTACTCGTACGGGTCTTCGGGCGCGCGGATCTCGGTCACCGTCGTGGCCGCCAGTCTCGGAATCTGCTCGCCCCCTCGCCGGTAGGTGCCGGTCACCGTCACCCACTGGTCGCGGGCGAGGGCGGCGCCTGCGGTGCCGACGACCTGCACGACCGCCGGGATGGCGTCTGCCGCGCAGCACGAGATCTGGTAGCGGGCGAGCCGGAATCCGCCCGCCTCGGCGCCGGCGACGAAGCCTGTCAGCTGCACCGGCGTTCTCCTGAAGCTGGCGCCGTTGTGGTCGAACGCGCGCTGGCCGTACTCGAGTAGAGACATCGGGACGGGCCGGGCGCTTCGGGCGAGCGGATGGAAGACGGGGGCGCCGGCGCGGACGTCGACCGTCGCTGCGCGGCCCACGCCGTAGCTGCCGAGGGTCGGAGGCGCGACGAGCAGCAGGGCGGCGATCGGCGCGAGCAGGAGCCACCCGACGCCGACGCCCTCGTGGTCGTGATCGTGATCGTGCGCGCCGGCCGGGCGCGCCTGGCGGAGCGCGCGCACCAGCGTCACCACTCCGAGGGCGATCACGGCGACGCCCGCGAGGGTGAGGAACGGGCCCATCTCGGGCCGCACGTAACGGCGGTAGGTCTCCGTGAACGTGAGCCGGAGCAGCACGGCGCCGACCAGCAGGCTGATCGTCCCGCCGGCCGCGGTCACAGCAGCCACCACCCGACGAGGACGCTCGACCCGATCGCCGCGGCGAGCGTCAGCGGTGCGAACCGTAGCGCGAAGCGGCCGCCGAACGTCCCGGCCTGAAGAGCGATGAGCTTCACGTCGACCATAGGGCCGACGACCATGAACGCCAGGCGCGCGCTCAGCGAGAACTGCGTGAGGCTGGCGGCCACGAAGGCGTCGGCCTCGGAGCAGATCGCCATCACGACGGCCAGGCCGGCCAATGCGAGGACGGCCAGCACGCCGGATCCCGCGACGGTGTCGAGGATGCTCCGCGGCACGGCCGTCTGCAGCGTCGCCGCGGTGGCCGCGCCGACGATCAGGAAGCCGCCGGCCTGGAGCAGGTCGTGCTGCGCGGTCGCCGTGAGGACCGTCAGCCGCCGGCCCTCGTGCGTGTGGCCGCGCCGCGCGCGCCGGAGCAGCTCGTCGGCGCCGATCCACGTCCACACGAACCCGACGACGCTCGCGGCGAGCAGGCTGGCGAGGGCGCGGGCGGCGACGACCTCGGGCCGGCCGGGGAACGCAACCGCGGTCGCCACCAGCACGACGGGATTGATCGCCGGTGCCGAGAGCAGGAACGTCAGCGCTGCTGCGGGCTGGGCTCCGCGGGCGACGAGCCGCCCCGCGATCGGCACCGAGCCGCATTCGCAGCCCGGGAGCGCGGCGCCGGCGATCGCGGCCACCGGGACGGCCAGCGCCGGGCGGTCGGGAAGGACGCGCGGCAGGAATCCGTCCGGCACGAGCGCCGCGATGGCCGCGCTGACGCTCACGCCGAGGACCAGGAACGGCATCGCCTGCACGGCGATCGCGACGAAGATCGTCGCCCAGTGCGCAACGGCGGGGCGGTCGAGGAGGTCGACGAGAACCGGGCGGAGGACCGCGGCCGCGACGACCACGAGCACGACGACTGCGACGCCCGCACTCGCCCGGCGAGCGCGGCCGCGATCGTAGAGCTCGTCCCGGTCGACCCCGCTCGCGGCAACGTCCTCGCCGACCGCTCGCACCATCTGCGACGAGCGTACCAGCGAAAAGGGATGAAATCTCCGCCCGGCCATGACACCATGGGCCGACCTGTAGTCGTGGCGGCAATCGTGGAGGGTCGAACTCATGGGGAAGTGGCTCCGTAACTGGACAGCGCCGGTTGTGCTGGCGGCGATCGGGATCGGCGTGGTGCTCGCGGCACCGCTCGCGTCGCCGAACAAGGCGGAGGCGGGACCGGTGATCGCCGGCGCGCGCTCGCTATCCGACCAGGTGCTCGTTACCTACGAGAACGTGAACAAGCGTCCGACGACGGACGTCCATCTGCTGGCGTTCAACGATCTGCACGGCAACCTCGAAGCAGCCGGGAACAACATCTACGGCCGGTTCGCAGGCGGCGCCGCGTACCTCGCGAAAGCGATCAAGGACCGCCAGGCGCAGTACGGCGCCAAGCAGGCGACCATCTTCGCCGGCGACAACATCGGCGCCAGCCCGCTGGCGAACGGTCTCTTCCACGAGGAGCCGATCACGATCGTCTCGAACCTCATGCACGTCGACTTCGCCTCGGTCGGGAACCACGAGTTCGACAAGGGCAGCGCAGAGCTCCAGCGCATCCAGAACGGCGGGTGCCATCCCGACGGATGCACCGGCAAGCCGTACGCGCTTCCGGACGGCTCGACCACGGACGTGTACCCGGGCGCCGACTTCCAGTACCTGTCCGCGAACGTCGTTCGCACCGCGACCGGCGAGACGCTGTTCCCCGCGGTCGGGATCAAGAAGTTCACGTCGGACAGCGGGAAGCGGATCGGCGTCGGCTTCATCGGCGAGGTGCTCGAGTCCACGCCGACGATCGTCACGCCCACCGGCGTCGCGGGTCTGACGTTCCAGGACGAGGCGGATGCCGCCAACCGCGCCGTGGCCGAGTTGAGCGACCTCGGCGTGAAGATCCCGGTGCTCGTGATTCACGAGGGCGGCTTCCAGACGACGGGGGCGGCGCTGAACGGCTGCGCCGGGAACCTGGCCGGCAGCCCGATCGCCGAGATCGCGGGCCGGCTGGATCCCGAGATCAAGGTGATCGTGTCGGCGCACACACATGCCGAGTACCGCTGCACGATCACCACGGGCGGCGTGACTCGCCTGATCACGAGCGCGTCGTCGTTCGGCCGGATCCTCAGCAACATCACGCTCACGCTCGATGACAGAAACGGCAAGCTGGTTGCGGCGAGCGCGACGAACACGATCGTCGAGAACGCGCTCAACGCGCCGGGCCCGGGCGTGGTCCGCCAGGCGGACACGTCGAAGGAGGACCCGCAGGTCCAGGCGGTCGTCAACCAGTACGTGACCGCCTCGGCGCCGCTGGCCAACCAGATCATCGGCCGCATCCAGGGCGATCTCACGCGCACGGGATCGCCGTTCGGCGAATCGACGCTCGGCGACGTGATCGCCGACGCGCAGCTCGTCGCGACGCAGCCGGCGTCCCTCGGCGGCGCCCAGCTCGCGTTCATGAACCCGGGCGGGATCCGCGCCGATCTCAGGGTGAACGACATCTCCTCAGGCGGCGAGGCTCCCGGCGAGGTCACCTACGGCGAGGCGTTCACGGTGCAGCCGTTCGGCAACAGCCTCGTGACGAAGACGATGACCGGCGACATGATCCGCCGCCTCCTCCAGCAGCAATTCCAGGGCTGCGGCGGCACGGCACCTGCGGCCGGCCGGATCCTCCAGATCTCGGTGACCTTCAAGTACGAGCAGGCGCCGGCGGCGGCGACCTGCGCGGGGAAGATCGGACGGATGTGGGTCAGCGGCGTCGAGGTGGCGCCGGCCGACTCGTTCCGGGTGACGATGAACAACTTCCTGGCGTCCGGAGGAGACGGGTTCACCGTCTTCAACGAGGGCACGAACGCCCTTGGCGGCGCGCAGGACATCGACGCCTTCGTGGATGCGTTCCGCGCGGCCGAGCCGGCGGGCATCGCGGTGCCGCCGCTGAACCGGATCGTCGCGGCGACGTAGCACCGCGTCGAGGTCGATCGCTCGAGAAGAGGCCCCGCGCGAGCGGGGCCTCTTCCGTGTGTCGGGTGAACGCGCAGGGAGCGGCGCTAGGCACGCGCCCGAATGGCGGTTACCATCGTCCGAACTGGTCATGCCTAAAAGGGAAAGGCGTGGCCGCACCGGATCAAGGGTGTGAGGGATGCTGAAAGGACTTCTGCGCCTCGGCGTGGCCGCGGTCGCTCTGGCTGCGCCGGCGACCGCGTTCGCGGCGACGCCGACCGAGCTCTTCTTCTCGGAGTACATCGAGGGCTCGAGCAACAACAAGGCGCTCGAGATCTACAACGGGACGCCATTCACGGTGAACCTCGGGTTGCAGGGCTACAGCGTGCAGATGTTCTTCAACGGCTCGTCCTCTGCTCTAACGACCGTCAATCTCGCGGGCAGCGTCGCTCCCGGCGACGTGTACGTGCTGGCGCAGTCGAGTGCTGCGGCGGCGATCCTCAATCAGGCGGATCAGACGAGCTCGGCGAGTTGGTACAACGGCGACGACGCGGTCGTCCTGCGGAAGGGCACGCAGATCGTCGACGTGATCGGCCAGATCGGCTTCGACCCCGGCACCGAGTGGGGGACCGGGCTCACGAGCACTGCCGACAACACCCTCCGTCGGAAGGACGCGATCACCGCGGGCGACACGAACGGCGCCGACGTGTTCGACCCGGCGCTCGAGTGGAGCGGCTTCGCGACCGACACGTTCGACGGCCTCGGCGTCCACGGCGGGAGCGACTTCGCGCCCACAGTCGCCTCGACGTCGCCGGCGGACGGCGCGACGGAGGTGCCGGTCGACTCGAACCTCTCCGTGACCTTCAGCGAGCCCGTCACGCTCGCGGTCGGTGCGATCACGATCGCGTGCGCGTCGAGCGGCAACCACGCGTCGACGATCAGCGGCGGCCCGACGACCTTCGTCGTCGACCCGACCGTGAACTTCGTCCAGAACGAGACCTGCACGATCACCGTGACGGGCACGAGCGTCTCCGACACCGACGCGCAGGACCCGCCGGACACGATGACGGCGAACTTCACCTTCCGCGTCACAACGACGGCGCCGCCCGTGATCACGAAGATCCACGACGTCCAGGGCGCGGGCGACACCTCGCCGCTCGTCGGGAGGACGGCCACGATCGAAGGCATCGTCGTCGGCGACTACCAGGGCACGGGGCAGTTCAGCGGGTACTTCGTCCAGGAGGAGGACGCGGACGCGGACGCCGATCCACTCACCTCCGAGGGCATCTTCGTGTTCAGCAGCACGTCCGTCGACGCGGGCGATCGCGTCCGGGTCAGGGGCGGCGTGCAGGAGTTCTTCGGGCAGACCGAGCTGTCGTCGGTGAGCCTGCTCGGCCGCGAGCCGTCGACCGCGACCGTCTCTCCGGCGAGCCTGTCGCTTCCCGTCGCGAACGTCGGCGACCTCGAGCGGTACGAGGGGATGGAGGTCGCGCTTGCGCAGACGCTGACGGTGACCGAGGTCTTCGGCCTCGGCCGCTTCGGCGAGGTTGCGCTCTCCGGCGCCGGCCGGCTGTACACCCCGACCGCCGTCGCGGCGCCCGGCGCCGACGCGAACGCGGTCGAGGCGCAGAACGCCCGCAGCCGAATCGTGCTCGATGACGGCTCGAGCGTCCAGAACCCCGACCCGCTCGTGTACCCGCAGGGAGGCCTCTCGGCGGACAACACGCTGCGTGTCGGCGACTCCGTCAACGGCGTCGTCGGCGTCATGGACTTCCGCCGCTCGGGATCCGGCTTCCCGGAGATTTTCCGCCTCCAGCCGATCGGTCCGGTCGCGTTCGACCACACGAACCCGCGGACGACGACGCCCGAGCCGGTCGGCGGGAATCTGAAAGTCGCGTCGTTCAACGTCCTCAACTTCTTCAACGGCAACGGCGCGGGCGGCGGCTTCCCTACGTCGCGCGGCGCGAACACGGTTGCCGAGTTCGAGCGCCAGAAGGCGAAGGAGGTCAGCGCACTCGAGGCGATGAACGCCGACGTCGTCGGCCTGATGGAGATGGAGAACGACGCGCCGCCGCGGAGCGCGGTCGAGGACCTCGTCGGCGGCTTGAACGCTGCGATGGGCGCCGGCACCTACTCGTTCGTCGACACCGGCGTGATCGGGACGGACGAAATCAAGGTCGCGCTGATCTACAAGGCGGCCTCGGTGACGCCCGTCGGGCCGTGGAACATCCTGACCACGGCCGTCGACCCGCGCTTCGTCGACACGAAGAACCGGCCGTCGCTCGCGCAGACCTTCCGCTCGAACGCGACCGGCCGGAAGTTCACGGTCGTCGTGAATCACCTGAAGTCGAAAGGCTCCGATTGCAACGATCTCAACGATCCGGACACCGGCGACGGCTCCGGCAACTGCAACCTCACGCGCACGCGGGCCGCTGCGGCGCTCGTCGACTGGACTGGCAGCGACCCGACCGGCAGCGGCGATCCCGACTATCTGCTGATCGGCGACATGAACTCGTACACCTTCGAGACGCCGATTCAGACGTTCGTGAACGGGGGGCTGACGAACCTCGTGCGCAAGTACGACGGCCTCTCCGCGTACTCGTATGTCTTCGACGGCGAGTCGGGCTACCTCGACCACGCCCTGGCGACGACGTCGCTCGAGGCGCAGGTGGCGGGCGTCGGCCACTGGCACATCAACCCGGACGAGCCGACGGTGCTCGACTACAACACGGAGTTCAAGTCGGCGAATCAGGTGAACACGTTCTACTCGCCAGGCCCGTACCGGGCGTCCGACCACGACCCGGTCGTGATCGGGATCCAGCTCGCGGCCGCGCCGACGGCGAACGCCGGCGGCCCGTACACGGTCGCCGAGGGCGGCTCGACCGCACTCGCCGGCAGCGGCACCGGCAACGGCCTCACGTACACGTGGGACCTCGACGGCGACGCCACGTTCGAGACGACGGGCCAGAGCCCGACGTTCTCGGCGGCCGCCCTCGACGGCCCGACGACCCGCCAGGTGACCCTGCGGGTCAGCGACGGCGAGCTCGCGACGACGGCGACCGCGACGGTCACCGTGACGAACGTCGCGCCGACGGCGACCCTCCGAGCGCCGGCGACGGGGCTCGTCGGACAGGCGTTCTCGCTCTCGCTCGCGGGCGCCGCCGACCCGTCGGCGGCCGACACCGCCGCCGGGTTCACGTACGCCTTCGACTGCGGGTCCGGCTACGGCTCGTTCTCGCCGTCGGCGACCGCGTCGTGCTCCACGACCGATGTCGGGCTGCGCACCGTCCGCGGGGCGATTCGCGACAAGGACGGCGGGACGACCGAGTACACCGCAGCCGTCGACGTCTCGGTCACCGCCGCGAGCCTCTGCGCCCTCACGCAGCGGTACGTCACGAAGGAGGGCGTCGCGCACTCGCTCTGCGTCAAGCTCGAGCACGGCTCCTGGAACGCGTACGTGAACGAGGTCCAAGCCCAGTCCGGCAAGTCCCTCACCGCCGAGCAAGCGGCCATCTTGGTGCTGCTCGTGAGCGGTCTCTGAGCTTCGGTTTGCTCCACTAGCGCATTTGCGGCCGGCCCCCGGCCGGTCGCAAATGCGCAGCTATACTTCCGGCCGCTTTGGCTACGAGAGATCTCATGCAGCAGGAGCCCGGCGTCTGGGTCGTAGGCCCCGACGGGGAGCTGATTCCCGACTACGACTCGACCTTCCCGGAGATCAACGAGGGGCAGGTCGTGCACGGCACCGTCGTCCGCGTCGACAAGGACGAGGTACTGGTCGACATCGGCTACAAGTCGGAGGGCGTGATCCCGGTCTCGGAGCTCTCGATCCGGCGCTCCGTGAACCCCGCCGACGAGGTCTCGCTCGGCGACGAGATCGACGCGCTCGTGCTCACGAAGGAGGACGCCGAGGGGCGCCTGATCCTGTCGAAGAAGCGCGCCCGCTTCGAGCTCGCGTGGAAAAACATCGAGCAGGCCGCCGAGTCCGGCGAGCCCGTCAACGGCCGCGTGATCGAGGTCGTGAAGGGCGGCCTGATCCTCGACCTCGGCGTGCGTGGGTTCCTGCCGGCGTCGCTCGTCGACATCCGCCGCGTGCAGGACCTCGACGAGTTCCTCGGCCAGGAGCTCCGCTGCAAGGTGATCGAGCTCAACCGGTCGCGCAACAACGTCGTCCTGTCGCGCCGCGCGGTGCTCGAGGAGGAGCGGAAGGAGCAGCGCCAGCAGATCCTCGACCGCCTGCAGCCGGGCGACGTCGTCGAAGGGCAGATCTCCAACATCGTCGACTTCGGCGCCTTCGTCGACCTCGACGGCATGGACGGCCTGATCCACATCTCCGAGCTCTCCTGGTCGCACGTCAACCACCCGTCCGAGGTGCTCGAGATCGGCCAGACCGTGCGCGTGAAGGTGCTCGACATCGACCGCGACCGCCAGCGCATCTCGCTCGGTCTCAAGCAGACGCAGTCCGATCCGTGGCAGCAGGTGCTCGACAACTACCACGAGAACGATGTCGTCGAGGGCCGCGTGACGAAGGTCGTCACGTTCGGCGCGTTCGTCGAGATCCTGCCGGGCGTCGAGGGCCTCGTGCACATCTCCGAGCTCGCCCAGCACCACGTCGAGAACCCGCGCGAGATCGTCACGCAGGGCCAGCCCGTGAACGTGAAGATCATCGAGGTCGACGCCGAGCGGCGCCGCCTCTCGCTCTCGCTGAAGCGCGTCGAGGACACCGATCCGGTGCAGCCGCGCGCGGACGGCGCGGAGTCGGTGCACACCCGGCCGGCGCTCGACCTCTCCGAGGACGTCTTCGCCGAGGCGCCCGTCACCGAGCCGGCCGACGTCGAGTCGCCGTTCGAGGTGCCGACCGCCGACGAGGAGGTCGTCGCGTCCGCCTCCGCGGAGTCGGATGCCACGGGCGCCGGTACCGTGCCGCCGGCCGAGGATGCCGCGGCCGCCGAGCCGAACGCAGTTCCCGCGGCCGAGCCCGAGCCGCCCGCAGCCGACGAGAAGTAGTGTCGCGGCCGGTTGCGGTCGCGATCACGGGCGGCATCGGCGCGGGGAAAAGCGAGGCGCTCCGCGCGTTCGCGCGCCACGGGGCCGCGACGGTCTCCAGCGACGAGATCGTCCACCACCTGCTGCAGCGCGACGACGTGAAGGAGCGGGTTGTTGCCCGGATGGGCAACGGAGTCGTGGGGCCGGACGGCGCGCTCGACCGGGGCGCGATTGCCACGGTCGTCTTCAACGAGCGGGACGCGCTCGCGTGGCTCGAGGAGCTTCTCCATCCACTCGTGTCGGCGGAGTATCTGCGGTGGCGCGAGCAGCTCGCGCAGCTGCCGGACGCTCCGCGCGTGTCCGTGACGGAGGTGCCGCTGCTCTACGAGGCCGGCTCGGAGTCGCGGTTCGACAAGATCGTGCTCGTGACGGCGCCGCGGAAGCTCCGCGACGCCCGCACGCACGACCGTTCGGTCGGGCGCGAGGAACGGCTGATCCCGGACGCGGAGAAGCGGAAGCGCGCCGACTACGTGTACGTCAACACCGGCTCGCTCGAGGAGCTGGACGAGTTCGTCGGGCGCGTCATGCACGATCTCTGTTCGTGAAGCGCCTCGCAATCGTCCTCGGAATCGTGGTCGTTGCGGCGGGAGCCTTCCTCGTCGTCGACGAGACGAGCCCCCCGTGGTACGAACGCATCCGCTATCCGCTCCGTTATGAGCAGATCGTGCGCGGTCACGCCCAGAACTACGGCGTCGACCCGGCGCTGCTCGCGGCCGTGATCTATCAGGAGTCGAAGTTCGACGCGGAGGCGAAGTCGTCGTCGGGAGCCGTCGGGCTGATGCAGCTCACGCCCGGGACCGCGAAGGGGATCGCGATCCGGACCGGCGGCTCGGCCTTCCGCGTCTCCGATCTGCGCAACCCGGAGATCAACGTCCGCTACGGCTGCTGGTACCTCCGCCACCTCTATCGCAAGTACGGCGAGTGGCGTCTCGTCCTCGCCGCGTACAACGCGGGCCAGGGCAACGTCGACCGCTGGCTGCACGAGGAGCGCGGGCAGATCCCGTTCGCGGAGACGCGCGCCTACGTCGACCGTGTCGAGGAGCTGCGCGCGATCTACCGCGACGCCTGGCGCTCGGAGCTGTACGGATAGGGTCTCGCGGTGGACTGGACGCTCGAGCTCGCGGAGAACGCGAACACGTACACGCCGCTGGGGCCGACCGACGAGCGGATCGTGAACGACCGGTACGTGCTGTGGATGGGCCGCGGCGACGAGCCCGGGTGGAACGTCGCGCAGCGCTTTCGTCTCGAAGGCGGCGAGGTCGAGGCGGTCCGCGACGAGATCCACGGGCTCCTGCGCGAGCGCGGGCGCACGGCGTGCACATGGGAAATCGGGACGCATGGCACGCCGTCCGATCTCGTCGACCGGCTGCTCGCCCTGGGACTCGCCGACGACTCGGAGCCGCTCGCGATGGGAATGGTGCTCGACCGGCCGCCGGCCCAGGAGTCGCCGCCGGACATCGAGGTGCGGCGGGCGACGACGCCGGAGGAGCACTACGAGTCGGCGCGCATCGCGGCGATCGCGTTCGGCATGCCGGAGCCGAAGCGGCGCGACGAGGACGAGCCCGATCCGAACAACGTCGTCTACCTCGCGTACGTCGACGGCAAGCCGATCGCACGCGCCTCGGCCTCGTTCGGCGAGCACGGCGTGTCGCTCTTCGGCGGCTCGACGCTTCCCGAAGCCCGCGGACGGGGCGCCTATCGAGCGCTCGTGGCGGCGCGCTGGCAGGACGCGGTCGAGCGGGGGACTCCGCTCCTCGTCACGCAGGCCGGCCGCATGTCGCGCCCGATCCTCGAACGCCTCGGCTTCCGCGCAGTGTGCGAGATCCGGATCCTGCTGGACGCCTTCGACCGCTGACAGGCGGTTTCAGGCTACGACTGCGAAGCCGGCGGCGCTGACCGAGATCGTGCTCTCGCCGTTGCGGCAGACGACCGACTTGCCTTTCAGCGCGCACGCGATCGCGCCGTGGCGCCACCGCTTCAGGACCGGTGTCGACGCGTCCCACCACGGCAGGCGGCGGACGACCTTCGGCTGTCCCGCGCTTCTCAGTGCGAGCGAGCCTTCCGAGCCGAGGCTCTGGCAGACGAGCGCGGCTCCCTCGAGCTTGCACGCTGCTCCGGCATCGGGCGTCCGGAAACGCGTGACGTCGCCCGCTGCGCCCGCGCGTGCGAAGAGCGCAGCGCCGACGATCGCGGCGAGCGCGACGACGAGGACGAGGGGACGGCCCACGAAGTCTCAACGGCGCAGTCGGCAGAATGGTTCCGTGAGGGTCTCGGCCAAGGCGGACTACGCGATCCGGGCCGTCGTCGAGCTGGCTGCGGCCGGAAGCGGCCCGGTCAAGGGCGAGCGCATCGCGCAGGCGCAGGAGATCCCCCTCAAGTTCCTCGAGAACATCATGTCCGACCTGCGGCAGGCCGGGATCGTCGGGAGCCGGCGCGGGGCGGAGGGCGGCTACTGGCTCGCGCGGCCCGCGGACGAGATCAACCTGGCGCAGGTGATCCGCGCGGTCGAGGGGCCGCTGGCAAACGTCCGCGGCCGGCGCAGCGAGTCCGTCGAGTACCACGGCTCCGCCGAGCGCCTGCGCGAAGTCTGGGTCGCCGTCCGCGCGTCGCTGCGCAACGTCCTCGAGATCGTCACGGTCGCCGACGTCGCCGCAGGCGCGCTCCCGCCGTCGGTCGAGGCCCTCGCCGCCGACCCCGACGCCTGGGCGCCCCACTGACTTTGTGCACCAGAGTACAAGCGTGGCACTCGTGCTTTGGTGCACAAGTGCTCGTTACGTGAACGTCGTCTCGCGCGTGGGGCGGACGTAGACGATCTGGCCGTGCTCGAGCTCCAGGCGCTCGACCTCATCCCGCGTGAGCTGGACCGTGAAGCGCTCGGCGTCGTCTCGCACGAGCTCGACGCGGACCTCGAAGCCGAGATGGACGAGGCGCTCGATCATCGCCTCGCGCGTCGTGCCGTTCGGCTCGAGCGTGAGCTCGAAGTCGTGCGGGCGGACGAGCACGTCGCCGAGGCGGTTCACCGGGCCGACGAACGACATCACGAACTCGTTCGCCGGACGCTCGTAGAGCTCGCGCGGCGGGGCGACCTGCTCGACCCGGCCGCGGTTCATCACCACGACCTCGTCCGCGACCTCCATCGCCTCCTCCTGGTCGTGCGTGACGATCACGGTTGTCGTGTGCGTCTCGTCATGAAGCCGCCGCAGCCACGCCCGCAGCTCCTTGCGCACGCGCGCGTCGAGCGCGCCGAACGGCTCGTCCAGCAGTAGGACCTTCGGATCGACCGCGAGCGCACGGGCGAGGCCCATGCGCTGCCGCTGGCCGCCGGAGAGCTGCGCCGGGTACCGCTTCGCGAGCCCCTCGAGCTGCACGAGCCGGAGCAGCTCCGACACCCGCTCGCGCACCTCTGCACGCGGCGCCTTCCGGATCTCGAGCCCGAACGCGATGTTCTTCTCGACCGTCATGTGCTTGAACGCGGCGTAGTGCTGGAACACAAAGCCGACGCCGCGGTCCTGCGGCCGCCGCCACGTCATCAGCTCGTCCGAGATGTGGATCGACCCCGCGTCGGGCCGCTCCAGGCCCGCGATGCAGCGCAGGAGAGTCGACTTCCCGGATCCGGACGGGCCGAGCAGCGCCACGAGCGAGCCGGTCGGGACGTCAAGCGACACGCCGTCGAGCGCGACGAAGTCGCCGAACCGCTTCGATATAGCGCACACCGAGATGCTCATACGGGCTCCTTTGTGTGACTAGAGCGCGTAGCGCTCAGGACGAGCGTGGCGACGGCCACGAGCGCGAGCACGACCGAGGCGGCGTACGCACCGGCGACGTCGAAGTTCTGGAACGCCTGCTCGACGTGGATCGTGAGCGTCTCGGTCTGGCCGACGATCCGGCCGGAGACGACCGAGACGGCGCCGAACTCGCCGAGGCAGCGCGCCGTCGTCAGCACCACACCGTAGGCGACTGCCCAGCGGATCGCGGGGAGCGTGACGCGGCGGAAGATCTGCCACGACGACGCTCCCAGCGTCGCCGCGGCTTGCTCCTGCTCGTCGCCGATCTCGCGCAGCACCGGAACTACCTCGCGCACGACGAACGGCAGCGAGACGAAGATCGTGGCCAGCACCATCCCCGGCAGCGCGAACACGACCTGGAACGGCAGCGCGAGCCAGCCCTCGCGTCCGTACAGCAGCAGCAGCGACAGCCCGACGACCACCGGCGAGAGCGCGAGCGGGAGGTCGACGATCGCGTTCACGAGCCCCTTGCCGGGAAACCGGTGCCGCACGATCGCGATCGCGGTCACGACGCCGAAGACGGTGTTCGCAGGCACCGCGATCGCCGCGATCAGGATCGTGAGCCAGAAGGCGTGGCGCGCCTCCGGCGTCGTGAGCGACGACCACACCGGCGAGAGCCCATGCTCGAACGTGCGGTAGAAGACCATGCCGACGGGCACGAGCAGGATGACGCCGAGGTATCCGAGCGCCACGATGCGCAGCGGCCACCTAGGCACGCTCGTGCCTCGTCACCCAGCGGCGGAAGCCGCCGATCCCGAGCAGGACGCCGAACGAGGTCGCGAGCAGTAGCACCGACACGGCCGCGGCGCCCTCGACGTTCCCGCTCTCGATCTGGCCGAAGATGAACACGGCGGCGACCTCGGTCTTGTACGGCAGGTTCCCGGAGATCAGCACCACGGATCCGAACTCGCCGACCGCGCGCGCGACCGCGAGCGCGACGCCGGAGAGGATCGCCGGCGCGACGTTCGGCAGCACGATCCGGCGGAAGATCTGCGGCGGCTGCGCGCCGAGCGAAGCCGCCGCCTCCTCCATCTCGCGGTCGAGCTCGTGCAGCACGGGCTGCACCGTCCGCACGACGAACGGCAGCGTCACGAACAGCAGCGCGAACAGGACGGCCCAGCGCGTGTACGCGACGTTGATCCCTACGGGACTCTTCGGCCCGTACAGCGAGAGCAGCGTCAGCCCGGCGACGATCGTCGGCAGCGCGAACGGCAGGTCGATGACGGCGTTGACGACGCCTTGCCCCGGAAACGAGTCGCGCACGAGCACCCACGCGATCAGCGTCCCGAAGACCGCGTTCACGGCCGCGACGGCGAGCGACGCGACGAGGGTCAGCTTCAGCGCCGCGACCGCCTGCGGCGAGCTGACAGCGTCCCAGAACGACCCGCCGGCCGAGCGCCACACGAGCGCGGCGAGCGGCAGCATGACGACGAGCGACAGGTAGAGCGTGGCGAGCCCGCCCGACAGTGCCGGACGGGCCCGCGGCGAAGCAGCAGGACCGACGGTGACGGCGGCGCTAGCCAGTGACGCCGCCCACCTTCTGCTCGATGCGCGCCATGATTCCCGACTTCGAGTCGAAGAACTGCGGCTGCACCTTCTTCCAGCCGCCGAGCGACCGGATCGTGAACAGGTCCGGCCGCGCCGGGAACTTGAACTCCTTGGCGATGCTCTTCACGACCGGGCGGTAGCCCGTCTGCGCGAAGAGGCGCTGCGCGGCCGGCGTGAAGAGGTAGTCGTAGAACGACTTCGCCGCTGCGGAAGCATCCTTCGTCACCGCGAGGGGGTTCTCGATCAGGATCGTCGCCTTCGGGATCACGAACTGCACCTGCTGCTTCTTCTGCTGCGCGAGGATCGCCTCGTTCTCGTACGTGAGCAGCACGTCGCCCTTGCCCGCGAGGAACGTGTTCAGCGCGTCTCGCGCGCTCTTGTCCTGCACCGAGACGTTCTCGAAGAGCTGCGTCAGCTTTGCGGTGGCCTTCTGCGCGGACTTCGTCTCCTTCAGGTACGCGCCGTACGCCGCCATCACGTTCCAGCGCGCGCCGCCCGACGCGAACGGATTGGGCGTGATCACCTCGACGCCCTTCTTCGTCAGGTCGTCCCACGTCTTGATCTTCTTCGGGTTGCCGTCGCGGAGGACGAAGACGACGACCGAATCCGTGACGAAGCCCTTGTACTTGTTTGCATTCCAGTTGCGCGCGACGATGCCCGCCTTCACGAGATCGCCCATGTCGGGCTGCAGCGACAGATCGACCACGTCGGCCTTCAATCCGGCCACGATGGCACGCGCCTGCTCGCCGGAAGCGCCGTACGACTGCGAGAAGGAGGTGTCCTTGCCCGCCGAGGTGGCCTGGAAGGCCGGGATGATCTTCGCGAACGCGTCGCGCGGCGTCGAATAGGCGACCAGGTTGATCTTCGTGTCCTTCGCCGAGCCGGTCGCGACGCCCGCTGTGATGAGCAGCAACGCCACGAGCAAGGTAGAAGTCCTAATAATCCGCATTAGCCTCCCCTATAAATTCACTTTATCCACCGGATAAGTGAACAACTACCACAACGATAAGGTCTGCACGTGACGGTCGCGCTCGATGCCCGCGCGCTCGCCAAGCGGTACGGGGCCACACGGGCGCTCGACGGCGTAGATGTGCAGGTTGGCGAGGGCGAGCTCGTCGGCCTCCTGGGCCCGAACGGCGCCGGGAAGTCGACGCTGGTGAAGATCGCGTGCGGGCTCGTCCGTCCGAGCGGCGGCCGGGTCGAGATCTGCGGCGCACCCGCGGGCTCCCCGCCGGCCCGCCGGGCGCTCGGATACCTCGCGGAGCTCTTCCGCTTCCCGGCGTGGATGAGCGCCGACGAGCTGCTCACGCTGCACCAGCGCCTCGCCGGCTCGCGCGGCGGCGCGCGCGAGCGCGGCGAGCTGCTCGAGCTCGTCGGCCTCCCGGAGGCGCGGCGCACGCGCATCGGCGCGATGTCGAAGGGGATGCAGCAGCGGGTCGGGATCGCGCAGGCGCTCGTCGGGTCGCCGCGTGTGCTGCTCCTCGACGAGCCGACGAGCGCGCTCGACCCTGCCGGGCGCCGCGTCGTGCGCGGACTGCTCGAGGAGCTGCGCTCGCGCGGGATCTCGGTGCTCCTCAACTCGCACCTGCTGTCGGAGGTGGAGCTCGTCTGCGACCGCGTGACGATCGTCAACCACGGCCGCGTCGTCGCAGAGGGCGCGCCCGACGAGCTCCGCCGCCAGGGCGGGGTCGAGGTCGAGACACGCGACGGCGTGAAGCGCTTCCCCGACGCGCGGCGCGAGGACGTGCCGCGGATCGTGCGCGAGCTCGTCGCCGCCGGCGAGGAGGTCTACGGCGTGCGCGTCGTCCGCTCGTCGCTCGAGGACGTCTACCTCGAGGCGGTCGAGTGATCACCATCGTCCGCTACGGGTTCCAGGAGAGCCTGCGGCGGCGGATGTTCCTCGTGGTGCTCGTGCTCACCGCGGTGTTCCTCGCGCTCTACGCGTACGGCGCGCACGCCGCGTTCAAGGACACGGCCGGCTTCGTCGGGCTCAACCCGGAGGGCTTCGACACGGACACCGTCGCGGGCGCGATCGTCTTCGGCCTCGCGATGTTCGGCACCCTCTTCCTCGGCGCTGTGCTCGCGGTGTTCCTGACGCTGAACGTCGTGCGCGGCGACGCCGAGGCCGGTCTCCTGCAGCCGCTCGTCGTGCGTCCGATCGGGCGCGCGCAGCTGCTGACGGCGCGCTTCGCAGGCGCCGCGGCGGTGTGCGCCGGTTACGTCCTCGCCGTGTACTTCGCGACCCTCGGGATCACGCTCTGGGCGGGCGACTGGACGCCCGACCACATCGTCGCGCCGGGGCTCGAGCTCGCCGCGGCCGTGGTGATCGTCGCCGCGCTGTCGCTGCTCGGCTCCATCTTCCTCTCGGCGACGGCGAACGGGATCGCGGCGCTGATGGTGTTCGGCGCCGGGCTGCTCGCCGGCCTGCTTGGCGAGATCGGCCATGCGATCGAGTCGCGCAAGCTCCAGGACATCTCGCGTACGGCGTGGTGGTTCGTGCCTTTCGATGCGCTCTACGAGGACGCGCTGCACAGGCTCACCGCCGACACGCACGGACTCGCGAAGTTCGTGCTCGAGCTCGGGCCGTTCGGCGGCTCGCACCGCGCCGGCGCGTCGCTGCTCCTCTGGGCGGGTGCCTACGTGCTGATCGTCGGCGCGCTGGCGCTGCTCGCGTTTTCGCGCCGTGACCTCTAGGCCCAGCACGGGTCGTGCGCTCGCGGTGCGATCTGAAATCGCCGCCTGTGGGTCCTCTGTCACCGTCGTCAGACGAGAAGCGCGGAAGAGGTACGAAAGGCGCGCAGAAGTGTGACGGCGCGGGGTTCAGGACGGAAAAGCCCTGCTCATCGGCATGGCGCTTCGGACACGTCCCGTCGTCAGACGACGGGTATGAAACGCGCGCGAAAGATGCGCGGAAGTGTGACGCGGGTGCGTGGCGAGGCTCGGACGCGGCTCGGCGGACGGATGCTCGAGCTCAGCGGCGCGGCTCGACGCGGAAGAGCCGCCGGGAGCCGTCTCGGAGGACCTTTTCGACCGCGCGCACGGTGTATCCGCGCGGGATCGGTGCGTAGAAGGCGCCGGCGCGGAGCGTCGCATTCCGGGAGCCGGCCGGCGCGAGGCGCGCGAGCACCGCCACGACTTCCCGGCCGGCGACGCCGGCGAGGACGAGCTGCCCCGTTCCGCGCCGGGCCAGGACGTACGACAGCTCGCGGTCGCCGAGCCTCGGCGCGCACGACCGCGCGAGCCGGACGCCGGAGCGGTTGAGCTGGTAGCAGACCGCGCCGGAGGGGCTCGTCGAACGCCCGACGCGCGCCGCGCCGAAGGCGACCGTCTGGCTTGCGCGTTCCGCAGCGGCGGCGGCGACACCCCCGGCCGGGGGCTCGTGTCCGAGCGCTGTGACCACGGCGACGAACCCTGCGGCGATCGCGGCGGCGAAGCCGGCGATGGCGAGTCCGCGGTTGCGGGTCCGGCGCATGCCGAGACGAATCTGCCACTGTTCGCGACGCTGAAACGCTACCCGGGCACGAGCCGGCCGTCGCGGGCCAGGTGCGCCGAGATCTGGTAGCAGATCGGCCGGCAGCCGGGGCCGTTCGGCTGGGTGCGCACCGGGCGGCGCACGAGCGAGCTCTCGCGGATCACCCGGTCGCCCACGTCGCGCACGCGCGCGACGACGGTCAGCGGCCGCGTCCCGCCGATGTGCGGCAGGACGAGCTGCAGCGCGAAGCCGCCGGCCGTGACGGGGACCTTGGTGCAGTCCGCGCCGACGCAGATCTCGACCGTCGACGCGGCCGGCGGCAGGTCGCCGACCGTCACGAAGACGCCCGAGGAACAGCCGACGAGCGTGCACGGCCGGCTCGTCTTCGTGGCCGACCCGCCTGCGCCGCCGCCGCAGCCGGCGAGGAGGAGCGCGCCTCCGAGCAGTGTCAGTCGCCTGCCCACGCGAGCACCTGCACGCCTTTCCACCATTCGGGGTGGCCGTGCTCGTCCCCGCGCGCCTCGAACGCGAGTGTGGCACGCGGCTGCGCCGCGAGATAGTCCGCTGTCGCGCGGCGCACCCGCGCCCAGTCGGTGTCGTCGACGACGAGCAGCGCGCGCCCGGCGAGGTACGGCTCGACGAGGCGCAGGCCTTCGAGCTGCTCCTCGTAGCCGTGGGCGGCGTCCCAGTAGTAGACGCCGACGCGCTTGCCGCGGAGCGCGCCGCCGCGCAGGAGCTCGAACGCATCCCCTTCGATCAACGTCGGCGTCGCCAGTCCGAAGCGCGCGAGGTTCGCCTCCACGACGTCGCGGCCGCCGCCGCTCATCTGCCAGCTGTCGATCGCGACCACGTCCTTGTCCTCGTTGCCGCGCATTGCGGCGACGAGGGACGTGCCGCGCAGCGTGCCGACCTCGACGTAGGTCTCGCCCGGGTCGAGGCACGAGACGGCGAGGTTGACGAGCGCGAGGTTCTGCTCCGCGGCGAGGCCCGGAATCGCGTCGAGGACGTCGCGGAACGCGCTGCCGTCGAGCTGCTCGACACCTTCGAGGAACTCCTCGACGCGCACTCAGCCCAGATGCCGCACGACCTCGTGCGGCGTGGCGTCCGCCTCGACCACCCGCGACGCGAGCAGGCTGAGCTTGATGCGGTTCGCGCGCGACGCCCGGCGAAGCGCCTCGAACGCCTCGCCCACCTCGAGGCCGTACCGCTCGGCGAGGATTCCCTTCGCCTGCTCGATCACGACGCGCGACTCGAGCGCGTGCCGGAGCTGCCCGTTCCGCACGGACAGGTCGTCTGCCAGCTCGAGCAGCCGCCCGGTCAGAAGAGCATGCTTCGGCGCCACGACGCGAACCTACTTGAGCCAGGGGGCGAGGAACGTCTGGATCTCCTCGCACCCGCGCGGCTCGACCAGCTTGCCGCGCACGATCCGCCGGTCGGCGACGACGAGCGTCGGCACGCGGTCGATCCGGAACCGCTCGGCGAGGTCGCGGCGTTCCTCGGCGCACACGCGGGCCATCCGGAACGTCTCGTGGTTGCGCCGGCGCTGGAGCACCTGCGCGAGGTACGCCTCGGCCCGCCGGCAGCGGCCCGACGTCTCCGAGTAGAAGAAGACCAGGAGCGGGCGTTCCGGCACGCCGTCGTTCACGGCGTCGACGGTTGCTGGATCTCGCGGACGACCGAACTCGGAGTGCGCGTCGTCGCGACGACCTCGCCGGCGACCTCGTGGATGCGCCGGCCGCTCGAGCGCGCGGCGCGCCGCATCGCCTCGAACGCCTGATCGGGAACGAGGAAGTAGCGCTCGGCGAGCACTCCTTTGGCCTGCTCGATGACTATGCGGCTCTCGAGCGCCTCCCGGAGCTGTCCGTTCTCGCGCTCCAGATCGGCGACGTGGGCGAGCAGGCGCTCGACGGTTGTGCGTGTGTCAGCGCGCGTATCCACCGGCGATTGCTCCTGCGAGCGAGGACTCGATCTGTGCGGCGTCGTCGAGCCCCGCCTCGCGGAACATTCGTCGCGCCCGCGGGTCGCGCGTCACGACGACGAGCTTCCCGCCGGTGGAGGCGAGGAGGTGGGCGCCGCCCTCGAGGATCCCGAGCAGCGCTCCGTCGACGATCGCGACGGCCGCGAGGTCGACGATCACGCGCGCGCCCTCGTCCGCGGCGAGCGGGTAGAGCGCATCCATGACGTCCGCCGCAGCCCCGTCGCCGACGTCGCCGCTGACTGCGACGACGTAGGACGACGGGCCGATCTGGGCGACGTCGACGCGGTGGAGAAGGGGAGTCCGCGCGATGGGACTCATTCAATCCCTGCGCGCTTGAACGATCAGGTGCGAATCGGTGAAGGTTCGTTCACACGGCTACGAGGCGGTACCCGACGCCGCGGACGGTCACGATCCGCTTCGGGTCCGCGGGGTCCGCCTCGATCTTCCGCCGCAAGTTGGCCACGTGGACGTCGGCCGCCCGCTCGTCGCCGACGTACGAGCTCTCCCAGAGATGCTGCATGATCTCGCGGCGCGTGAACGCGCGCTCCTGCGACGCGAGCAGGGAGAGGAGCCGGAACTCGGTCGGCGTGAGGCGTACGACCTCGCCGTCGACGCGCGCCTCGTGGCGCGCAAGGTCGAGCTCGAGCGAGCCGGCGCGCCGGAACGCGATGCCGCGGTCGAGCTCGCGGCGGCGCAGGATCGCGCGGACGCGGCTCGCCAGCTCGAGCATCGAGAACGGCTTGGTGACGTAGTCGTCGGCTCCCGTCTCCAGACCGAGCACCCGATCGGCCTCGGCGTCGCGGGCGGTCAGCATAAGGATCGGGACGTCGCTCGTCGACCGCAGCCGGCGGCAGACTTCCATTCCGGAGAGATCGCCGAGCATGATGTCGAGCACGACGACGTCGTAGGAGGCCTGCTCCGCCGCAGCGAGCGCCGACGCGCCGTCGGCGACCTCGTCGACTTCGTGTCCCTCGGCGCGCAGCGTGTAGCCGACCGACTCGCGGATCGCCGGCTCGTCGTCGACGACGAGGACGCGAGCCGTCACTTGACGAGGCGCGCCGCCGGGACGCAGACGCGGAACGTCGTTCCGCGCTTGCCGGTGGAGACGATCTCGATCGAGCCCTCCATGGCCTCGACGGCGACCTTCGCGATCGGCAGCCCGAGCCCGAATCCCACGGTGGGCGACGAACCGGCCGACCGGTAGAAGCGCTCGAAGACGCGGGCCCGGTCCGCCACGGGGATCCCACGCCCCGTGTCGCGGACGTCGATCATTGCCGTCCCGTCCAGCGCGTCGGCGCGGAGGACGACGTCGCCGCGGGTGTGCTGGACGGCGTTCGTCACGAGGTTCGACAGCGCCTCCTCGAGCAGTTCCGGGTTCGCGAGTGCGGCCACGTCGGCCGCGCACTCGACGGAGATGCGAACTCCGTCGCGGACCGGAGCGTCCGCGGCGACGGCGTCGAGCAGCGGCCGGATCGGGACGACGGCCGCGTCCGGGTCGCTCTCGCCGCGTTGTGCGCGCGCGAGCGTGAGCAACGCTCGCCCGAGGCGTGCGAGGCGGTCGGTCTCGCGCTCGAGGTGCGCGAGGAAGCGGTCGCGCTCGTCCGGCACGTTCTTCGCCCCGGCCTGGAGGACCGCGATCGCGCTTGCGATCGCCGCCAGCGGCGTGCGCAACTGATGCGCAGCGTTCGAGACGAAGTCGTGGTCGGCGCGCTCGCGGCGCTCGCGCACCGTCACGTCCTCGATCGTGAGGACGATCGACGCGAGGTCGCCGTCCTCGCCGAGCACCGCGCTGGTCGAGATCTCGACCGGCAGCGTCCCGCGCGGCGTCTCCAGGCGGTACCGCGTCGCGAGCGTGCGTTCGCCTGTCCGGGCGGTCACGGCAGAAGGGAAGTCCTTGGGCGAGATGTGTTCACCGGCCGCCGAGCGGAGGACGTCCAGCGCGCGGAAGGTCTTCGCCGCCGTCGCGATCTCGGGACCGAGGAGCTGCGCGGCGCGCGCGTTCGCCGCCTGGATCCGCTGCGTGCTCGCGTCGAGGATCAGAACGCCGACCGGCAGCTCGCGCAGCAGGCCTTCCAGCCGCGCACGCTCCGCGTCGAGCTCCGCGGTGCGCTCCTCGACGCGCCACTCCAGCTCGGCATTCAGCTCCCAGAGGCGCTGTTCGGCCTGTACGCGGTCCGTGACGTCCCGCACGACCCATCGCAGCTCCTGTCCCCCCGGGCCGCGTGCCGCGGACACCTCGAACTCCGCCCACAGGAGGACGCCGTCCCGTCGCGCGACCCGGACGACGAGCGGCTCCGTCGGCTCGCGCCGTGCGCGGACGACGAACGTCCGGAAGCTGCGGCGGTCCTGTTGCGCGACGAGCACCGCCATCGGCTTTCCGATCACGAACGAGGGTGGCAGTCCGAAGATCCGCTCGCTCGGAAGGTTGGCGACGGCGATCGTCGCATGCTCGTCGGTCACGACGTATGCGTCGGGAGCCTCGTCGAAGAGGTTCGCGAGCCGCGCCCGCTCCAGCTCGAGCGCGACCTGCGCGGTGGCGAGCTCGTCGTTCTGCGCCCGGAGGTCCTCCTCGGCCACGCGCAGCTCCTCGACGCTCGTCCGCAGCCCTTCGAGCGCCTCGTCGATGATCGGCTCCACCGCCGGCGCAACCGCCGCGGCAAGCCGTTCGCGGACGACGTCGAGCTGCGCCGCGAGCGTGGTCAGCTCGAGCAGAGGCCCCGCGGTCACGCGCCCGCGCCGTCCATGAAGATGATCACGCCGCGCGCGCCGTTGGCGCCGTCGCCGTCGAGGGGCGTGAGCGTGACCGAACACTCGACCGTCCGTCCACGGCGGTTGATGGCGGGGACGGCGACGTGCGCGGTCGTGCCGTCGTTGAGCGTCGTCCGGATCGCCGTCCGCAGCTGCTCGACCGGCAGGCCGATGTCGATGTTCATGAAGTGCTTGCCGCGGACCTCTTCGGCTCGCACGCCCCACAGCTCCTCCGCGCCCGAATTCCACGCCGTCACGACCTGCTCCCGGTCGAGCACGACGACGCCGGCGTCGAGGCTGCTCAGAACCGACTCCAGAAACGTGTTCGCCGCGTTCAACTCGCCCGTCCGGACGTTGATCATCTCGTTGATCGCCTCGAGCTCGTCGTTCGTGGACTGGAGCTCCTCGTTCATCGTCTCGAGCTCCTCGTTCGCCGCCTGCAGCTCCTCGTTCGTCGTCTCGAGCTCCTCGTTCGTGGACTGCAGCTCCTCGTTCGTCGTCTCGAGCTCCTCGAACGTCGACTGGAGCTCCTCGTACGCCGTCTCGCCCTCGTGCCGCGAGATGTCGACGGTCTCCTGGAGGAGCTTGTAGCGCGTGACGTCGGTGAACGTGATCGACACGGCGAGCGGATCGTCCGCGCCGACCATGAGCGGCGCCGCGGCGATGTCGACGTAGTGGACGGCGCCTCTCGCGGTCGTGATCTCGACATTGCGGATGTGCACGGTCCGCCGTTCCTTGCGGACGTCGTCGATCGCCGACCGGAGGTCGGCCGGCCGGTAGGAGACCTCGAGCTCGTGGAGCTGGCGCCCGACGTCGCGCGGGCTCAGCGCGAAGAGGGTGCGCGCCGGCAGGTTCGCGAGCGCGACGCGCCCTTCCCCGTCGACGACGATCTGCGGCACGGCGCCCGACTCGAACGCGGCCTCGTGGAGGCTGGGCGACACGCCTGCGACCTCGCGCGTGGGCGCCGCCGAGGGCGCCCGGCGGCGGGCGACTGTGCGCGGCGGCACGCGCGCGAACACGCGGCGCTTGAGATCGATCGGCGAGAAGAGGTTCGTCCGCGTCATGAGGACCTCCGACTTGCCGAGGAAGAGGTAGCCGCTGTCGCGGAGCGCGAAGTGGAAGTTCGCGAGCACCTGTGACTGGGCCGCCGGCTCGAAGTACATCAGCGTGTTCCGCGCCGTGAGCAGGTCGACCCTCGAGATCGGCGGATCCTGGATCAGGTCGTGGCGCCCGAAGATGACGGTGCGGCGGAGCTCCGGCCGCAGCGTGAACCGTCCGTCCAGCTGCTCGAAGTACTTCTCCCGGAACGCGGCCGGCACCTCGGTGAGGCTCGACTCCGGATAGCTCGCATGCCGTCCGACGGCGAGGGCGTCCTCGTCCGCGTCCGTCGCATAGATCTTGACGCGCCCGGTCGTGTACTCGTCTCCGAGCGCCTCCGCCAGCAGGATCGCGACCGTGTAGGGCTCCTCGCCGGTGGAGCACCCCGCCGACCAGATGCGGATCGAGCCCGTGTCGTGGCCGGTCGCGACGATCCGCGGGATGATGTCGGACGCGAGGTAGTCCCACATCGGCGCGTCGCGGAAGAACGCGGTGACGTTGATGAGGATCGTGTTGAAGAGCTCGGCGAGCTCCTCCGGGTGCGCGTCGAGGTATTCCCGGTACGCGTCGTAGCCCTGGACGTGAACCGCCTGCATCCGCCGCTCGAAACGGCGCATCAGGCTCGCGCGCTTGTACCCCGTGAAGTCGAACCCGCGGGTATGCCTGATGCCGTCGAGAAGCTGCTCGAAGCTCGGATCGCGATCCGGCCGCTCTCCCACTGGATCAGCCTACCTCGCTTCGGCCTCCATCTCCTCCGCGGGATCGAGGTGGTTGAGCGCCCCGAGATTCGCCAGGACGTCGCGCAGCATCACCGAATGCGCCTCTGCGTCCTCGGCCTGGAGCTCGTAGCGGGCGGCAATGCTGGGCTTCCTCTGCCGCTGGAGCCGCGCGGCGATCCGCCGGGTCAGCGCGGTGCGCTCCTCGAGCGCCCGCAGGGCGGACCACAGCGCCACCTCGAGGCCGTCGGACTGGCTGTTCGCCAGCGCCGTCTCGGTGAAGGCGTGCCCGACCCGGCAGAGGAACCTCGGCTCGCCGTCCTCGTCGGACTCCCACAGCGTTCCGCCGCACGCGGGGCACGCGAACGGCGCACGATCGCCCGGCCACTGGTCCTCGCGCGTGCCCGTGAACGCGCCTTCGGCACGGTCCGGCTCGACCGGTGAGTCGCTCGGCCGTTGCGACGGGAGCCGCGCGAGCTCAGCGAGCGTGCGCGCGAGCTCGCGGATCGGCAGGACGTGGTCCGGTCGCGTCAGCTCGATCGCGTTGCGCGGCATGCCTGGGTAGAGGGCCTCCTCTGGGTCCTGGACGAGTGTGATGCCGCCCGCCTCCTGCACCGCCTTGAGCCCCGCCGCGCCGTCGTCCATCGTCCCGGAGAGGACGATCGCGGCGACGGCGGTCCCGTACGCGCGCGCCGCGGTTCGGAAGAGGGGGTCGATCGCGGGCCGGTGTCCGTTCTCGCGCGGCCCGCGGCTGACGCGAATCGCACCCGGATCGATCAGCAGGTGGCAGTCCGGGGGCGCCACGTAGATCCGCCCGGGCTCGATGGGCTCGCCGTCGACCGCGTGCGCCGCCTCGAGCTTGCCGGCGCGCGTCAGGATGCGGGGCAGGACGCTCGTGCCGGTCGGCGGCACGTGCAGCACGACGAAGAGCGCGGCGGCGAAGTCCTCGGGGAGCTCGCGGACGAGGGCCAGCAGCGCCTCGACGCCTCCGGCGGAAGCTCCGACGACGCCGACGTCGAACCCCGAGGTTCTCCCGGCCATGTCCGGTGAGGGTCCCCCCGGGCGGGGTGCCGAAACCGCTAAACGCCGGCGCGTTCGGCGCGGCGCAGCCCGAGCACGGCCCAGACGAGGAACGCGCCGACGAGCGCGACGGCGATCGCGAGTCCTTGTACGACGTCCTCGGGCGAGCCGGCGAGCAGGCTGCGGCCGGCGGCGAGCACGAACGTCACCGGGTTGACGGCCGCGACGGCGTGGATCCAGCCGCGCAGCAGGTCGAGCGGCACGTACACCGGCGCGAGGAACAGGAGCATGAAGACGGGCGTCTGCATCAGCGGACCCGCCTGGACGCTGCGGAAGCGCATCGCCACGCCCATCGCCCAGAACACTCCGGCGACGTTGAAGAGCAGCGCGAGGCCGTAGACGCCGAAGAGCTCGACCCCGTCGCCTCCGATCTGCATGTGCGCCACGAGCGCGACGATCGTGAGGACGACGGCGATCATCGACCAGCGGAAGGCGGCGGCGAGGGCGTAGCCGGCGATGATCCCGCGGCGGCGCGGCGCGGCCACGAGCAGCCGCCGCGCGAATCCCTGCTCGAAGTCGCGCGCGATCCCGAAGCCGGTGAAGACGCCGCCGAACGCGGCCGACTGGAGTAGGACGAACACGAACTGGAACGCCGTGTAGCCGCCCGCGTAGTCGAAGCCCGGGACATGGCGCAGTCGCGACAGGCCGCCGGCGAACGCCATGAAGTTCATCAGTGGGAACAGCATCGGCGGGATGAAGAGCGACGGGTTCTTGCGCAGGATCGTGATCTGCCGCCACGCCAGTCCGAGCGCGACCGCCCTCACGGTGATGCCACGTTCCCGTTCGTTTCCGGTCGGCGACGGAGACGGACGCGCGGGTAAACCCGCGCGTCCTGACGACGGCGCCGCAAGCGTCGCCTCATGTCCGCGCCATCCTCACGCGCAGCCCGCGCGCGGCGAGCGTCATCGCGCCGAGCACGAGCGCGAGTGTCATACCGAAGCCGAGCGCGAGCGCCTGCGCGTTCCACCCCTCGATCACGAGCGAGCGCAGCGCCTCGATCATGTAGCTCACGGGGTTGAGCGTGGCGATGTCGCGGAACCAGTCGATCTCGATCAGGTTCCGCGGCAGGTTCATCGACGAGATGAACGTGAAGAAGAAGAGCAGCGGGAACATCGACTGGACGCCCTCGCCCGAGCCGGTGCGCAACGCGAGCCAGAGCCCGAGCGCCCCGAAGCCGACCGCGATCATGACCGCGAGCACGAGGATCAGCAGCGCTCCCGCGACGCCGCTCTCGATCCGGACGCCCGCGAGGATCCCGATGAGCAGGTAGAGGACCGCCTGGATCGCGCCCAGCCCGACGGCGCCGCCCATCTGGCCGAGGAGCAGTGCGGCGCCGCGCATCGGCGTCAGCGCGAGCCGGTTCAGGAACCCGGTGTCGATGTCGCGTGCGAGGTCCGTCCCCGCGATCCCGGACGCGAAGAGCGCGCCCTGGATGAACGAGAACGGGATGAAGAACGCGAGGAACGAGTGCGTCGGGAACCCGGGGAGATGCGTCGCGGCGCGGAGGCCGTTGGAATTCACCGCCATCAGCATCAACGGAAACGTGAGCGGCGGGATCACCACGCCCGGCTGCCGCAGCGTGCGCACGAGCGAGCGCCGCGCGATCAGCGAGACCTGGTGCGCGAGCGCGGTCACGCTACGGTTGCCGCGTGGCGCGGCTGCACGTGTGGGAGTGGGGGCCCGCCGACGGCGAGCCGCTCGTCTGCGTCCACGGCGTCTCGGGGCACGGCGGCAGCTTCGCGCCGTACGCGCGGCGGCTTCCGTCGCGGCGCGTGCTCGCGCCGGACCTGCGCGGCCGCGGAAGCTCGACGCACGAGCCGCCGTTCGACCTCGAGACGACGGTCGCCGACCTGCTCGAGACGGTGCCCGCCGTTCGCGCGGACTGGATCGGGTTCAGCTTCGGCGGGCGCGTCGTGCTGGAGGTCGCCGCGGCGCGCCCCGACCTCGTGCGGCGCGCCGTGCTGGTCGACCCGGGTCTCCACTTCCCGCCCGGCTACGGCGACGAGGCGGAAGAGAACGTCCCCCGCGACGTCGCCCTGGCGTCGTTCGACGACGGCGTCGACCGCTTCGAGGGCGTCGACCGGCCGCTCGCTGCCGAGGCGCTCCGCGACCACCTCGTGCGCTGCGACGACGGGCTGTGGCGCTTTCGCGTCGAGCGCGAGGCGATCGTGGAAGGCTCGCGCGCGCTCGAAGCGCCGCTGCCGCCGCTGCCGCGCGTCCCGACGCTGCTGATCCTCGCGAGCGAGTCTCATGTGGACAACGCCGCCGGGGCGGACGCGCTGAGGGCCGAGCTGGGCGAACTCCTCGACGTGCGCGTCGTCGAGGGCACGCACACGATCTTCTGGACGGCGCTCGACGAGATCGCGGCTGCGATCGACCTGTTCCTTCACGCCACGCCGGCCTCGTCCGCCTCCGCCTGAGCGCCCTCGAGCGACCGGCCCGTTTGGGCGAGGAAGACGTCGTCGAGCGTGGGCTGGTGGAGGTTGATCGCCGCCGCACGGACGCCCTCGGTGTCGAGCGCCCGGATGACGTCGGCCAGCGTGCCGCGGCCGTTCACCTGCACCGCTGCCGCTCCGGGCCGCGCGGCCGTCTCCTCGCCGAAGCGCGCGAGGACCCGCTCGAGGCGCGGGCGCTCCTCCGGCTGGTCGGGCACCACCTCGACGGTCGGTCGGCCGATCTCGGCCTTGAGGTCGTCGGGCGTCCCCTCGGCCACGATCCGGCCCTTGTGGATGATCCCGACGCGGTCGGCGAGGACGTCCGCTTCCTCGAGGTACTGCGTCGTGAGGAAGACCGTGACGCCCTCGTCCTTCGCCAGGCGGCCGACCTCCTCCCAGAGCGCGCTGCGGCTCTGCGGGTCGAGGCCCGTCGTCGGCTCGTCGAGGAAGAGGATCTGGGGGTCGTGAACGAGCGCGAGGGCGAGATCGAGGCGGCGCTTCATCCCCCCGGAGTACGTGCGCACCTTCCGGTCGGCGGCGTGGGTGAGGCCGACTCGGGCGAGCAGTTCGGCGATCCGGCGCTTCCGCGTGTCGCCTCGCATGCCGTGGAGGGCGGCGGCGAGCCGGACGTGCTCGCGTCCGGTCAGGAAGGGATCGAGAGCCGCCTCCTGGAGCGCCGCTCCGATCGCGGCCCGCACCAGCGGGCCCTGCTTCACCACGTCGAAGCCGGCCACGCGGGCCGTTCCGGACGTGGGCGGGAGGAGCGTGACGAGCATGTGGACGGTGGTCGACTTCCCGGCGCCGTTCGGGCCGAGGAAGCCGTAGATCTCGCCGGGCTCGATCTCGAGGTCGATGCCGTCGACGGCCCGAACCTCCTTGAACCGCCGGACGAGGCGCTCGACGTGGATGCCCTCCTGGGCCCGTGCCATAGCCGAAAAGCTATCGATCGTGCGCTACACTTGAGGTGTCAATGAATGTCACGGCGGCACCTCCGAAGCACCAGGCGTGGGTCAGCTTCCTCCGCGCCCACGCTGCGATCACGCGGCAGCTGAACGCGGATCTGCTCAACCAGCACGGGCTGACCCTCAACGACTACGAGGTGCTGCTCCACCTCTCGCGCGCGTCCGACGGCATGATGCGCCGCGTCGATCTCGCCGAGAGCGTGCTGCTGACCGCCTCCGGGATCACGCGCCTCCTCGACGGCCTCGAGCGCGCGGGCTTCGTCGAGAAGCGCTCGTGCAAGACGGACGCCCGCGTCTCGTACGCGAAGCTGACCGCCGCCGGCCGCGAGAAGCTCCGCTCCGCGTCGAAGACGCACGTCGGGGGCATCGACGAGCTCTTCAGCGGGCGCTATTCCGCCGCCGAGCTCGAGACGCTCCGCGAGCTCCTCGCCCGCCTGCCGATGACGGGCGCCGACTGCCGCGGCGACGCCGACACCTGCGGCGCCGAGTAATCCCGAAACCCTCAACCTCCCTCAAGGTGCCTTGCACCTTCACATGAAGGTGCGTGGCACGGTCAGTTCGGTTCGGCGGCGAGCTCGGCCGGGAGGCGCTCGCCGGCGCCTCGGAGGTCCTTCGCCAGGCGGCGGAACGGGCCGTCGGCGCGGAGGAGCTGCTCGAAGCGGCCGCGCTGGGTGATGCGGCCGTGCTCGACGACCAGGATCTCGTCGGCGCGGCGGACGGTTGCGAGGCGGTGGGCGATGATGATCGACGTGCGGCCGCGCAGCAGGCGGTCGAGCGCGCGCTCGATGAGCACCTCCGTCGGGCGGTCGATGTTCGAGGTCGCCTCGTCGAGGATCAGGATCCGCGGGTCGGCGAGCAGCGCGCGTGCGATCGAGATCAGCTGCCGCTCGCCGGCCGACAGCCCGGCGCCGCCCTCACGGACCTCGTGCGCGAGCCCTTCGGCGAACCGGCGCGCGACGCGGTCGACGCCCACGGCGCGCGCGACGTCCTCGACCTCGGCGTCCGTCGCCTGCGGCCGCGCGAAGCGGACGTTGTCGGCGATCGATCCAGAGAACAGGAACGGGTCCTGCAGCACGACGCCGAGCTGCCGCCGGTACGAGCGCAGCTCGAGCTCGCGCAGGTCGACGCCGTCCACGAGCACGGCGCCGTCGTCGGGGTCGTAGAAGCGGCCGATCAGCTTCGCCGTCGTCGACTTCCCGCCGCCCGACTCGCCGACGAGCGCGAGGCAGCCGCCCGGCGCCACGTGGATCTCGATCGCGTGGAGCACCGGGTCGCGGCCGTACGCGAACGTCACGCGATCGATGCGCAGGTCGCCCTCGATCCGCTCTGCGCGCCGCGCGTCCTTGCGATCCTGGATCTCGGGCTCGGTGTCGAGCACCGTCGTGATCTTCTCCATCGCCGCGCCGGCCGACTGGAGCTGGCCGTACAGATCTGAGAGCTCCTGCAGCGGCTGGAAGACGAAGTTGAGGACGAAGACGCTCGAGACGAGCGTCCCGATCGTCAGCGACCCGTCGTCGATCAGCCGCGCACCGACGTAGAGCACGCACGCGATCGCGACCTGGCCGAGGAACTCGATCCCGGGGAAGAACCACGAGTTGAGAAGCTGCGCCCGCCGGTTGGACTCGAGGTTGGCGAAGTTGTCCTTGTCGAACTCGGCCTTGAAGGCGCGCTCGCGGTTGAACGCCTGGATGATCGCCATGCCGGAGACCGATTCCGCGATCTGGGCCGTCATGGCCGCGATCGTCTCGCGCACCTTCAGGAACGCCGCGTGCGAGCGCACCTGGAACCATCGGGTGAGGACGAATGTCGGCGGCAGGATCACGAGCGCGACGACCCCGAGGCGCCAGTCGAGCACGAACAGCCCTGCGACCGCCGCGACGAGCATCAGCGTGTTCGCGACCAGCGTCGCGAGGCCCTGCGACAGAACGTCAGAGAGCGCGTCGATGTCGGACGTCAGGCGCGCGATGATCCACCCCGCGCGCTGCTGCGAGAAGTAGCGCAGCGACAGAGACGTGAGGTGCTCGAAGAGGTCGCGCCGCAGGCCGAGGACGATTCCCTGGCCCACCTGCGCGAGGCCGCGAATCAGCGTCGTCTGGAGGATCCAAGCAGCTGCGTTGACCAGCAGATAGAGCACGACGTCGCGCGCGAGTACGCTCTCGTTCTTCGCCCGCATGCCGTGGTCGATCGCGTGCTGGACGATCACGAGGCCGACGATCGGCGCGGCCGCGCCGCCGACGGCGACCGCCGAGAGCACGGCGACGCGCGCCTTCTTCCCGCGCAGGTACCGCGCGAGCCGCGACAGCCCGACGCGCTGCTTACGCGGCAAGGACTTCCTCCCCGAACAGCCGCGCGAACGGCCCGTCGGCGCGGAGGAGCTCCATCGGCTCGCCGTCCTCCACGATGACGCCGTCGTCGAGGACGACCGCGCGGTCGGCGACCTCGACCGTCGACAGGCGCTGCGCCGCGATCAGCACGGTGCGGCCCGCGAGCGCCGGGCGGAGGTTGTCGACGAGGTGGCGCTCGGTCTCGGTGTCCACCGCCGACATCGGGTCGTCGAGAACGACCACGCGCGCGCCTGCGATCAGCGCGCGGGCGAGCGCCACGCGCTGCCGCTGTCCGCCGGAGAGGTTGACGCCGCGCTCTCCGATCAGCGTGTCGTATCCGTCCGGCAGCTCGACCGCGAACTGCGCGACGCCGGACGCCTCGCACGCTGCGACGACCTCGTCCCACGGCGCGTCGGGGCGCGCGGCGGTGAGGTTGTCCCGCAGCGGGATCGAGAACAGGATCGGCCGCTGCGTCACGATCGCGACGGCGCGCCGCAGCTCCTCGACGCGCACGTCGCGGATGTCGACGTCGCCGAGCAGGACGCGCCCCGCAGTCGGGTCGTAGAAGCGCGGGAGGAGGTTCAGCAGCGAGGTCTTCCCGGCGCCGGTCGGCCCGCACACCGCGACCACCTGCCCCGCCGGCACGGTCAGGTCGACGCCGGACAGCACCTCGGACCCGACCCCGTACGCGAAGCGAACACCCTCGAACCGCACCTCCAGGCCGGCGCCGGACCAGGCTTGTGACAAGTTGTCACAAGGGTTCTCCGGCTCGGGAATGCCGCGGATGTTGTCCAGCCAGGCAAAGCTGCGCGATGCAGAGGCGGTCGCGCGCTGAGCGAGGTTGATGATCCAGCCGAGCGCCTCGAGCGGCCACACGAGCTGGAGGAGCAGCGAGTAGAAGAGGAAGAACTCGCCGTACGTCAGCTGCCCGCCGATCACGTCCTTCCCGCCGAAGTACAGGACCGCGCCGATCGAGAGCGTGGGGAGGAACAGCAGGCCCGGCAGGAACGCCGACTCGACGCGGGCCTGCCGCAGCACGCCGTCGCGCACCGCCTCCGCCTTCTGCTGGAAGCGCGCGCGGACGTCGTCCTCGCGGCCGAAGGCCTGCACCATCTCGATCCCGACGACCGCCTCGTCCGAGGCCTCGGTGACGTCGGCCTTCAGCTGCTGCACCTCGCGCGAGATCGGCATCACCTTGCGCGCGAACACCCACGCGAGGACGCCGACGAGCGGCATCGCCAGGAGCGCGATCGACGCCAGCTTCGCGTTCACGGTGTAGAGGACGACCGTGACGCCGCAGATCATCATCAGCGACTGCGCGCCCTGCACCATCCCCCAACCGATGAAGTAGCGGATGGGGTAGAGGTCGTTCGTCGCGCGCGACACGACCTGCCCGGTCGCGTGCCGGTCGTAGAACGCCCGCGGGAACCAGAGGTACGCGCCGTAGAGGAGCTCGCGCATCCGCGCCTCGATCCGGATCCCGACGCGGGCGGTCGCATACCGGCGCGTGAAGTTGAGCGAGAACCGGAGGAACGCCAGCACGATCACCGCGAGCAGGTACGGCCAGAGCGCTTCCCGGGTGCCGCTCACGGGCGCGATCGAGTTGTCGATCGCGTGGCGGATCAGGATCGGGATCGTGAGCGAGAGCCCGCTGTAGCAGAGCGCGCAGAGGAGGCCCAGGGCGACGAGGCGCCACTGGGCGCGCCACAGCCGGAGGAGCCCCTTCGCCGTCGGCCAGAGGGGATAGTCCGGAGGATCGACGATCGGCGCCTGCACCATGGCAGGCTAGCGGCCGCTCCGCGCGTTATGCGGGAGCAGGTGCGGTGCGGCCGGAGCCGGCACCGAACGCCCAGCGCAGGCCGTCCACCGTCCAGCCCGCGAGCGCGAGGAGGATCAGGCCGGTGACGATGAGGAGGAAGAACAGCTTGCGCTTCATGGGAGGCACGCTACGCGTCCGCGGCGCCGAGAGCATCGGCGCCGCGGACGATTTCGTCTCCTCCCAGAGGAGGACGGTTAGTCGATGTACTTCAGGTCCTCGGGCACCGTCGAGGTCGGCGTCTCGAAGAACGGCAAGGGCCCGTCCGGGTCGATCGTCGCCGTGCCGTCGGACGCGAAGAACCCGGCGATCTGCGTCTGCGCCGCGAGCGCGTATCCCACGGTTCCCGCTCCGCCGATGTTCGTCAGGAACGTGTGCGGGTTCTTCGGGACCCCGCCCGGGTTCGCCGCGCTCTGCGGGTTGAGCGGGTACGCAAGGTCGTTCCGGAACAGCGTCGCCCGCGAGGCGAGGTTACCGGCGCGGAGGATGGCGCTCGTGGTCGGGTTCGGCACGGTCTTGTCGCCGCGCGCGAACTGGATGATCGTCTTCTCGGGGGTCACGAACGGCGCGTACGCCGCCGGGTTCGCCGCCTGCTGGGCCCACTCGCTGTTGTCGATCACGGTCTGGATCGCGGAGGCGCCCGCGACGCTGTCGACGACGAGCGGCAGGTTCCGCAGTGGGATGTTCTCGTCGAAGTTCGTAAACGGCGTGACGCCGGGCGGCGCGGGGTTCGGGTTGTTGTACAGCGACGGGATCCGTGTGAACAGCGCGAACCCGACCAGCGGCCGGAACGACGGGCTGAGTCGCGCGATCTCGATGATCGGCCCGCCCGGGACGTTCGGGACCCCCGCCCGGATGTCCGGCTCGAGGGCGAGCAGCTGCACGCCGTAGATACCGCCGAAGGACTGGCCGGCGTAGTAGATCCGGGACGTCGAAAGGTCGGCGGCTCCGTCGCCGTCGAAGTCGATGCCGGCCTCGATCTCCTTCACGAGCTGCATCAGGTCGATCGTGGTCTGCCGCAGGCCGTCGCGGTTGCTCACAAGGGCGTGCGCGCCAATTGCGCCGACACCCTCGGTCGAGTCGATCGTGCCGCTGCCGTTCTGGTCGTAGCCGCGCCCGCCGGCCGGGAACGTGACCGGCCCCAGCGGTGTCGTCACCGTGTACGTACCTGCGGCGCCGAAGCCGTGGCCGACGACGTTGATCGCGATCGACGCGATCCCCATGTGGCCGAGCGACGACGCGACCGCCCACGGCGCGCCGTTCTTCGAGTCGGTGAACCCGTGCCCGAAGATCGCGACGGGCCACCCGCCGGCCGGCTTCACGCCGCCCGGAACAAACAGCGTGAACTGGAGCTGGTTCGTCGACTGCACCGCCGGCACGCCCGTCTTCGTCCCGACCGCCGGGATCACCTCGTCGGCGTTCTCGTAGTCCGGCGACGCGAACGAGCCGTACGCGACCTGCGCGACGGAGCCCGGAAAGACGAACAGCGCCTCCCACGGCACGGGCGTCGAGGAGAACGTCGAGGTGCCGACCTGGCGGTTCCACGTCGTCGGCGACGCCGCCGGGAAGACCGTGCGCGTGCCGCCCGGCCCGAGGTTGAACGTCACGGGCGTCGCGTGCAGCTGTGCGCGGATCTTGCGCGAGAGCGCGTCGATCGACTGCGTCGTGAACAGGCTGGCAGCGGCGATGTCGCCCGGCCCGACGCCCCGCACCATCGCCATCGCCAAAGCGTCCTGCAGTGCCTTCTTGTACGCGCTGCTCCCGCCCAGCGAGCCGAGCGGGCTGCCGGCGAGCTCGTCGCCGTTCGCGTCGTGCACCCCGCGCGTGACGACGAGCAGGTAGGTCGTGTCCTGCGCCAGCTGCTTGTCGCTCTCGAAGTGGAGCGTGTTCGTCAGCGGCTCCCACACCGCCTGGTTGATCCCGACCACGTGGCCGCCCGGGCCGACGACGAAGATGGTCTTCTCGGTCACGGTACTCACGTCGATCGGGCCCGAGAACGGCACGGAGATCCTGGGTTGGATGTTGAAACCGTCTAGCGTATTCAGCACGGCGACGTCGGCGCAGTCCGACGGGTTCGTCGAGCAGTTCGGCTGTGGAAGATCGACGCGGAGGCCCGTCAACTGCGTGGCGTCAGGCGTCGTGTAGAGGTTGCTCGGGAACGGCTGGCCGGCCTTCGTGCCGGCGAGCGCGCTTCCCGGAAAGACGAGCGCGATGGCGACGAGCGCCAGCGCGCGAATCGGCGTTCGCATCAAGAGATTCCCCTTCTTTCCCCGGTCGACAGAGACGCGCCGACGCTACTGGGCGCTGACTCGCGAGTCAACGAGCGGAATCGCGATCTCGTCCTCGATCGACGGGTCGTCCTCGCGGTCGACGCAGCCGGTGACGCCGTAGCACCGGACCCGCAGCCCGTCGCCGTTCACGTCGAGCCGCAGGAAGTTCTTGAAGAAGGGCGGATCGTCCCAGTCGAAGAACGGCGAGAGCCACTTGTGGAAGGTGCGCCCCGACGGCATCAGGAACGCGCCGACGGTGGCGAGACGGCGCTTGTCGGCCTTCGTCCGGATCGGACGTGTCGGGGTGATGGATGGGTACCTCTCAATGAGAGCCTGGGCGGCCTCGTCGGGCGTGAGGGCGTAGCCCTTGCAGAACGGGATTCGCTTCGCGAGGAGCCGGCTGAACGCGGCGAGCGAGTCACGGCGCAGCGGGTAGCACCTGAACTGCTCCTCCGTCACGCCGCCGCAGGCATCCGGGTCGATGGGCGGGATCTCGTGCGTGCCGTGCATGAACGCGCCTCCGCCGCCGGAGACGATGTACTGGATCGTCCGCCCGTCCACGTCCACCGGATACCGCTGGTAGTTGTGGATGTCGCCGCCGATCACCGCGACGTAGTTGTGCGGGGCGTGCCGGACGATCGCGTCGACCGTCTCGAAGCCG
>DASXTR010000331.1:0-6038 GCA_036505325.1 Gaiellaceae bacterium
CCCATCGTCCACGTCGTGGCGGCCCCGAAGGCCGAACTTCCCTTGTGACAAGTTGTCACAAGGGATCGACGGCCCCGCGCCTCGCAGGGCGACCGGTGGTTAGACGACCGGTGGTTAGACGCAGTCCTTGAGGCCCTGAGCCTCGGGAAGAGACTCGAGCTTCTTGAGCGTGTTGTTCTCGATCTGGCGAATGCGCTCGCGCGTGACGCCGAAGGCCTTGCCGACCTCCTCCAGCGTGCACGGCTGCTCGCCCGTCAGGCCGAAGCGGAGCTCGATCACGCGCCGCTCGCGGTCCGGTAGCGACGCGAGCGCGTTCTCGATGTCCGAGCGCCGCAACGTCAGCGACGCGGCCTCGTCGGGCGACTCGGTGTTCTCGTCCTGTACGAAGTCGCCGAGCTCGGACTCCTCTTCCTCGCCGATCGGCTTCTCGAGCGACACCGGGTGCTGCGCCATCCGGAGGATCTCGCGCACCTCCTCGGTCGTCATCTCGAGCTCCTCGGCGATCTCGTCGGGACGCGGCTCGCGGCCGAGGCGCTGCACGAGCTGGCGCTCGATGTGAACGACTTTGTTCAGCTTCTCGACCATGTGCACCGGGATGCGGATCGTGCGCGCCTTGTCGGCGATCGCCCGCGTCACGGCCTGCCGGATCCACCAGGTCGCGTACGTCGAGAACTTGTAGCCCTTGCGGTAGTCGAACTTCTCCACCGCGCGGATCAGCCCGAGCGACCCTTCCTGGATCAGATCGAGGAACGAGAGGCCGCGGCCGAGATATCCCTTCGCGATCGAGACGACGAGCCGCAGGTTCGCCTCGATCATCTGCGTCTTCGCGCCCATGTCGCCGCGCTCGATCCGCTTGGCCAGGTAGACCTCCTGGTCGGCGGTGAGAAGCGGCACCTTGCCGATCTCGCGCAGGTAGAGACGCAGCGAGTCGAGCGATGGCTCGACGGTGAGATCGAGCTTCGGCGCGTTCTTCGGCGTCTCCTCGACGAGGGGCCCCTCGTGCGGGAGCGCCTTGTGCTGCTCTCCCTCGACGAGCTCGACACCGTGGTCGATCAGGTAGGTGGTGAAATCTTCGATTTGCTCCTTGGTGAGCTCGATCTCCTCGATCCCGTTGACGATCTCGTCGTAGGTGAGGAACCCTTTCTCCTTCCCTGTCTCGACGAGCTTCTGGAGTTCCTCGACATCGGGAAGTGAGATGTCAACAGTGAGCACCTGAGCACGACCTCCGGCTTCTACGCGGGTTGACGGGGGAGAACAACCGACGAGACGCAGAGAGCCGGAACGACTAGATCCGGCTCACCTCTGACGGTCCCGATCCTACACCCGCTTTACCCGTTTGGGGGACGATTTTTGCGGTCCAGTGCAGCGCGCGCCGGGGAAAGCGGCAGACGCCACAAACCGTGTTCTTCACTTGTCACACAAAGACCGACGGCGGCCCTGAGGCCGCCGCCGTGATCCGTTGCCGCAGGATGATTGCCGTCAGTCCCCGGCCCGGAGTCCGTTGCCTCTATCGGCAACCGCACCCGCCCGCTTGAGCAAAGCGAATGCAGAACGCAAGAGCGGGGCCGCCGCCAGCCCCGCTCCGCGTTCCGCAACTGGTTTTTAGCGAGAGGCCCCGCCGCATCGGGCCCTTCTCTTTTCGAAAGGGCCCCGCCGCATCGGGCCCCCTTCGAACACGCGGATCATGGCCCAGGTGTTGCCACTTGATCTATCACCCACCTGGTTGTTCACCGCTGTACTTGACTTGCTTCACTGAGGGGCCGCTTGTCGGTTCCGACCAGAAGAGGGTGCCGGGCTCCGCCCGGCGCCCGTTTCCCTCATGGGCGTCAGCCCATGAGGTACGCTGCGCACCATGAGCCCGCTCGCCCCCACGGCGACCATGATGCGCCCGTCCTCCGGGCGTTTCGGCGTGCTCTAGAGCCAATTTCCGCCGAACCGGCCCCTCGCAGGTGGGGCCGAAGCTCGTCGGTCGAGGCCCCACGGGGCCCTCACCAGGAGGTGACCGATGAGCAAGCGCACCACCATCACGACGGCGATCCCGTACGTCAACGGGCCGCCGCACCTCGGCTTCGCACTCGAGCTCGTGCAGGCCGACGTCCTCGCGCGGCACGCCCGGGCGCGGGGCGACGACGTCCACTTCCTCACCGGGACGGACGAGAACGCCCTCAAGAACGTCGATGCCGCGGATGCGGCCGGCGTGCCGGTCGAGGAGCTCGTCGCCTCGAACGCGGCCCGCTTCGCGGAGCTGCGCGAGGCGCTCGCGATCTCGGCCGACGACGTGCTCCGCACGAGCGTGGACCCCCGGCACGGCCCCGGCGTCGAGGCACTCTGGCGCGCATGCGCGGCACGCGGCGACCTCTACGAGCGCGAGTACGAGGGCCTCTACTGCACCGGCTGCGAGGCGTTCGTCGACGGGCAGTGCGACGAGCATCCCGGCGCGGTCGAGCAGGTCGCCGAGCGCAACTGGTTCTTCCGCCTCTCGCGCTACCGCGACGCGCTCGTCGAGCTCGTCGAGAGCCGGCGGCTGAGGATCGAGCCGGCGCGGCGCCGGAACGAGGTGCTGGCGCTGCTCCACGCCGGCCTCGGCGACATCAGCGTGTCGCGCGCGTCCGCGCGCGCGCGAGGCTGGGGCATCCCGGTGCCGGACGACCCGTCGCAGGTCGTGTACGTCTGGTTCGACGCGCTCGCCTACTACTTCACGGCCGATCCGGACCGCTGGCGCGCAGCGGACGAGCGGCTGCAGGTGATCGGCAAGGGCATCGTCCGGTTCCACGCCGTGTACTGGCCCGCGATCCTGCTCTCGGCCGGGGAGCCGCTCCCGACCACGCTGTGGGTGCACGAGTACGTGACCGCCGCGGGCGCGAAGGTCTCGAAGTCCGCGGGCAGCGGGGACGACCCGTTCTCGCTGATCGCCGCGTACGGCGCCGACGCCGTGCGCTGGGCGCTGCTGCGCGACGGGCCGCACACGCGCGACGCGGACGTCGGGCCTGCCGCCGTGGCGGCGCGCGCGAACGAGCTCGCGGGGCAGATCGGGAACCTCGTCTCGCGCACGCTGGCGCTCGCCCCGAGGCGCGCGGCGCGGGTGGAGCTCTCGCTCGACGACGCGCTCGCGCGGTTCGACTTCCGCGCGGCCGCCGGCGCGGTCGCCGCCGCGGCCGAGGACGCGAACCGGCTCGCGTCGCACGAGCGGCCGTGGGAACGCAACGCGCCGGAGGTGCTCGCCGAGCTGCTCGGCGCCTGCGAGGCGCTCGCGCGCGAGCTCGAGCCGCTGCTCCCCGCGGCGACGGCGCGCATCCGGGCGGCGCTCGCCGCGCGCGACCGCACGGCCGCGCGCACCCTCTTCCGGAGGGCCGCGTGAGATGGTCATCTACCCTCTCCGCCGTGCCGAGCCGGTTCGAGACCCGCCTCCGCGAGGGCACGCCCGTGGTCGCCGACGGCGGCATGGGCGCGCTGATCACCGCCGCGGTGCCGCGGCTGCGGACGCCCGAGGAGGCGAACCTGCGTGCGCCGGATGCGGTCGTCTCGCTGCACGTCAGCTTCATCAACGCCGGCGCGGAGCTGATCGAGACGAACTCGTTCGGCGCGAACCGGCGGAAGCTCTCGCACCACTTCCTCGAGGACGAGTTCGAGCGGATCAACTCGACGGCGGTGAAGCTCGCGCGTGAGGCGCGCGAGATCGCCGGCAGCGACGTGTTCATCGCCGGGTCGATCGGCCCGCTCGGCGAGATGGCGACCGCGCGCGTCCGGCGCGAGCTCTTCGCGGAGCACGCGTCCGTGCTCGAAGGGCGCGGCGCCGACCTCTTCATGGTCGAGACGTTCTACGACCTGGAGGAGCTGACGGACGCGGTCAGCGCGGTGCGGAGCGTGTCGAGCCTGCCGATCGTCGCACTGCTCACGTTCGACGAGGGCGCCGAGACCCTCGCGGGCGTGACGGCGCGCGAGGCCGCAGACCGGCTCGCGGAGCTCGACGTCGCCGCGATCGGCGCGAACCACGGCGCGGGCCTGCTGGCCGCGCTGACGGCGCTGGAGGAGATGCGCGGCGACGGCAAGCCGCTCGCCGCGCTGCCGAACATCGGCCTCGCGTCCCTCGCGGGCGGGCGCGTGATCTACCCGCACGCGACGCCGGACTACTTCGCCGAGTTCGCCGCCCACGCCCGCGA
This sequence comes from Gaiellaceae bacterium, assembly GCA_036505325.1. Lineage (GTDB taxonomy): Bacteria > Actinomycetota > Thermoleophilia > Gaiellales > Gaiellaceae > PALSA-600. The sequence goes on from DASXTR010000331.1 coordinate 4,161, forward strand.
CCTGGGCGCGCGCGTGATCGGCGGCTGCTGCGGCACGACGCCGGCGGAGATCGCCGCGATCGCGGCAGCGCTCGAGCAGGAGCGCAAGCCGCGCGCACCGCTCGAGGCGACCGAGCGCGAGTTGATCGTCGCACTCGGCGAGGAGCAGCTCGAGACGGGTCTCGCGCGCGCCCTGCGCGAGGGGGAGTTCGTCGTCTCGGTGCAGCTCGATCCGCCGCTCGGCGCTTCGCTGCGCGGGCTCGTCGAGCTGACCCACACGCTGCGCGAGTCGGGTCGCGTCGGGTTCGTCGACGTCAACGACAACGCGACCGCGCGCGCGGGGATGTCGTCGCTCATGGTCTCCGCGGCGCTCGAGCGCGAGTGCGGTCTCGAGACGATCCCGCACCTGACAACGCGCGACTACAGCGTCCTCGGCCTCGAGTCGATGCTGCTCGGTGTGCATGCCGAGGGTGTGCGCAACGTTCTCGCGATCACCGGCGACCCGCCGGAGGTCGGCGACTACCCGGGCGCGCGCGGCGTGTACGAGGTCGACGCGGTCGGCCTCACGCACCTCGTCACGCAGTTGAATCGCGGCGAGGACTACAACGGCCGGCCGATCGATGCGCCGACGTCCTTCTTCGCCGGCGTTGCGGTCAACCCGACGGCCGACGACCTCGAGGTGGAGATCGATCGCTTCCGCCAGAAGCTCGCGGCGGGCGCGAAGTTCGCGATGACCCAGATCGTCTTCGACCTCGACGTCGTCGAACGCTTCGGGGAGCTGATCGGCGGCTGGCCGATCCCCGTCCTCGTCGGGGTGTTCCCCGTGACGAGCTACCGGCTCGCGCTTCGGCTGCACAACGAGGTGCCCGGCATCGTCGTCCCGCAGGAGCTCCAGGACGCGCTCGAGCATGCCGGCGCGGAGGCGGCGGCGATCGGGATGGCGCACGCGCGCGAGCTGATCGGCGAGTGCCGCGGGACCGCCGAGGGCGTCTACGTCGTCGCGCCGTTCCGGCGGCCGGCCGCGGTGCTCGACCTGCTCGGGTGAGGGCACGCGATCCGGTGCCAACGCGGCCGCGTTAGCGGCCCGTTAGCGGCGAGGCGCACGCTCTCCTTACCCGCGATGGAAGGAGCGCTATGCACGGCCCGCTGCACAACAGAATCTCGCGTCGGACGGCAGGCTGCGCGCTCGCGGCGGCGTGTGCCGCGGCGATCGCCGCGTCCACGGCCTACGCGGAGGAAAAACCCGCGTGTCCGAGCTCGGCGGATACGCCGTACCGGATGACGCTCACGGCGCTGACAGGACCCGGCGGCGCCGATCTCACGGCCGCCATCGAAACCGCGATCGACGGCTGCGCGATCCCGACGGAGCTGAAGAAGATTCAGGTGAAGACGTTCGCCGCCGACGGCACCGTCGCCTCGACGCGCAACATCAACGACGCCGCGCTGACGAACGGCGCGAGGACGATCGACCTCGGCGACGTCCCCCGCGACCGTCACGTCGAGGCGGACGTCCTCCTCCAGACGTCCGAGCGGACGTTCGTCGTCCGCGGCGCGACGCGAACGTTGCTGCGGCCCGACCTCGTCGTGGAGTCCGTGACGGCGCCGAAGCAGGTGCTCGCCGGACGGCCCTTCGCGGTCACGGTCGTGATCGCCGAGCGCAACAAGGACGTCGGCGCGAAGGCGACCGTGGTGCTGCCGGCCGCGGGCGTGACGCGGCCGGTCGAGATCGCGGCGGGCGGGACGGCCACCATCGAGTTCCCGGCCGTGACGCTCGCCGAGGCAGGCCGGATCGGGCTCGCGGCGGAGATCCGGAACGCGTCGCCCGCCCAGACCGACGCGACGAACGACACGCTCGCCACGCCGGTCGAGGTCCTGCGACCGCCCGACCTCGTCGTCGAG
>DASXTR010000332.1:0-6775 GCA_036505325.1 Gaiellaceae bacterium
GCCGAGCTTCCGCTACAACAACTTCCGGAACATCCTCTCGACCAATCCCTGCCCGGCGTAGCCGGCGTCGGCGGAGGGCGCCGCGCAGGCGCCCTCCGCGTCCGCGCTCGCGAGCCCCGTCAACACGGGCACCCACCTCCCTCCCCAGATGGCGACGAGCCTAATGTTCCGGGGAGCGCGCCGCCAGTGTCCCGGCGTGACGATTCCGTGCCGATCCCTCCACAGCCCTTACGGCGCCGTAACGCCCGTTTGCGACACTGACGATCGTGCGCGCCCCGAAGATCCTCGTCGCCGCCTCGGCCGTCGACCTCGACTTCCGCTACGGGTGCACGCCGGCATGGTGGCAGCTCTGGAAGGGGCTGTACGAGGAAGGCGCCGACCTCGTCGTCGCGCCGTACCGCGGGCGGCCGGTCGAGTCGCCCTGGTGGCGGACGGCGCCGAATCCGACCTACGTGGAGGGCGAGACCTTCGCGCGCGCCCGCGATCTCGTCGCGCGCCTCAAGGGCGACCGGTATCTGCGCCGTGCGGAGGAGAGTCCCGAGGACTCGCTCGGCGACCGCATGACGCGCGAGACGATCTGGCGCTGGGTGACGCCGCGCTGGCGCCGCCATCTCGAGTCGCTCGTCGAGCGCGAGCGGCCGGACGCGGTGATCGTCTTCACGGTGCCGATCGCGCACTTCCGCGGCATCCCTACGGCCCTGCGCGAGCGCTACGGCATCCCGGTCGTCTTCTACGACGGCGACGTGCCGATGAGCCTGCCGGAGTTCGGCGGCATGGACACCGGGTTCAACTACTACCACGGCGCCGATCCGGGCGAGTACGACCTCGTCGTCTCGAACTCCGAGGGCGGCCTCGAGCGGCTGCTGGAGATGGGTGCGCGCCGCGCCGAGGCCGTCTTCTGGGGTGCCGATCCCGAGTTCTTCGCGCCGCAGGCGGTCGAGAAGGAGATGGACGTCTTCTTCTACGGCTACGGCGACAAGTTCCGCCGCGAGTGGATCGCAGCGATGGTCGGCGAGCCGTCGCGCGCCCTCCGGGACGCGGACTTCGCGCTCGGCGGACGCGACTTCCGCGGAGACACGGGCAACGCGCGCGAGATCGGCGACGTGCCGTTCAACGTCTTCGCCCGCGCGATCTCGGCGGCTCGCGTCAACCTGTGCATCACGCGCCGCTCGCATGCGACGGTGTACGCGTCGTCATCCTGCCGGCCGTTCGAGCTCGCATCCGCCGGCGCGGCGATCGTCTCCAACCCGTACAACGGGATCGAGCGCTGGTTCGAGCCTGGGTCGGAGCTCCTCGTCGTGAACGATGCAGACGAGGCGACCGCCGCGATCAGGGACCTGCTCGACGATCCCGCGCAGGCGGAGGAGATGGGGCGCCGTGCGCGCGAGCGCGTCCTCGACGAGCACACGTACCGTCATCGCGCGCGCCAGCTGCTGCAGCTCGTGGGGCTCGGGGTCGGGGCGCATGTCGACTGACGTGCGCGAGCGGCCGGTCGTCGTGGACGAGCGCCTGCGTGCGCTGCGCCGCATCGCGATCGTGCCCGCGATGAACGAGGAGCCGAACATCGGTCGCGTGCTCGAGGAGTTGCGCGCGTTCGATCCCGGGCTCGAGGTGGTCGTCGTCTCCGACGGCTCGACCGACCGCACCGCCGAGGTGGCCGAGGCGCACGGCGCGCACGCGATCCGTCTCCCGTTCAACCTCGGCATCGGCGGCGCCGTGCAGACGGGCTTCCGCTACGCGTGGGAGAACGGCTTCGAGCTCGCCGTGCGCGTCGACGGGGACGGGCAGCACGACCCGTCTCAGCTCGACCGCGTCATCGCACCGGTGCTCGCGGACGAGGCCGATATCGTCGTCGGCTCGCGCTTCGCGGGCGCGGAGGGGTACCGCTCGTCCGCGACGCGCCGCATCGGGATCCGGATCCTCGCGTGGGTCGTCTCCGCGATCGCGCGGCAGCGCGTCACCGATACGACCTCCGGCTTCCAGGCGCTGAACCGGCGCGCGATCGCGCTCTTCGCGGCCGACTACCCGCACGACTATCCCGAGGTGGAGGGGATGGTGATGACGATCAAGCACCGCCTGCGGCTGCAGGAGGTCGGCGTCACGATGCGCGAGCGCGAGCACGGTCGGTCGTCGATCGGCGCCGCCGCATCCGTGTACTACATGGCGAAGGTGCTGCTCGCGCTCTTCGTCGGGCTGTTCCGCCGCAACGTAGTCCCGCTGGAGGAGAAGGAGTGACCCCGCTCAAGATCTCCATCGCCGCGACGCTCGCGTCGCTCGTGCTCGTCGTCGTCGTCTTCGAGCTGATCCGCTCCCGCCGGCTGCGCGAGCGCTACGCGCTGCTGTGGCTGCTGACCGGCGTCGTGCTCGTCGTGCTCTCGGCGTGGCGCGGCGGGCTGAACACGATCGCGGGCTGGCTCGGCGTGCGCGGCTACCCGCCCGCGGTGCTGTTCGCCGTCGGGCTCCTGTTCGTGATCCTCGTGCTGCTGCACTACTCGACGGTGATCTCGCGCTTGACCGACCAGAACGTCGTGCTCGCCCAGCGGCTCGCGCTGCTCGAAGCGAAGCTCCGCGAGCGCGGCTAACGCGCGAGGACGATCGCGCCCGGACGCTCACGACGCACCGGATACATCCGCTCGAGCTCGCGGAGCAGCCCCGGCACCGTGAGATAGGCACGCGCGACGACGACGAGCGGAGCGTCGGCGCGGCGGACCTCGTCGAGGATCTCCGCGCGCGAGAGGTCTCCGCTGTCCGTTCTCGCGAGCGAGCTGTCGGCGAGCTTCGCGGGGACGCGTCTGCCTGCGAGGTAGACCGTTTGCGGCAGGTCCGTCGGCACGAGCGCGCCCGGCTTCGTGTGCGCGCGCACCTCCGCCTCCGCCCAGCGTACGTACGGCGGCTCGGGGTCGTCGCCCCGCGCGACGCGCCCTCCCGCCTGGACCGCGCCGAGAGCGAGAAGCGCACCGACTGCGACGAACGCGAGCGGCCTGACCCGAGCCGCCCTTCCCAGCGACGCCCCAGCGGCCGTCGCGAGCGCAGCGGCGAGCACCGCTCCATGGTGGTCGAGTAGGGGGTTCTGCAGCACGAGGAAGATCGCCGCCGCTCCTGCGATCAGCCAGAGGACGGCGATTTCCGGCGTGCGGACCCGTCGCACGAATGCGGCGGCGCCGGCGCCGGCGGGGAAAACGATCGCGCCGAAGACGGAACGGTAGTCGGGCAGGCGCGCGACGTGCCTCAGGTTCGGGCCGAGCCAGGCGCCCTTCGTCCGCGTCTGGAAGTGGAACACGACGGCGTCGTGCCAGACCGCGCCTGCGGCGGGCAGCGCCGCGACGGCTGCGAGGGCGGCCGCGGCGGCCGCGCCGGCGGTGAGCGCCGCAGCCTCGCGCCGCGACGGGCGCCGCACGACGAGCAGCGCGAGCGCCACGACGAACGGGAGTGCTAGCAGCTTCACCGCCAGGGCGAGCACGAGGAGCGCACCCGCGAGTGCGAACAGGGGCGGTGAGCGCCGGCGTGACGCCGCAAAGAGCGCGCCGACGCCGAGCAGCCCGCAGACGACCGACGCCGTGTCCGACTCGACGAGCACCGCCTCGTCCGCATAGGGCGCTGCGATCACGAGTGCCCCGGCAGCGACGAGGGCCGCGGCGGAACCGCCCGCCTGACGGCCGACGAGCCACGCAGCGGCGACGCCCGCGAGCGCAACGAGGAGCATCGCCAGCCGGAGGCCGCCGAGCGAGTCGCCGAACGCCAGCGCGCCTGCGCGCAGCAGCCGGTAGAAGACCGGCGGCTGCGACGAGAACACGTCCGTGCCGAGTGTCGCTCCGTGGCGAAGCTCGCGGAGGCTCGCAAGATAGACGCCTTCGTCGATCGTCGTCGCGCGGCGGAACGGGAGCGCGAAGATCGCCGTGGCGACGGCGATCACCCCGGCGACCGCGACACCCTCGGCCCACCAGCCGCCGGCGCGCCTCACCGGACGTCGGCGCGGACGGCCGGACTGAGGAGCACGAGGTCCCCGCCCGCGTTGCCATCGTCCGCAGCGTTCGCGGCGACCGCGACGCGGTACCAGTGGCGGCCGCGTCCCGGCTCGTCCGCGAACGCAGTCGCGCGGGTCGTCCCGGCCACAGCCATCGTCAGCAGGCACTCGGGCACGCCGCGCGGGGGGATCTCGCACCCGTCGCCGGACTCGTCTCGGAACACGATGTAGAAGACCCGCGGCCCGCCGGTCCCCGGCCGTCGCCACGACAGTCGTACGCGCTCGCCGACCGACACCTTCAGACCGAGTTCGTGGATCGGCATTTCGTTCGCGGTGCGATTGTCGCGTGCGACGACGTCGGCCGACGCGGGACGCGCGGCCGCGATCGCCAGCAGCGGAACGGCGGTGACGACTGCGAAGACGACGCCGAGTCCTCTCCGGTTCAGGACCGGTGCCGTCGGCTTCGCGGGCGGGCGGCGCCGGCCGAGTGTCGGCACCAGGAGCACGACTCCCGCGGCGAGGAGGAAGAACGCGGCGAGCCCGGGTTCCGTCAGCCGGAAGTACGTCGTGGTCGCGACGGCGGTGCGCTCGCTGCTTCCCTTCACGACGCAGAACGTGACCATCCAGACGAGCACGTAGATGCCTTTCAGCGGCGCGCGGCGAATGAGGGCGAACGCGCCTGCGATCGCCAGCACCTCGACGAGCCGCAGGCTCCAGAAGACCTCGCGGAGCTGGGCCAGGTTGTCCGCGAAGTGATCCCAGTCGAGCGGGATGTAGCTCGTCGCAGCCGCGGTCTCCTCGGGCCAGCCGAGCGTGAGATGCCGCTCGCCGAGCGACGTCGCGGGCAGGTACCCCAGCCCGCGGTACTTCCACAGCGCGAGCGTCGCCACGGCCGGCGCGAGCGCCGCGATCCACACGAGTGATTGCCGCCGGCGCCGGGCGAGCGCGAACGCGATCGCCGGAGCCGCGAGCAAGAATCCGTTGGCGGGCTTCAAGGCGAGTGCGACGGCGGCCGCCGCTCCCGCGACGGCCGCATCCTCAGCGAATCCCGAGTCGACGGCGCGGAACGTCGCCCATGCGACGGCGAGCGCGACGACGAGCGACGGAAAGTCCGCCATGTTCGTGAACCCGTACCAATGCGGGACGAGAAACAGTTCCTCGAACGTCCCCCGATAGTCCGGCCGCAGGCCGCGCAGCACGAGCAGCGGCGCGCAAATCCACGCCGCCGCCGCCCACCAGGCGAAGAGCCGACCGCCGATGCGGTCGGCGACGGCCCACACGAGCACGAGTGCGAGCGGGACCAGCACCAGCGCTTGGAGCAGCACGACGACCACCGCCCCGTTGACCAGAGCCGGCCCGGCGACGAGCGGCACCCACGCGAACAGGACCGGGAGCCCGTAACCGACGACGGTTTGCGGAATGTAGCCATGGCCGAGCGCCCATTCGTGCGCCCAGTACTCCGTCGCGTCGCCGCCGCTGTAGAAGAGCCAGCTGTTGTGCGTCGACGTCAGCGCGACCGCGAATGCGACGGCGATCTGGGTTGTCGCGACCACCGCCAGGAGCGGCGCGGGCCGCACCGTCTCGAGTGTCCGCGCCGCCCGGACGACGCGTCCCACGGCTTCGGCGAACGGACGGCTGACGGCGGAGGCGTCGCTACGCGACGGCATGCGCCGCTGCGTGATCGCGATACCACGCGATCGTCCGCTCCAGCCCGCTGCGGAGCGGGATGCGCGCGCGGAAGCCGAACAACTGCTCGGCTCTCGACGCGTCGAGCGAACGACGCGGCTGCCCGTTGGGCTTCGTCGTGTCCCAGACGATCTCGCCGGCGAAACCTGTGAGATCCGCGATCGTCTCGGCGACCTCGCGGATCGTCGTCTCGACGCCGGTGCCCAGGTTGACCGGGTCGGGCCCCGAGTAGCGCTCCGCGGCGAGCAGGAGTCCCTCCGCGCAGTCGTCGACGAACAGGAACTCGCGCGACGGCGACCCGTCGCCCCACAGCACGACCTCGTCACGGGCGTCGAGCATCTTGCGGATCAGCGCTGGAATCACGTGCGAGCTCTCGAGGTCGAAGTTGTCGCGCGGCCCGTAGAGATTCGCCGGCAGGAGGAAGATCGCATTGACCCCGTATTGCTCGCGGTACGCCTGAGCGCCGACGAGGATCGACTTCTTCGCCACGCCGTACGGCGCGTTCGTTTCCTCCGGGTACCCGCTCCAGAGCTCCTCCTCGCGGAAGGGCACCGGGGTGAACTTCGGGTACGCGCAGACGGTGCCCGCGACGACGAGCTTCGGGACGCCGTGCTCCCGGGTCAGCTCGAGCACGTGTGCGCCCATCATCAGGTTCGCGTACCAGTAGCGGCCGGGATTCGCCTGGTTCGCGCCGATACCGCCGACCTCGGCCGCGAGGTGGAAGACGAGCTTCGGCCGCGCGTCGCGGAACATCCGCTCGGCGTCGTCGAAGCGCGTCAGGTCGTAGTCGCGGCGCCGCGCGACGAAGACGTCGTGGCCGTCCCGCTCGAGCCGCTCGACAAGGTGTGAGCCGAGGAACCCGCCGCCGCCCGTGACGAGCACGCGCGTCACCGCGTCTCAGTCTCCTCGCGTTGGGGTGTAAGCCAGTCGACGCGGCCGATCCACTTGTCGCGGTGCGCGGCGTACCAGCGGATCGTGCGCAGCACGCCTTCCTCCCAGGAGACGCGCGGCTCCCAGCCGGTCTCGCGGTGCAGCTTCTCGTAGCCGACGCGGAGCGCCATCACGTCGGTCACGCCGGGCCGCAGGCGGCTCTCGTCGGTCACGACGCGGCGGTCGTCGGGCCAG